>JBMNUA010000044.1:0-14016 GCA_050945995.1 Christensenellales bacterium
ACTCCTTCTTGCGGTCGAGGTACGCGTCGAAAATCGCCATCGCGCACGCGGCTTCCACCACCGGCAGCGCGCGCGGCACGATGCACGGGTCGTGCCTGCCCTCGATGGTCAGTTGCGTCTCGTCCCCATGCGAAAGCCGCACGGTGTCCTGCGTCTTAAAAATCGAGGACGTGGGCTTGATCGCGATCCGGAAAATCACCGGCATGCCCGATGTGATGCCGCCCAATATCCCCCCGTGGTGGTTCGTGCGCGTCGCAACCTGCCCGTCTTTTATGATGTATGCGTCGTTGTGCTCGCTGCCCTTCATCCCGGCGGCGGCAAACCCCGTGCCGAACTCGATGCCGCGCACCGCGGGGATCCCGAACATCGCGAGTGCGATCCGGTTCTCCAGCCCCTCAAACATGTGCTCGCCGATGCCTGCGGGCAGCCCCACCGCCGCGCATTCGATCACCCCGCCCACGGAATCCCCGTCCGCGCTCGCGCGCTCAATCGCCTCCGCCATCCGCGCGCCCGCCTCCGGGTCGATCACCCGAAGCGGCGCGCCCGTCAAACGATCGATCTCGGGGGAGAGGGGATTGAACGGCGCATCCTCGATTCCCGCAACCGCGTACACATGCGCCGCGATGCGGATGCCCTCGCGCGCCAGCATCTGCCGAAAGATGCCCCCCGCGATGCACAATGGCGCCGTCAGCCGCCCGGAAAAATGCCCGCTCCCGCCGCGGTCCTGATGTCCGCCGTATTTGATGGTCGATGGATAGTCCGCGTGCCCCGGTCTGGGCGTGTCGATGAGGTTTGCGTAGTCGCGCCTGCGCACATTCGTGTTGCGTATGATCGCCGCAAACGGCGCGCCGCAGGTCTTGCCGTCCGCCACGCCCGAGAGGATCTCAAACGCATCGTCCTCGCGCCTGGGCGTGGACAATTTCGACTGCCCCGGCGCGCGCTGCGCAAGAAACGCGCGCAACTGTTCCATGTCGATCTCAAAGCCCGCCGGCAGCCCGTCGATCGTCACGCCGATCGCCGGCGCGTGCGACTGCCCGAAGATCGAAACCTTGAAGTTCTTTCCGTATACCGATCCCATATTAGCCCTCCTCCGTCTCCGCCCGCAGCCCGAGCGCGCGTAGATCCTCAAAAAATGCGGGGTACGATTTATTCACCGCCTCGGCGTTTGTAATCTCAATCGGCGCGTCAGCGATCACCGCGCACACCGCCGCCATCATGGCGATGCGATGATCGCCCGCCGCGTCCACCCGCCCGCCGATGAGCCGCCGCCCGCCGCGGATAAGTATCTCGTCGCCTTCTGCGGTTATGTCCGCGCCGAGGGTCGAAAGCGTCCCTACGATGCTCGCGATGCGGTCGCTTTCCTTCATGCGCAGCCGCCCCGCGTTGTATAGCCGCGTCTCGCCTGCCGCCGCCGCGCCGAGCACGGCAATCGCCGGCGCGAGGTCGGGGATGTCCGATAAGTCAATCTCGATGCCCCGCGGCGCTTGTCCGAACCGCTCGATGATCCCCGCAATCGCGCGGTCGCCCTGCGGCGAATCGGCGCGCAGCCCGCGCATCTCGACATGGGTTTCGCCCGCCGCCGCCGCGCACAGGAAGAACGCGGCGTTCGACCAATCGCCCTCGGTTTCGATGCGTCCGGGCGATACATACCGCTGCCCGCCCGGCACGCGCAGGCAATTTCCTTCAAACTGCGTTTGCACCCCGAACGCGCGCATCGCCGCGCGCGTGATTTCCACATACCCGCGCGATTCGAGCGTCCCGGTGAGGTTGATCTCGACCGCTGCGCCCGTCAGCGGCGCGGCCATCAATAGCCCGCTGATGAACTGCGAGGACACGCCCCCCGGCAGGAGGAACTGCCCGCCCGTGAGCCTGCCCTCGCAGGTCACAACCGCCGTCCCCTTGCCGCCGATCGTCACCCCGTGCGCCTCCATCGCCTGAAACAGCGCATCCATCGGTCGCTCCGGCAACCGCCCGCTCAGTAAAAACCGCGTCCGCACGCCCAGCGCCGCCGCCACCGGCAGCAAGAATCGATAGGTCGATCCGCTCTCGCCGCAGTCGAGCGTCGCCCAGTCGCCCGCATTCCCCGGCGCAATATCAACTCCCACGCCCGTCTCCCCGCCGCCCGCGCATCCCAGCGCAACATCAACTCCCGCGCCCGCCGCCCCGCCGCCCGCTCTCCCCGGTGCAACGGTAACCCCCGCGCCATCACGAACCCGCGCGCCCGTCTCCTCGCCGCCCACATTCCCCGGCGCAACGGCAAACCCCGCGCCTGTATCCCCGCCGCCCGTCGCCTCTCTGTCTGCACGTCCCGGCGCAACGGTAAACCCCGCGCCGTCACGCCCCACCCGCGCACCCAATGCCGACACGCAGCGCGCCGTCGCCTCGATGTCCTCGGACGTCCCCGCGCAGCCAATCGCCGTCGGCGCGTCCGCAAACGCCGCGCAGATGAGCAGCCGATGCGCGTGCGATTTCGATGGGATCGCCGCAATCTCCCCGCCGATCCGCCCGGGATACACCCGCGCTACCACGCCGCCCACCCCATCTCCACAAACGAGCGCGCCTCGTCGAGCGATGCCTTGTGCAGCGCGCATTCGCCCAATTCCCGCAGGATCACAAGCGTGATCTCGCCGCCCGCGCGCTTCTTGTCCGAAAGCGCCGCGCGGAAGATGTCGTCCGGCGCATATTCGCACGAAACCGCGTGCCCCATCTCGCGGATCGCGGCGATCAATCTCTCCGCGCTCGCGCGGCCAAGCAGCCCCTTTTCCGCGCACGCCCGCGCCATCATCGCCATGCCGATGGCGACCGCCGCGCCGTGCGAAACCGCGTACCCGCTGAGCTTCTCAATCGCGTGCCCGAACGTGTGCCCGAAGTTCAATATCTGGCGGATGCCCTTGTCCCGCTCGTCGATGCCCACGATCTCGCGCTTGATCTCCACGCATCGCGATATGATCCCGTCGATCCCCTCGCGGATGCGCGGTAGATCGTCAAACATCCCCGCGTCGCGGATCGCCGCGTACTTGATCACCTCCGCCGCCCCGTCGCGAAACACATCCTCCGGGAGCGTGCGCAGGGTGTCCGGGTCGATCAGCACGATGTCCGGCTGGTAAAACGCGCCGGCGAGGTTCTTCCCCTCGGGCAGATCGATCGCCGTCTTCCCGCCGACGGAGGAGTCCACGCACGCGAGCAGCGTCGTGGGAATCTGCATCAGACCCACCCCGCGCAGATAGGTCGCCGCCGCGAACCCCGCGATGTCGCCCACCACGCCCCCGCCCAGCGCGACCACCGCGTCCGCGCGCGTCACCTCATTTTCGGCAAGAAAGTGTAGGATCTCGCCGTACACCTGCAAATTCTTCGATCCCTCGCCGTGCGGGAACATAAATTTGACCACCCGAAACCCCGCATCGGCGAGCGATTGCTCCACGCGCGCGCCGTATAACCCCATCACATGGTCGTCGGAGATCACTGCTGCCGTCCCCGGCGCAAACGCCCGCGCCAACTCCGCGCCCGCGCGGTCAATCGCCCCGCGCGCCTGCAAAATCGCACTCATCCGCCGTCCACCTCCTCCTTGATCCTGCGCCCCTCGTCGAGCAGCGCGCGCAGCGCCTCCCCGTCGCCCGCCGCCATCGCCGCGCGGTATTTGGATAGTTCCGCCGCGATGATGTCGATCTCCTCGATCAAATGATCCCGGTTTTCGAGAAACAGCGCCGTCCACATGTCGGGGTTCAGCCACGCCACGCGCGTCAAATCGCGGTAACTGCCCGCCGAAAACCCCTTGTGCCCGCGCGCGGTCGGGCTTTTGATGTACGCGTTTGACACCACATGCGCAAGCTGCGAGGTAAACGCGATCCGCTTGTCGTGCTCGTCCGCCGTCGTCACCGAAGCCGAACCGAACCCGGCGGGGGAGAGCGCGCGCTTGATCCGCTCGAATAGGCGGATGTCCCCGCGGTCCTCGGGCACGATCACCATGTTCGCCCAGCGGAACAGGTCTGCGCGGCTGTGCGCGAATCCGGAGTGATGCGTGCCCGCCATGGGATGCCCGCCCACAAAGGTGAACCCGTGCGCGCGCGCCAGCCGAAACCCCGCCTCGCATACGCTGCGCTTTGTGCCGCAGCAGTCGATCACCAGCGCGTCCTTTCGGATGCGCGCCGCGTGTTCCGCGAGGTACGCAATCGCCGCGTCCGGGTATAGCGCGATTAGCAGCAGCTCGCACTCCCCGATGCGCGCCTCGGTCAATTCCCCGTCCACCGCGCCCGCGATCTCGGCAATGCCCACCACCGCGCGGTCGCGGTCATGTCCGAGCACCGTGTGCGCGTCCGTTTTCTTGTACGCCTTTGCGAGCGATCCGCCGATCAGCCCCAACCCCACAATGCCCACCGTCATGGCGCAATCGCCTCCCGCACCTTCCAAACCCGCGCCATCACATCGTCAAACTGATCGGGCGTGATCGACTGCGCGCCGTCAGAGCGCGCGTTCTCCGGGTCGTTGTGCACCTCGATCATCAGCCCGTCCGCCCCCGCGGCGGTCGCCGCAAGCGCCATCGGCGCAACCAGCCGCGCCTTGCCCGTCGCGTGGCTCGGATCGACCACAATCGGCAGATGCGTCAACTCCCGCAGCATCGGCACCGCCGATAGATCCAGCGTGTTTCGCGTGTATGTCTCGAAGGTGCGGATGCCCCGCTCGCAGAGGATCACATTCTCGTTGCCCCCCGCCATCACATACTCCGCGCTCATGAGAAGCTCTTTTAAGGTGTTCGCCAGCCCGCGCTTGATTAATATCACCTTGTTCGTCCGCCCAAGTTCGCGCAATAAGTCGAAATTTTGCATGTTGCGCGCGCCCACCTGGATCACGTCCACGTCCTCGAATAGCTCGATGTCGTTGATGTTGATCAATTCTGACACAATCGGCATCCCCGTCTCGCGTTTGGCGATCGAGAGTAACCGCAGCCCGTCCGCGTGCAGCCCCTGAAAGTCGTAGGGGGAGGTGCGCGGCTTGAACGCGCCCCCGCGCAACAGGTTCGCGCCCGCCGCCTTCGCCCGCTGCGCGACCAGCACAATCTGCTCCTCGCACTCCACCGAGCATGGGCCTGCGATCACCTGGAACTGCCCGCCGCCGATCTTGTGCCCGCCGATGTCCATCACCGAGTCCTCGGTGTGGAACTTCCGGTTCGCGTTCTTGAACGGCTCGGTGATCCGCTTCACGCTCTCGATGATCGAAAGCCCCTCCAATAGGTTGATGTCCACCTTGCTCGTGTCCCCGATTAGCCCGAGGATGCAGTGCATCTCGCCCTCGGAGATGTGTACCTTCAGCCCCATGCCCTCGAACCATTCGACCAAGTTGTCCCGCTGCTGATGGGTCGTTCCCTGTTTGAGTACCGCGATCATAGTATCCCTCCTAAAAAAAGATGCCGCACAGATGTGACTCTGTGCGGCCTTTGAGAAAAACGGGTTCTCCCGTTATATGGTCTGCGCGACACGAATCACTTCTACTTCACCGTAGGTAAAGTAAAAGTAATAAAAGTCGTATGCAACTGCCATGGAAAGGTTTGCGTTCATGGCATACATTCCTCCATCGCTGTCTTGCTTGTCAGTATATCCCCTCGCGCGGCGGCTGTCAAGCATTGTTTCTGTGAAAAACCATGATATAATGGATGGAATCATCGGAACAATCGATGATCCCGCCATGTTCCATCATCCGAAAGGTCGTGATCCCATGCTCCAATTCATCTGCCATGCCAAATGTACCACCTGCAACCGCGCCCGCAAATTCTTGCTGGAGAGAAACATCGAGTTTGTCGAGCGCGATATCCAAAAGGAGAACCCCACCCGGGATGAGTTGCGCGCATGGCTTCAAATAAGCGCATCTCCCATCCGCAGATTGTTTAATACGAGCGGCATGAAGTACCGCGCGCTCGGGCTCAGCAAAAAACTGGACGATCTGTCAGAGGACGATGCGCTCGATCTGCTCGCCGCCGACGGCATGCTCGTCAAGCGCCCCGTCCTCGTCGGCGCAAACTTTGTGTTGTTCGGGTTCAAGGAAGCCGACTGGGAAGCCGCTATAACTCCTGCTTCGCCAGTTTGAGCGCTGCGAGCACCGTCTTGTCCATGTCGTAATAGGCGTAGTCCGCGAGCCTGCCGCCAAATACCACGTCCGGCTCGGCGTCCGCAAGCGCGCGGTATTTTTGATAGAGCGCGCTGTTTTTCTCGTCGTTGACAGGGTAGTACGGCTCGTCGCCCGGTTGCCACTCCGCAGGGTACTCGCGCGTTACATACGTCACGTCCTGCGCGCCGAACTCGAAATGCTTGTGCTCGATGATGCGCGTGTAGGGCGTCTCGCGGTCGGTGTAGTTCACAACCGCCACGCCCTGGTAGTTCGGCATGTCGAGCTTTTCCGTCTCAAACCGCAGCGACCGATACGCGAGCGCGCCGTAGCGCATCTGATAATACTGGTCGATCGGACCTGTGTACACGACGCGCGCCGCGCGCGCGGCATGCTTTTCTCGGTCTTTCAAAAAATCCGTGTTCAGTTCGATGTCCGCGCCTTTGAGCATCGCGTCGATGATCGCGTTGTAGCCGCCCATCGGGATGCCCTGGTACGGGTCTGTGAAATAATTGTTGTCGTAGGTAAAGCGCACGGGCAGCCGCCGGATAATGAACGCGGGCAGCTCCTTGCAATCGCGCCCCCATTGCTTCTCGGTGTACCCCTTGATCAACTTTTCGTACACATCGCGCCCCACCAGCGAGATCGCCTGCTCCTCGAGGTTTCGCGGCTCGCCCGCGATCGCCCCGCGCTGCCCCTCGATGATGCGCATCGCCTCCTCGGGCTTGGAAATCCCCCACAGCCGCGAGAACGTGTTCATATTAAACGGCAGGTTGTAAATCTCGCCCTTGTAATTCGCGATCGGCGCGTTGACGTAGTGGTTGAACCGCGCGAACCGCCGCATGTAATCCCATGCCTCGTCGCTCGATGTATGGAAGATGTGCGCCCCGTATGTGTGCAGATTGATGCCGTCGCGCGCTTCACAATAGAGGTTGCCGCCCGCCTGCGCCCGCCGCTCGATCACAAGGCAGCGCTTGCCCGCGTCCATCGCCTCGCGCGCGAACACCGCGCCGAATAGCCCCGCCCCGACGATCAGATAATCGTATGCCTTCATGGTTCACCTCGCCGCTCCGCCCGCCTTCGACGCGGGCATTCTATTGCGATTATAACAATGCGCAACCAACCTGTCAAACCGCCTTCGCCAGAAACGCATGTTTGTGCCCGTGCGCATTTGTCCGATTCAAGGATGAATCATATGTTTTTACACCCTTTTTGTTGACATGCCGCCCGCCAAACAGTATCATAACGGATGGAAAGGTGTGATTCCATGAATCAGACAATCGTCATACTCGATCTGGGCGGAGCGTATGCCCAGCGCGTCGCCCGCAAGGTGCGCGAATGCGCGGTCTATTCCGTCATCAAGCCCTGCACCGCGTCCCCGGAGGAGATCCGCGCGCTCAACCCCATCGGCATCGTGCTCGCCGGCGGCGCGGGGTCCGTCGATGGCGCGGGCGCGCCCGCCTGCGCGCGGGAGATGCTCGATTTGGGCGTGCCGACGCTCGGCATCGGCTACGGCGCGCAGCTGATCTGCCACATGTCGGGCGGCGCGGTCGCCGCACCCCGGCAGGACGAGTACGGCGTATACTATATCGATCTGGACGGCGACACCAAAATGTTCGGCGGTTTGGGCGGCGCGCGCAAGGCGCACATCGACCACCCGGGGCGCATCGCGCGCCTGCCCGCGGGCTTTCGCACAACCGCGCGCGCGGAGCATGCGCCCATCCTCGCCTTCGAGCATGCCGAAAAAAATATCTACGGCACATTGTTCCATCCGGAAGTCGAGAGCGCGTCGGACGGACGCTCCGTGCTGCGCCGCTTTCTGTACGACATCTGCGGCGCGCGCGGCGATTACGGCATGGAGAGCTACCTGCGCCGCGAGATCGCGCGGGTGCGCGAGCAGGTGGGGGATCGGCGCGTGCTGCTCGGGCTCTCCGGCGGCGTTGATTCGAGTGTGTGCGCGGCGCTGCTCTCCGAGGCGATCGGAAAACAGCTCGTCTGCGTGTTCATCGACCACGGTTTTATGCGAAAAGGCGAGCCGGATGAGATCAAAACCGTGTTCGCCAAGCGCCCGATCAACTTCGTGTACGTCGATGCGCGCGCGCGCTTCCTCGCGCGGCTCGCCGGCGTGACCGATCCCGAGGAAAAGCGCAAGGCGATCGGCGAGGAGTTCGTGCGCGCGTTTGAGGACGAGGCGCTTGGGCACAATAGCCCCGAATTTCTCGCGCAGGGCACGATCTACCCCGATGTCATCGAGTCCGGCGCGAACGATTCCGCGCTCGTTAAAAGCCACCATAACGTCGGCGGGCTTCCGGAGACGATGCGCTTTTCGGGCATCGTCGAGCCCCTGCGCGGGCTGTTTAAGGACGAGGTGCGAAAGCTCGGGCTCCTCCTCAAGCTCCCCAAAAAGCTCGTCGGTCGCCAGCCCTTCCCGGGACCCGGGCTCGCGATCCGCGTGATCGGCGAATTGACCGAGCAAAAGCTCGATCTGCTCCGCGATGCCGACGCCATCGTGCGCGAGGAGATCGGTCGCTCGCGCGCCAAGGTCGATCAGTATTTCGCCGTGCTCACCGCCAACCGCAGCGTCGGCGTGACGGATGATGCGCGCACCTACGACTATACCATCGCCGTGCGCGCCGTGCGCACCAACGATTTTATGACCTGCGAATACGCCCGCCTGCCCCACGCGCTGCTCTCGAGGATCTCGGAGCGCATCACGGGTGAAGTGCGCGGCGTGAACCGCGTGGTGTACGATATCACCGGCAAACCACCCGCCACGATTGAGTGGGAATGATCTCGCAAACAACCGATATTTTTCGTAAAGTGAGAGATAAACATGGATAGAACAGTCGGTACGATCGCAAGGGGCATCCGCACCCCAATCATCCGCGAGGGCGACTCCCTCGCCCGCATCGTCGTAGACAGCGTCCTCGGCGCGTCGAAGGCGGAGGGCTTTTCGCTGCGCGACCGCGATGTCGTCGCGGTGACCGAGTCCGTCGTCGCCAGAAGCCAGGGCAACTACGCCTCCGTCGAGGCCATCGCAACAGATGTGCGCGAGAAGTTCGGCGGCGGCGCGATCGGCGTCGTCTTCCCGATTTTGTCCCGCAACCGCTTCGCCACCTGCCTGCGCGGCATCGCGATGGCGGCGGAAACGGTCGTTTTGATGCTCAGCTACCCGCGCGACGAGGTCGGCAACCAGCTGCTCCCGCTCGACCTTCTCGACGAGACGGACGTCAACCCCTACTCCGACGTGCTCGATCTGCCCGCCTACCGCGCCCATTTCGGCGCAACCACGCACCCCTTCACGGGCGTGGACTATGTCTCCTACTATGAGGATGTCATCACCCGCGCGGGCGCAAAGGCGCAGATCATCTTCGCCAACAACCCCAAGGCGATTCTAAATTACACCGACCGCGTGCTCGCCTGCGACATCCACTCGCGCGCGCGCACCAAGCGCATCCTGCGCGCCGCGGGCGCAAAGATTGTCTATGGATTGGACGATATCCTCACATCCCCCGTCGATGGCAGCGGCTATAACGAGCAGTTCGGGCTCCTCGGCGCGAACATGGCGACGGAGGATTCCGTCAAGCTCTTCCCGCGCGATTGCGGCGCGTTCGTGCGCGAAACGCAGGCGCTGCTCGCCGAGGCGACCGGCAAGCACATGGAGGTCATGGTGTTCGGCGACGGTGCGTTCAAAGACCCCCAGTGCCACATCTGGGAGCTCGCCGACCCCTGCGTCTCCCCCGCGTATACCGACGGTCTGCGCGGCACGCCCCATGAGCTGAAACTCAAATACTTCGCCGACAATGAGTTCAAGCACCTCACGGGAGACGCGCTCAAGGAAGCCGTCACCCAGGCGATCCGCGATAAAACCGGCGATTTCGCCGACGATATGGCGTCTCTTGGCACAACGCCCCGGCATTTTACCGACCTCATCGGCTCGCTCAGCGATCTGACCAGCGGCTCGGGCGACAAGGGCACGCCCGTCGTGCTCGTGCAGGGCTACTTCGACGATTATACCGCCGCCCGCGCGTAACGGGCGCACTCCTGTGAAGAAAGGAAGGTTCGACGATGAAGAAGGTGCTGTTCTATGGCATGACCGGCGAAAAGATGTGCTTTCAACATGTCCTGCTCAATGCGCTCGATCTGCATGCCGACGGCGCAGAGGTGAAGGTCATCTTTGAAGGCGCGTCCGTCAAGCTCGTCTCGCAGTTTGAGGCGGAGAACCATCCGCTCTATGGCAAGGCGAAGGAAGCGGGCATCCTCGCGGGCGTCTGCCTCGCCTGCTCGAAGGTTATGGGCGTGTACGATCAGAACGTGGCGTCCGGGCTGCCCATGCTCGGCGATCTGTCCGGTCACGCCGGCATGAAGGCGTATGTGCGGGACGGCTACCAGGTCGTCAGCATGTAAGCCAATGATCAAAAAGGTCGCAGCGCGCGACCTTTTTTTCATCCCTTTTTCCGCCCGATGTACATCAAATGCTCCGACCAACTCAGTAGATCCTCGCGCTCGGCGAGCTTCACCGCCATGTCGATCCACGCATCCGCAATCTCCGCCGGCTGCGACATGATGTTCCCCTCGCACGGCGATGTGATGCCCTCCTGCCCGAAAAAGTGCAGCTTCTCCAGCGGGAATTGCGCCATAAACGGCAGCACCTCGCGCTGATGGATGAAATACGCCTGCGTGAACGCCTGCCCCGCATAGCTCGCGTCGGCAAGCACCGTCTGATAAAATTCCGACTCGCTCTCGTCCAATATGATCTCCGGCGCAAACTTCATCGCGTAGATCATCCCTGCAAACATGTTGATGAACGATACATAGAGCAAACCGCCCGGCTTGAGCAGCTTCAGGCTCGCCTCCACCGCCCGCACGCGTTCGCGCGCCTCGAGCAGATGATACATCGGTCCCATCAGCAATATGTGGTCGAACGCGCCGTCCACCCGCGCGTCCACCTCCCGCGCGTCGCCCGCCATCGCCTGAATGGAAAGCCCGCGCGCCGCGGCCTTCTCGCGCGCAAACCGCACGTTCTCCGGCGATAGGTCGTATAACGTCACATCACACCCCGCCTCCGCCAGCCATAGTGCATACCGCCCCGGTCCGCCGCCGATGTCGAGCGCTCGCTCGCCGGGCTTTATGTACCGCTCGATGAAGCGGCGCGTGATCCGCTCCTCCGGTCGGTTCTCGATCCGCGCCCACTCCGCCTCAACCGATGCGTCGTAATAATCCCGGATAACCCCCGTCACATCCATTCCAGTCCCTCCTCCATATAAAAAACGGATGGTGCGCGCGCGCCCCATCCACTATTTCTTGCCGTTCAACCATTTCAGACAATTGGGATAGAAGCCGCGCGCACCGCCCGGATACCAGGATTACCGTTATTCCAATTGCCCGCGCGCATCCCATCCACGATGTGTACCACCCCAAAATGATTTTTGCTAGTATATCACGGCGTTCCCCGCCCGTCAAGGCGATATCGCATACAATCCCGCCCCTTTTGTAAAACTTCCCCATTTCCCCCAACCCCTGTGTTGACATCCCCCGCCCGCGGGTATATAATACTCAAAACATACCGGGATTGTAGGAATTCAAATCTCGGCAGATCGACAGGAGGCGTCATCCATGGCAAAAATTTATCAATCGGCAGACCAGCTCGTCGGCAATACACCGCTTCTCGAGCTTAGAAACACCCAAAAAGCGCATCAGCTCGGCGCGCGCATCCTCGCAAAGCTCGAATCCTACAACCCCGCGGGCTCCGTCAAGGATCGCATCGCAAAATCAATGATCGACGACGCCGAAGCGCGCGGCATCCTCAAGCCCGGCTCGGTCATCATCGAGCCCACCTCCGGCAACACCGGCATCGGGCTTGCGATGGTCGCGACCGCCCGCGGCTACCGCACCATCATCGTCATGCCCGAAACCATGTCGGTGGAGCGCAGGCAGATGATGAAGGCATACGGCGCGGAGCTTGTGCTCACCGAGGGCGCGAAGGGCATGAAGGGCGCGATCGCCCGCGCGGAAGAAATCGCCGCCGAAACCCCGGATAGCTTCATCCCCAGCCAGTTCACCAACCCCGCCAACCCGGCGATCCACCGTGAGACCACCGGCCCGGAGGTCTACGCGGATACGGACGGCGCGGTCGATATCTTCGTCTCCGGCATCGGCACGGGCGGCACAATCACCGGCGCGGGCGCGTACCTCAAGGAGAAAAACCCCGCCGTAAAAATCATCGCGGTCGAACCCGCCACCTCCGCCGTGCTCTCGACGGGCACGCCCGGCAGCCATAAAATCCAGGGCATCGGCGCGGGCTTTGTCCCGGAGGTGCTCGACACCTCGATCTACGATGAGATCATCACCGTCAAAGATGAGGATGCCTTCGCCACCGGCAAGGCGCTCGGCAGGCAGGAGGGCGTGCTCGCGGGCATCTCCTCGGGCGCTGCGCTCTGGGCGGCGATCGAATTGGCGAAACGCCCCGAAAACAAGGGAAAGACCATCGTCGTGATCCTCCCCGATACCGGCGATCGCTACCTCTCAACCGCATTGTTTCAAGATTAACGTACTCGCCCCGCCCCGTGCGGGGCTTGTTTCGTCAAAAACCTCACGGTTTTTGACGAAAAGGAAGAGGACTGCGATTTGCGAAGGCGAACCCGCATAAAGAGGGTGTGCGCTGGCGAGGCGAGTGTTCGTCAGATTGCATTTGCAAAATCCCGAAGGCGTAGCATCGCTACGTCAAGGGTTTTGCAGGCGTGAGATGGCGGACAGGCGCCCGCCTGCGCGCGTGCGATTTGTGCGGGTTCGCCTTTTAATCCTCACGGATTTCCGGGCGCAAATCTGACGGGCAGGAATTCATGTTCAGTCGAAAACGCAAGCGTTTTCTTTGTGAACATGCTAGTTTGCCGTACACGCCGCCAAACTTGATTGATATGACTGTTCTGCAATCGTTCTTCTTCCAATCGATATCATTTTGCCCCGCCCCGCGCGGGGCTTTTTCACGCCGATTCCCAAAACACGCATCCTGTGCTATAATACGCCCGGAGGTGATCACCATGCCGATCCCGGATCTGTCCGCTCTGCCCGAACTCGCGCGCGGCGCAACCGCTGTATTGCATGATATGGGCGATGGTCGCGCGCTCAAGCTGTTCAACCCCGGTTATTCCGCAAACAGCGCGCGCAGGGAGTTTCAAAATGCGCAGCTCGTGCGCCGGCTCGGCATCCCGACCGCGCGCCCATACGCGTTCATCGACGGCGATCGCCCCGCCATCGTGTACGAGCGGCTCGACGGGCGCACCATGCTCGATTCGCTGTTTCAAGGCGATCTTACGCAGCAGATCGCCCAATTCGCCGCGCTGCACCGCGAAATCCTCGCCTACCGCGCGCAGGATGCACCCGCCCTCAAGGACGCCTGGCGAGACAGCGCCGTGCGTGGCGGGCAATCGAAGTACCTGCCCCTCATCGATCTGCTCCCCGACGGCGACCGCTTGCTGCACGGCGATTACCACCCCGGCAACGTCATGCACACCCCGAACGGATTGTATGTCATCGACTGCATGGACGTCCGCTCCGGCGCGCCCATCTGTGATGTCGCGCGCAGCGTCTACCTCATGGAGTACACCCCCGCCGACCTGCCGATCGCCCCGCGCCGCGCCGCGGTCGATCTGTACCTGCGCGCCATGGACGTGCCCCGCGCGGAAGTGGAGCGCGTGCTGCCCGCCGTGATGGCGGCGCGGCTCGGCGAATCCATCGCCGATGTCGAGCGCGAGATGCTGCTGCGCGCGCTTTCCCACATCCATTTTATATGAGGCAATTCCGCACGAATCGAACGCGCGCGGACGGATGCATTTCCGCCATCTCGTGCCTGCAAAACCCTTGACGTAGCACGACTACGCCTGCGGATTTTGCAAGCTCAATCTGACGAAAATTCACCTC
>JBMNUA010000045.1:0-13611 GCA_050945995.1 Christensenellales bacterium
TGCTCTGCACCGCCGACGGCACCCACCAGGGCACGGGCATCGTCACCGGCATCGGCGAGGAGGGCAAGTACACCGTCGAGACGACCGCGGGCGAGTTCAGCCTGGGCGAGACGGTGGGCGTGTTCCGAAAGAGCGATTACGCGTCCGCGTCGCGCATCGGGCGCGGGACGGTCGAGGCGACCACCCCCGTCGCCATGAAGGGCACGGGGAGCATACTGCGCATGCATGTGAAAAACGGCGATTTTGTGGAGCGCGGGCAGCTATTGTTTGAGACGGTGGACGGCGCGCTCGACGGGCTGTACGCGCCGGGCAGCGAGGTAAAAAGCGGCGTGAGCGGCATCGTGGCGAGTGTGGACGCCGGCGCGGGCGCGTCGGTCGCGAAGGGCGCGAAGCTCATCGAAATCTACCCCGACGACGCATTGCAGGTGGAAATCCCCGTGCTCGAATCCGACCTTGTGTTCATCCGCGTGGGGATGCCGGTAGTGATCGAGTTCAGTTGGGACCCGGAATTGGAGACGCGCTTTGACGGCACGGTGACGCGCATCTCCTACATCGACAGCGCGCCGGAGGGCGCGGGCGCGCCGAGCTATCTGGCGTGCGTGGCGTTCGCGCCGGACGAGCAGGTGCGCCTCGGGATGACGGTGCTCGTGTTCGCGCAGGACGGCGCGGAGGAGACGGAAGAATCCGCGCCGTAACGGGCGCGCAGTATGATGATGGAGAGAGATTATATGAAGAAGATGAAACGAATTTTGATCGCGCTGATCGCGCTTCTCACGGCGGTTTCCGCGATCCCCGCGCTGGGCGACGCCGGGAACATCACGATCTATCGGTATATCGACGGCACCGGCATGGACTCGCTGCGCGCCATGGCGTATTACGATTCCACGCTCTACCTATTTACATACGGTAACGAATACTACACCTGGACGCGCGAGGCGGGCGAGCTTCAAACGTTCCCCTTTGATCAGTCGGCGCTGTTTGCGCGCGAGGACGGCTACATCGACATGCGCGCCGCGCTCGCGGGCGAGGACGGTCTGTACGCCGTGACCCACAGCTACGATTACTCCGAGCAGGAGGAGGGCTCGTACCGCGGGGGATCGACCTTCGACGAGGCGCGCATCATGAAGATGGCGTTTGACGCGGACGGCAATGTGACGCTGGACGAGGGCGTGGAGCTCGACTGGGACGATTTGATCGAGACATACGACGAGTACGAATACGCGCAGGACATGCGCAGCCCCTTCCTCTGGGAGGACAAGCTCGTGTTCACCACCTACATGAGTAGCGGCATGCCGACCGTCGTTGTGATGGACATCAATACCGGGGATTGCGAGCTGCTCGAGCCCGACATCGGCGGGCAGAACGCGCAAATCCAGGGCATGACGCGGTATCGGGACGGGCAGGCGCTGATCGCGGTGGTCTCCTATGATTCGGGGGACAATCCCTTACAGTTTTATGTGATGGACATTGAGACGGGGGACACCGAGGAGGCGTTCTCCATCGAATCGACCAACTATCGGTACGCGACGAACCTGCTCTACGACGAGGCGACGGACGCTTTATACTACACGCTCAGCGGCGAGCTCTACCGCATGGACGGGCTGGATCCCGCGACCGCCGTATCCGTCGCCGCGGTTCAGATCGACGAGTGGAGTGATTACCCGCCCGCGCTCACCGACGACGGCTTTTTCATCTGCGCCGATTACGAGACCGTGATCGCGCGCAACACCGATCCCTCGGCGCGCGCGGCGCAGAACATCACGGTGTACACCGGCTACAACCGCTCGCTGGAGGAGGCGTATCACACCTTCTCGGGCAAGCACCCGGAGGTGGAAGTGGTGCTCGCCACGAATTTCGAGAGCATCATCGACGCGATGATGAACCAGTCGAGCGCGGTTGACATCTACACGGTGTATGTCGGCAGCGAGGACTACGCCGCGCTGTTTGACCGCGGATACCTCGCGGAGCTGACCGATAGCGACGCCATCACGACCCTCGTCGAGGGCATGTACGACGGCATACGCGCCGTGGTGCAAAAGGACGGCGAGACGCTCGCGCTGCCGGTTGAGCTGTATACCAATGTGATGAGCTACAATCCGGTGGCGTTTGGGAAGATGGGTTTGACCGAGGACGACGTGCCCACGGACTGGCTCTCCTACTTACAGCTCATCCGGCGCGCGGCGGACCTCTACGAGGACGCGGGGGTCATGGTATTCGAGCTGTACATGACGCAGGAGGACGCGCGCGCGACGCTGTTTTATCGGCTGATCAACGATTACATGGTGTATCTGACAAAGACGCCGGACGCGGAGATGGCGTTTGACACGCCGCTGATGCGCGAGCTGCTCGCGGAGCTGGAGGCGATCGATTTTACCGCCTACGGGTTGATGGAGGAGTACGACGACGCGGAGGCGACGCGCGTCTACTCGTCTGACAACCGATCGATGTTCCAAACCTACGGTGATGTCAGCGTGAGCGTGTACTCGTTCCAGGATGAGCAGCAGCTGCCCATGCCGCTTTCGATGGACGGCGTTGTGCCGCCGATGATCGAGGCGCAGTTGAGCGTTGCGGTGGTGAACCCGTATTCCGAGAACCGCGCGCTTGCGATCGAGTATCTCGAGCACGCAGCGGAATTGTTCCCGCAGATGTTTCTTGCCAACGCGAGCCCGAATTGGGACGAGCCGATCCGCAATGTCTACTACGAGGAGTCGTATGGGCACTACATCGAGCAGATCGAGTCCATCGAGGCGGAGTTAGAGAAGGCCGCGGAGGAGGACAAGGCGGAGTGGGAGCAGCAGCTGGCGGATTGGCAGGGGTATCTCGCGGAGTTTGAGGAGGTCGGCGCGTGGGAGGCGAGCGCGGAGAGCATCGCGAAGTACCGCGAGTACGCCGATTATCTCGTGGTGAGCGAGTTCTTCGGCATCGGCGGGGAGAACTACGAGGATTTCTATGGGTCGATCCAGCAGTATCTGGAGGGCAACATCGACGCGGGCGCGATGCTTTCGGGCATCGACAAGAAGCTGAAGATGATGCTGCTCGAGGGGATGTAGGCGTTCGCAGGTTCTCGACTGGCATCGGTCGATGGTAGGGCAATACCGCACAAATCGAGCGCGCGCAGGCGG
The DNA here is from genome assembly GCA_050945995.1 of Christensenellales bacterium. GTDB lineage: Bacteria > Bacillota > Clostridia > Christensenellales > Aristaeellaceae > RUG11247. Next base: position 3,123 of record JBMNUA010000045.1, read on the forward strand.
GCGCATGTCCGCCATCTCACGCCCGCAAAACCCTCGACGCAGCGATGCTGCGCCGTCGGGATTTTGCAAACGCGATCTGACGAACACTCACCTCGCCAGCGCACACTCTTTTTATGCGGTATCACCCTGTGGTTGGGGGTACAACCCCGAACTCGGAGGAGGAAGTATGATGCGTGGGAAGATGCGGGTTTTGGCTCTCTGGCTGTGTTTCATGCTGTTGCTCGGCGCGCCGCTTGCGTGCGCGCAGGGCGAGATAATCTACCATGGCGCGGGCGGCTCGGGCTCAGAGCAGCTGCGCGCCATGGCGCACTGGGCGGGCGCGACCTACCTGATCGCGGGGGACGGCGCGCTCTACGCCTACGAAGGCGGCGCGCTTTCGCCGCTGACGGACAACCACGCCGACCATGCGCCGGCGGGCGGGTATTCGGAGATTGCGGGCGCGCTCGCGGGCGCGGACGGGCTGTACGCGATTGTGTTTGACTATATGCCCGATGAATTCGCGCCGCACGGCATGCGGCTGTGCGGGATGGCGATTGACGGCGACCGCGCCGTGCTGGACGCGGGACTGGAACTGGATGTCCGCGAGATTGCGCGCGAGTATTTGATGCAGGACGATCTGCGGTATCCGGTGATCGCGGGCGGGCGGCTGCTTTTCTCAACGGCGGGCGATTTCTACAACGACGGCGCGGTGTACGCGTTTGACCTTCAAACGGGGGATTGCGAAACGCACCAGTTGGGCGGCGCGTTTGCGGGCGTTTCGGGGATTTGCGCATACGGCGCGCAGGCGATCCTCTCGATGTACGACTACGCGGCGGGCGAGCACGCGCTTTTGACCCTTGATTTGGAGACGGGCGAGGCGCGGGAATTTTACGCGCTGCCGGGCGAAGAAATGAGCGAGGATGTGATATCCAACCTCGCCTACGACGCGGCGGCGGACATGCTCTACTACACCTTCGGCGGGCGGCTTTTGCGGATGCAGGGGCTCGACCCCGAAACCGCCGAGGAGGTGGCGACCGCGCCCTTGGGCGGCAGGACGGTGTTTGCGGCGCAGCTCACGGGCGAGGGGGCGATCCTCATTGGCGACATCGCCAATGTGCTCCTGCGCGCCACCGAGCCCGCGCCGGCGCAGGAAGTGCGCCTTCGCATCCACACGGGCGGGATGCAGCCGATGATGGATGCGCAGGCGGCGTTTGCCGCGCGCCATCCGGAGGTGGAGACGGTGCTGACGGGCTCATCCGGGAACGTGACGGAGGCGATGCTCAGCCGATCGGGCGATGTGGACATCTATGTGCTGCCGGTGGAGCAGCGCGAGTACGGCTCGCTCTACGAGCGGGGGTATCTGGCGGATTTGTCCGAAAGCGCGGCGATCCGCGCGTTTGTGGAGGAGATGTACCCGGGCATCCAAAGCGCGGTCACAAAAGATGGCGCGCCGGTTGCGATCCCGCTTGACATCTACACCATGACGATGGGCTACAATCCCTACGCGCTTGAGATGATGGGGCTGTCGGCGGACGATCTGCCGACGACATGGGCGGAATTCTTTCAATATCTCAATGAGATTGCGCCGCTCGCCGAGGAAGCCGGGGTGTACCCCGTGTCCCCGGGCGATTTTGTCAGCATGTACCGCATACAGCGCATCGTGATGATCTTTGATCAGTACATGTGCCATCTCAAGCAGGCGGAGGATGCGCAGATGGCGTTTGACACGCCGGTTTTGCACGAGGTACTTCATGCGCTGGACGATTTGGACTACGAAGCGCTGGGCATCGAAGCGGAGCCCTTCGAGGGGTCGCGCACCTTTGAAGGCGAGAAGCTGTTTGATCAGGATGTGCTGTACATTGAAGGCATCTCCCGATATTTGCAGTACGCTGCGCCGCTGCCGCTCGCGCTTGCCGAGGGGATGGAGCCGATTCTCGCAACCCGCATGCAGGTTGCGTTTGTGAACCCCTATTCCGCGCACCCCGATCTTGCGGTTGAATACCTCGAATGCGTGCTGGACGCGCTGCCCGCGACGCTGCGCGCGCAGGCATCGCCCGCGGCGAACGAACCGCTGCGCGAGCCGGAGTACGAAAAGGCGATCGCGGCGATCGACAAGAACATTGAAGATGCGCAGGCGGAGCTTGCGCGCGCGGACGAGGACGACATAAAGACGTGGAAGGCGCGGATTGCCGAGCTCGAGGAGGCGCGGGAGAAATATGACACGGATCGGTCTTGGATAATGAGCCCGGCGGACATCGAGCAGTACCGCGCGTATGCGAAATACATCCATGTGAGCGAGTATTTCGGCTTGGGCGAGGACAACCAACAGGAGTTTTACGAGCTTTTGTACCAGTACCGCGACGGCGCGCTCACGCCGGAGGAGCTGCTTGCGGCGATCGATAAGAAGATCATGCTGATGATCCTGGAGGGGCAGTAGCGCGCAGGTAAAGTTCGGTACATTTGATTATGCGGCTTTGCGCCCGATGCCGCGCGGCACCGGGCGCGCAAAGCCGGCGATTGTGGAGGCGAGACATTGTTCACGCGCAAAAGGTCCGTACTGCCGTTTTTGCTGCCGGGGCTGGTCGGGCTGTTCATCTTCTACATACTGCCGTTTTTCGGCGGCATGTATTACAGTTTCACCGACGGCAGCTACAAAAACGCATTTGTTGGATTTGACAACTATATCAACATCCTAAAAAACCCCATCTTCCAATTGGGGCTTAAAAATTCGCTGTTTTTCACGGCGATCTGCACGCCGCTTGTGTGGGCGCTTTCATTTTTCATCGCGATGTTATTAAACCGGATCAAGCCCAAGGGCGCGTTTTTCCGAAACAGCGTGATATTGCCGTACTTCATGCCCTCGTGCGCGATCCTTCTCGTGTGGTTGGTGATCTTCGATTACGGCGGGGCGGCGAACCGATTTGTCACGGCGATGGGGCTTGACCGCGTGTCATGGCTCGACGGCAGCGCCATGCGCATGCCGGTGATCCTTTTGTTTGTGTGGAAGAATTTGGGACTTGCGATCATCATATTTCTGGCGGCGATGCAGTCGATCCCCGAGCCGCTGTACGAGTTTGTAAAGCTCGAGGGCGGCGGCATCTTCCGGCAGGCGTGGCATGTGACCTTGCCTTTGATCGTGCCGAGCTCGTTTCTGGTGTTCGTGCTCTGCTCGATCAACTCCTTTAAGATCTTCAAGGAGGTCTACTTCATCGGCGGCGCGTACCCGGACGAATCGGTCTACACGCTGCAAAACTACATGAACAACATGTTCTCCCGGCTCAATTACCAAAACGTCACCACGGCGGCGTATATACTTGCGCTGATCGTGTTTCTCATATTCGGGGTTCTATTTCTCATACAAAAACGGCTGATCAAGCGGCTGGGTTAGGGGGGCGCGAATGAGACACAGAAAACAGAGATATGCGGGCACGCGGTTTGCGCTGACATTGATCGCGGTCGCGGTGCTACTTCCAATGCTGCTCACGGTGATCTACTCCTTTTCCTCGCCGGGCGAGATCAAGGCGTACATGGAGACGCGCGGCAACTACGACAACGAAGCGTGGATGGAAACAAAGCTCGCGCCGAACTCGTTCTCCTTGAGTCAGTTTTACCGCGTGCTGATTGAGGACGAGACGGTACTGCGGCTGTTTGTGAACAGCGCGATGTACACATTCGCGATCCTCATCGGGCAGGCGATCGTCATCCCGGCGATGGCATATGCGCTCTCGCGCTTTCGCTTTCCGATGCGCGACACCATCTTCTTCGCGGTGATCATGCTGATGCTGCTCCCCTTTCAGGTGACGATGGTGCCAAACGTACTCACCCTTCGGAACCTCGGGCTGATGAACACCGTATGGGCGGTGATACTGCCCAACTGCTTCTCGCCGTTTTACATTTTCCTATTGCGGCAGTACATGGTGGGGCTGCCCGGCGAGATTCTCGAGGCGGCGACGATCGACGGCGCGGGCACGTTCCGCTGCTTTTGGCACATCATACTGCCGGTGTGCAAGCCCATCATCGGCTGCGCGGTGGCGCTCTCGTTCGCGGATTCGTGGAACTTGGTCGAGCAGCCGCTGACGTATCTGGCGGAAAAGACGCATCTGATGCCGCTGTCGGTGATGTTCAACCAGTTTTCCGCGAATTTTACGGGCGTGGAGTTTGCGGGCGCGACGATTTATATCTTGCCGGCGCTGTTTGTGTATCTGTATTTCCAGAAGGATATTCTGGAGGGCATACAGCTGACCGAGCTCAAATAAGGGATGAAACGATATGAACGCTAAAAAGTACGCCATTCGGGGGCTCATCGCGCTTGCGGCGATTGTCGCACTTTGCATGTTCTTCGCGGGTACGATCCGCACCATCGCCACGGCGAAGGTGCGCATACTCGCGCCGCGGCAGGGGCGGCTGACGCAGGCGGTGGAGCTGAAGGCGGCGCTCCATTTCCCCGTGAAAAACGAGGTGTTTCTCGAGGGCGCGGCGGACGCGCAGGTGAACATCACCGCCGTGAAGGTCGAGGTGGGCTACGAGGTCGCGGCGGAGGATGTGATCTTCGAGGCGGAGATCGCCGACTACGACAAGGCGATGGCGCAGCTTCGCCAGAACTACGAGGATGCCGACAAGGCGCTGCAAGCGCTGATCGACCGCGACGTCAAGCTCCGGCGCACGGAGGAGGCGTGGGCGCAGGCGCACGAGGTGCTCGCCGCCGCGAAGGACGCGCACTTGGGCGCGAGCCTTGCGCACAAGGCGCGGCTGGCGATCGAGGGGCTGACATTGGACGAGAGCGGCGCGCTGCCCGAGGGCGCGAGCGAGGCGCTCATCGAGCTGCACGCGCAGCTCACCGCCGCGGAGGCGGCGCTTGCAAACGCGCAGGATGCCATGCGCCAGGCGGAGCGGTATACGATCTCCGAGGAGGTGCGCACCTACATCACCGACACCATCAAGTACCGGCGCGCGCTGGACGAGGCGGAGGCGGAGATGCTGGAGTTGACCGTGCTGCGCGCGCAGCTCAAGTCCGTGACCGCCGCCGAGGACGGCTACATCACCGCGCTCGGCGTGAAGGTGGGCGAGAGCTTCAACCCCGCGAACGCGGCGTATGTGATCTGCCCGAAGGACGAGGAGATCGTGCTGCGCGCGGACACCACGGAGGTGGAGCTGAACATCACCAAGGGGATGGACGCCTACCTCGTCGATCGAAACGGGTACACGATTGAGACGGAGGTTGTGCGCGTGGGCGTGACGCTCGCGGGCGGGAAGTACGCCGATGTCGAATTGACGCGCGGCGCGATCAAGGACATGGGCGGGCTATACGCGCTGGCGACGGGCGATGTGGAAGTGAAGATCGAATACCGGGCGAAGGCATCGACGACGCTGCTCCCCGCGGCGGCGGTGCGCGGTGCGGGCGACGATCGGTACGTCTACACGCTGCGCAGGGAGCAGAGTTCGCTCGGCACGGTGAAGACAATCACCGTCAAAACGCCGGTGACGGTGCTCGCCGAATCCGGCGGCACGGTGTCCGTCGAGGAGAATTTGAGCTACGAGCAGGTGGCGTACATGGAGGATCGGAGCATATCGGAGGGCGACTCCGTGATGGAGTATGCGAACTGATATGGAGCAGAATAAGAAAAGGGGCAGGCGGCGCGGCGGGTGGCTGCTGCTTGTCGGGATCGGGCTGATCATCTACGCGCTCATCGGGCTATGGCGCGCGCCCTCGGTCGCGCAGTACATGGCGATTGCGCCTGCCGAGGTGTTGCCCGACGGCGACGGGAGCGGGGGCACGCGCGCGCTGCTTGACCGATACGAGGCGTGGCTCGAGGGGAAGCTCGAGCTTGGCGCGGACGCGAAGGCGGGCATCGCGGCGACGGCATATGACACTGCGGTCGTTGCGGGCGCGGCGCAGAGCGCGGTGACGACGATCACTTGCACCGACGAGGGCTGGTTTCTCGCGCACCCGAAATATCTCATCGCTGGGCGGCTCTACGGCGCGGCGGACATAAAAGCAGGGGCGAAGGTCGCGGTGCTGGACGAGCAGCTTGCGTTTGAGCTGTTCCCGACCACCGAGCCGACCGAAGGGCGGGTGGAGATCGGCGGCGAATGGTATGAGGTGATTGGCGTAGTGCGCCATACGCGCGGCGCGGGCGATATCGACGAGCACGCCGCGTACATCCCGATCACGACCGCGGCGCGCGCGCGGATGCAGACGGATTTTGTGCAGATCGACTGCGCGCTCGACATCCCGGGCGCGGCGCGCGCCGTCGAGAGCGTGGGCGCGGATGTGCTCGGCTCGGACGGCAATTTCTACGACATCGACAAGGAGGTCATGCGCGCGACGATGATTGCGCGGGTGATCGCCGTGCTATTTGCGTTGTATCTGATCGGGCAATTCGTCGGGCGCTGGAACGCGCGCACGCGCACGCTTGTGATCGGCTGGCAGGCAGAGGTCAAACAGCGGTATTTTAAGAAGATGCTGCCCGGGGTGATCGGGCGCTCGCTTTTGCAGATTGCGGGGTATGCGCTCTTCGCCGCCGCGGCGTATGCGGTGCTCACGCTCACCATCGCGCCGATGTATGTGTTCACCGAGTGGATCCCCGAGGTGATCGTCGAGTGGTCGAAGATCTACGGGCGCGCGCGCGAGCTGATGGTCGCCGCCGCCGCGCCGCTTGCGCTGCGCACGCGCGCGTTTGCTGCCGTGCGCTTCTATGGCGCGCTGTTTCGCTGGGGGGTTGTTTGCCTGCTCGCCGGTGGGCTGCTCGTTCGGCGGCGGAGCGCGCGGGTATGAATCGGAGGGAGAATATGGGCGAACGCGAGGTGGGGATGTCCGCCGAGGAGCGATTCTTTTAACGGAGGGGGCGCGCGGATATGAATCGGAGGGATGAAATGGGCGAGCGCGAGGTGCGGATACTCGAGATGCTCACCGCCGAGGGGCGCGCGGAGGTTGCGGAGCTTGCGCGCAGGCTGGGCGTATCGCAGGTGACCGTGCGCAAGGATTTGGACGCGCTCGACCGGCGCGGGCTGATCGTGCGCGCGCACGGGAGCGCGCGTTTGCGGAGCGCAGAGGACATCGCGGGGCGCGTGGCGCATCACTACGAGGCGAAACTGCGCATCGCGCGCGCCGCCGCGCGGTTGGTCGCGCCAGGCGAGACGGTGATGATCGAGAGCGGGAGCTGCTGCGCGCTGCTCGCCGAGGCGCTCGTATCGTCCGAACGCGAGATTTCGATCATCACAAACAGCGCGTACATCGCCGGGCGCGTGCGCGCGTTCCCCGGCGCGCGCGTGATCCTGCTCGGCGGCGCGTACCAGAACAACGCGCAGGTGACCGTCGGGCCGATCCTCGCGCAGGCTGCCCAGAATTTTATGGTGGACAACCTATTTATCGGGACGGACGGGTACGCCGCGGGCTCCGGGTTCACCAACAGCGATCATATGCGCGCGCAGGCGGTGCGCGATATGGCGCGGCAGGCGGCGGGCGTTGTCGTGCTCACCGAGTCCGAGAAGTTCGCGCGCAGCGGCGTTGTGCCCCTGCGCATCGACGAGCGCGTCCGCGCCGTCGTCACCGACGAGGGCATACCCGAGGGCGCGCGCGAGAGCCTTCAGGCGCGCGGTGTCGAGGTGATCACGCCGTAGGCGGGGGGACGGGGAAGAACGTGCGAGGGCGCTGCCCTCGCGCTCCCGCCAAAGGGACATCGTCCCTTTGGAATCCCGCAACCGCCGCTATCGCGGCGGGGAACGGGGAAGCAGATAAGCCGTAGATGTAGGCGTAGGAGAGAACAGGGGGAACGCTGGAGGACGCTGCCCTCCAGACCGCCCGCCAAAGGGACATCTTCCCTATGGAATCCCGCAACCGCCGCTATCGCGGCGGGGAACGGGAAAAAAGATAAGCCGTAAATTCTTCCCGAATCCACGGCTTTTTTGCTCGCCGCCATGGGGCTGGGGTCCCTATGGCGGCGACATGCGTATCCGATTTATCTCCCCCTGCCGCTGCGCAAGCAGCGGCGCAAGGGATTCTCAAGGGCATCAGCCCTTGAGCGGGGTTCAGGGCGGCGCCCTCGCACGTTCCCCTCCGCGCCCCCGGCGCTACTCGAGCTCGAACGCGCCGGTGTAGAGCTGATAGTACTGTCCTTGTTCGGCGATGAGCTTTTCGTGTGGCCCGCGCTCGATGATGCGCCCCTGATCGAGCACCATAATGACATCGGCGTTGCGGATGGTCGAGAGCCGGTGCGCGATGACGAACACGGTGCGCCCCTTCATGAGCCGATCCATGCCGCGCTGCACGAGCAGCTCGGTGCGCGTATCGATGGACGAGGTTGCCTCGTCGAGGATCATCACGGGCGGGTCGGCGACGGCGGCGCGCGCGATGGCGATGAGCTGCCGCTGCCCCTGCGAGAGGCTCGCGCCGTTGGCGGTCAGGAGCGTGTCATAGCCCATGGGCAGCCGCCGTATGAAATCATCGGCGTTCGCGAGCCGCGCGGCGGCGTAGACCTCCTCGTCGGTGGCGTCGAGCTTGCCGTAGCGGATGTTCTCCATCACCGTGCCGGTGAATAGGTTCGTCTCCTGAAGGACGATGCCGAGCGCGCGCCGCAGATCGTTCTTTTGGATGCGCCCGATGTCAACGCCGTCGTAGCGGATCTGCCCGCGCTGGATGTCGTAGAAGCGGTTGAGAAGGTTCGTGATCGTGGTCTTGCCCGCGCCGGTCGCGCCGACAAACGCGACTTTCTGCCCGGGCTCGGCGTAGAGCGAGATGTCGTGGAGCACGGGCTTGCCCTCGACGTAGGCGAAATCGACCTGATCGAGCCGCACATCGCCCTCGACCTTTTGATAGCGCGCGTTCGCGCCGCCGGGGAGCTTCCATGCCCAGACGCCGGTGCGCGCCGCGGACTCGGTGATCGCGCCGGATGGCGCGATGTGCGCGTTGACGAGTGACACATCTCCTTCGTCGGGCTCGGGCTCCTCGTCGATCATCGCGAAGACGCGCTGCGCGCCCGCGAGCGCGGAGACCACGGAGTTGATCTGCTGGGAGACCTGGCTGATGGGCATGGTGAACGAGCGCGAGAGCTGCAAAAATGCCGCGATCGTGCCGAGCGTCAGCCCGCCGATGCCGTGGATGGCGAGCGCGCCGCCGATCACCGCAAGTAGGATGTATTGAAGATGCCCGAGGTTGCCCATGATCGGTCCCAGGATGTTGCCGAGCTTGTTGGCCTGGTACGCCTGCTCGCCGAGCGCGTCGTTGAGCTCGCCCATCTCAGAGGTGGCGACCGGCTCGTGGTTGAACACTTTGACGACCTTCTGCCCGTTGATCATCTCCTCGATGAACCCGTTGAGCGCGCCGAGCGTCGCCTGCTGCGCGACAAAATACTTGGCGGACATCGCGCCGATGCGCTTGGTGATCATCAGCATGAGAAATACGAACGCGAGCGTGAACAGCGTCAGCCACATGCTCATCAGCACCATGTTTATAAACACCGTGACGACGGTGACGACGGTGGAGAACAGCTGCGGGATGGACATGCCGATCATCTGGCGCATGGTCTCGATGTCGTTTGTGTAGCGCGACATCACGTCCCCGTGGGTGTGCGTGTCAAAGTACTTGATCGGCAGTTTTTGCATGTGCGTAAACAGCTGGTCGCGCAGTTTTTTGAGCGTGCCCTGCGATACGCCGACCATCAGGAAGTTCGACAGCCAGGTGGAGAAGATGCCGGCGATGTAGATCAGCGCCATGACGAGGCAGGCGTGCAATAGCCCCGTGAACACGGGCGATTCCTGCGTCATGAGGGGCTTGATGTAATCGTCGATCAAAGTGCGCAGAAACAGGCTCGCGCGCACACTCGCCTGCGCGCTGACGACGATGGCGGCGAACACCACGAGCATCCGCGGCCAATAGGGCAAAAACACGGTCTTTAGGATGCGCATGGTCGTGCCCTTGTCGAATTTCGCGCCCGGAACGAAGCTGCCGCGCGACCTGCCCGGTCCGCCCGGACCGCCGCCGCCGAAGCCGCCCGGACCGCCGGGCTTTTTTGCGATGCGCGCATAGCGGCGAAACACCGACGACTCCGCGCCCATATCGGGCGGGTTCGGCATCGCGCCCTTTTTCTTTTTGAAATCAGCCATCCTGCCGATCCCCCCTTTTCTGGGATTCGTAGACCTCGCGATAGATCTCGCTCGATTCGAGCAGCTGCGCGTGCGTGCCGAAGCCGTGGACGCGCCCGCCGTCCATCACGATGATTTTGTCGGCGTCCTCGACGGATGCGACGCGCTGGGCGATGATGATCTTCGTCGTGCCGGGGATCTCCTCGCGCAGCGCGCGGCGGATGTTCGCGTCGGTTCGCGTATCGACCGCGGAGGTCGAGTCGTCGAGGATCAGTATCTTCGGGTTTTTTAGAAGCGCGCGCGCAATGCACAGCCGCTGCTTCTGCCCGCCGGACACGTTCGTGCCGCCCTGCTCGATGAAGGTTTCGTAGCCGTCGGGGAACGTGCGGATGAAGTCGTCCGCCTGCGCGAGCTGCGCGGCGCGCTCCAG
>JBMNUA010000046.1:0-13534 GCA_050945995.1 Christensenellales bacterium
CTTTATAACCATGACTGACTATTACCTGAAACTTGTGTGAACTTTGGAACCGCCGTGTACCGAACGGTACGCACGGTGGTGGGAGAGGTCGGGTAGCCAACTAATGACTACCCTCCTACTCGATTTGCGCGTAATACTGCGCCTGCGACTGCCACAGCGCGCGGTACTTGCCGCCCGCGTCCGCGAGCAGCTGTTCGTGGCTGCCGCGCTGGATCAGCCGCCCCTCGTGAAACACCGCGATGTCGTCGCAGAACCGGCACGACGACAGCCGATGCGAAATGTAGATGGCGGTGTGCCCCGCCATCAGCGCGTGGAACCGCGTGTAGATCTCAAACTCCGCCACGGGATCGAGCGCGGCGGTCGGCTCGTCCAGCACCATAAACGGTGCGTTCCGGTACAGCGCGCGTGCGAGCGCGAGTTTCTGCGCCTCGCCGCCGGAAATCTCAATGCCGTTCTCGTCGAGATTTCGGTATAGTAGCATGTCAGGATCGACATCGGGGTAGCCTGCCTTCTCGCAGCAGTCGATCACCCGCGCGCGATCAAACGCCGTGTCCGCCGCGACATTTTCCCCCGCCTTGAACGAGAACAACTTGAAATCCTGAAACACCACCGAGAACAAATCCGTGTACTGCCGCAGGTCGTATTTCTTGATGTCAAAGCCGTTTAGCGTGATCCTGCCCTCCGTCGGATCGTACAGCCGGCAGAGCAGCTTGATCATTGTCGTTTTCCCAGAACCGTTCATGCCCACCACCGCCAAGTGCTGCCCGATGTGCAATTTTAAGTTCAAATTCCGCAGCGCGTACTGCTCGCTCCCCGGATATTTGAACGACACGTCGTGAAATTCGATGTCGTACTCCGCGTCGTCGCGCTTCTCGGTGGAGAGCGTGCCCAGGTATTTGATCGGCGCAGCGTCCAGGATCGCGAAGTATGTCTCCAATTCTTTCGCCAATTGCCGCGAGGTGAGCTGCTGGATCAGCCCGCCGAGCCCCGCCGACAGCCGCAGCAGCGCGCCTACATAGCGCACCACGCTCCCGATTGGAAACGCGCCCCCGAGCGCCGCTAACGCAACGGCAATGTAGATCGCCGCGCCCGCCGTCTGCGTCACCGCCTCGGCTGCGGCTTTGTAGCCGCCCTCATCCTGTCCCCATTGGATGTAGAGCGCGTTGCTCATCCGCCTGCCCATATGGCTCAACAGCTTCTGCGCGCGGAACATGCGCACCTCCGGTCCGATCTTGTAGTTGTACGCCAGCCCCACCATGTAGCCAAACAGCCGGTTGCCCTGCGCGTTCTCCGCCATATACTTGTATTCGAGTTTTCCGAGCTTGTTTTGGATCAGAAAGGACAGCCCCACGACCGCCGCGATCAATAGCGCGACGATTGCGCTCAAGCGCGCATCGGCTTTCCATATCAGGGGAATCGCCGTGCCGAGCGCGATCAGCGCCGTCAAAAGCTGCGTGGTCACCGCTGCCGAAAACTCGAGTGCGCGCGTCGTCGGCACGCCAAAGAAATAGGTAAAATCCAATTTGAGCTTCTGAAATTCCGGCTGCTCCAGCCGTTCAAAATCCGATTCGAGGTATTTGCGGTTCACTTCCTGCTGCGTGCGGTAATGCAGCTTGCCGTTTGTGATGTGCGTCAGGCTCGTGAGCGCCGCTTCCAATAGCGCCGCCGCGCAGCCGATGCCCGCGCCGATCAGCGCGCCCGCTACCGCGCGGCGCATGGGCATGCCGCTTGTGAGCGCGTTGAGCACCCACGCGGTGACATAGATCGCGACGAACGGGCGCAGCGCCTTGACCACCGCCAGCGAGAACGTGCGCGGCAAAGCGCCAGGCATCAGCACGCGGATGTGCCGAAGCGCGCGCACCAGCATCCGCCACGCGTCCTTGATGGGAACATACGCCTCTTTATTCATGGCTCGCCGCCTCCTTGTAGTAATGGCTTTGGATGTCGAACATCGCGCGGTACTTGCCGCCCGCCGCCATCAATTCATCGTGCGTGCCGTCCTCTGCGATTTTGCCGTCCTCGATGAACAGTATGCGGTCGCAAAACCGCGTGCTCGCGAGCCGATGCGAGATAAAGACCGAGGTATGCCCGCGCGCGAAATCGGCGTATTTCTGGTAGAGGTCGCTCTCGGCGATGGGATCGAGCGCGGCGGTCGGCTCGTCCAGCACCAACACCGGCGCGCCCTTGTACAGCGCGCGCGCGAGTACGAGCCGCTGCTGCTCGCCGCCGGATAGCTCCGCCGCGTCGTCGAGCGCTTCTTTGACCATGCGCGTGTCCAAGCCGTGGGGGAGCGCGCGGATCTTCTCCGTAAGCCCCGCCGATGTCAAGCAATCCATCACCCGCGCGCGGTCGATCTCCTCCTCCCGCGCGAGCGCGACATTTAACGCAATCGAGCCCGGCAAGAACACGAAATCCTGAAACACCGCCGTGAATAGGTCGTAGTATTCGTCGCGGTTGAATTTTGAACTATCATGGTCATTGACGCTGATCGCGCCCGTATCCGGCATGTAGATGCCTGTTAATAGCTTGACAAGCGTCGTCTTGCCCGCGCCGTTGCGCCCGACAATCGCTAACTTCTGCCCCTTCGGGATGCGCAGTTCGGGGATATCGACGGCGGGCTTCTCCGCGCCCGGGTAGCTGTATCGAACGTTCGTAAATGTAAATTCCGGCGGCATTTCATCCGCGCCGGGCAGCGGGATGCCCGCCCCGCGGTTCTGCCTGTCGGGCAGCTCGAGCAGCGCGCGGAAATCGCAGCATTCAAGCGAGCAGCGGTTGAGGTTCGTCAGTTCCGTCGAAATGCCGCTGATCCAGCCCGAAAAGCCCGCGACGACGCCGAAGAACAGCACAAAATCCGATATGCCGATGCGCCCCGATGCCACCGCGCCGATGAGATACACATACACCCAGCCCTCGCGCACGAGGAGCATCGTCGCGCCCACCGCGCCGGAGATGAACCGCCGCATCTCGCGCGGTTTTGCAAGTGCGGTATCGTCCGCCTCCACCCGCTCGCCCAATTGTCCGAACCACGCCGCGATGTTGTAGATGCGGATGTCCTTCCCGGCTTCAAAATCCGCGCAATATTGCGCCAAATACCCGCTGCGATTCCAGATTTTCCCCTGCGCCTCGCGCTGCCCTGCCTCGTAGCGATTGAACAGATGAACCGCGATGTAGTTCACGGCGGAGATGGCAATCAGCCCCGCCAGCACCCAAAGGCTCAGCCGCGCCATCAATAGCGCATACAGCGAAAGCCCCAGTAGGTTTGCGCCCAGATCGCGCACGCTGCGCAGCGTCTGTTCGCTTCCGGCGGTGTTGTTGTTGAGGAAGCGATTCGCGCGCTCCGCGAGCTCGCGCGTTCGCGGGTGCTCGACCACCGCGTAATCCGCGTCGAAGTTCTTGTACATCACATCCGCGATGAACCCGAGCCGCAGGTAGATCACCCGCCCGAAGATGTAGCCGTCGCACAGCTTGTCGATGACGGCGGCTGCGACGAGCAGCGCGGCGACGAGCGCTGTCGCGCGCACCAACTCCATGGCGTTCGCTCCGTTTGCCAATCGCCCGATCACCACGCTCGGCAGCAGCACCGCGAGAAACTGCATGGCGACGCGCGCCGGCGCTTGGATGCACACCGCCGCCACCGTCCGCCCCGAATCGCGCGCGTACCGCTTCATCATGTAATGCGTGTTCTGAAACATATTGTACTTCGGTTTTTGCTTCTCCACTGTCTCCGCCCCCTTCGGATGACATCCTACACGAAAGACCCCCCCAAAAGCGCATTTCGTGCACGAGATGCATGTTTTTTGACATGAAATGCAATTGCGCGCGGTCGATTGCCTTCCAAAACCACAAATCATGCACGAAACGCTCGTTCTCGTGCATGATTTGCAAGCTTCACTTACCCCCGCAGAATGCCCTGCAAAAATGCGTGCGTATGCCCGTTCGTGGCGCAGATGTTCCCGGTTTGCAACACATCCTCATCCGCCGCCCAGCCGGTCACCATACCGCCCGCCTCGCGCAGGATCACAACGCCCGCCGCGATGTCGTACAGATGCAGTCCCAATTCGAAAAACCCCTCTGTCCGCCCGCACGCGACGCAGCACAGATCGAACGCAGCCGAGCCCATCCGCCGCAGGTCGTTGACGCGCCCGCAGATGCGGTCAAGTACGCCCATCATCTCATCATGGCTGCCCTGCAGCCGGTGCGCGAACGACATGCCGTACACCGCCGTCTCCGGGTCGGAAACCTCGGATACGCGGATCGCCTCGCCGTTTCGCGTCGCGCCCTCGCCCTGGATCGCCAGATACATCTCGTCAAGCGCGGGCGCGTACACGCAGCCGATCACCAGCTCGCCGCGCGCCTCATACGCAATCGAGATCGTATACAGCGGAATGTCCTTGATGAAATTCGTCGTCCCGTCGATCGGATCGACGATCCAGCGCCCCTCCGCCTTCTCCGCGCCGCCGCCTTCCTCGCCGTAAAATCCGTCCTCCGGGCACGCCGCGAGCAGCTTTTCGCGGATCAGCTTCTCGCAGGCGATGTCGATCTCCGTCACATAATCGTGCGCCGCCTTGCGCGTCACCTTGAAATCGCGGCTACCCAATAGCATCGCGCCCGCCTCGCGCGCCACCTGTGCGGCAAGCCGCGCTTTTTCATGCAATGTCACAGAATTCACCTTCAAATCAAACCATTTTTCTGATATACTATACCATATATATGACATGGCGGTGTTACCAATATGAAAATGATCTCTTGGAATGTAAACGGGCTGCGCGCGTGCGTGAAGAAGGGCTTCGCAGAGAGCATCCGCGCGCTCGATCCGGATGTGTTATGCCTGCAGGAGACAAAGCTCCAGCAGGGGCAGGAGAACATCCCCCTCGATGGATACGAGGTGGTGTTCAACTCAGCGGATAAAAAGGGATATTCCGGCACGGCGATCTACAGCCGCGTCCCCGTCCTCGGCTATACCTACGGGCTGGGCATGGACGAGCACGACCGCGAGGGGCGCGTGATCACCGCGGAGTTTGAGGAATACTACCTCGTGTGCTGCTACACGCCCAATTCCCAGCGCGGGCTGTTGCGGCTTGATTACCGCATGGTCTGGGAGGATGCCATGCGCGCGTACCTCTTGGCGCTCGACGCGAAAAAACCCGTGATCCTCGCGGGCGATTTGAATGTCGCGCATCAGGAGATGGACCTGAAAAACCCAAAGACCAACCGCATGAACGCGGGGTTTACCGATCAGGAGCGCGCGAAATTCACGCAGTTGCTCGAAGCCGGGTTTGTCGATAGCTTCCGCCACCTGCATCCGGACACCATCGCGTACAGCTGGTGGAGCTACATGGGCAACGCGCGCGCGAACAACTCGGGCTGGCGCATCGACTACTTCACCGTCTCCGAACGGCTCGCTGGCAGCATTGCGCGCGCCGCGATCCATCCGGATATCATGGGCAGCGACCATTGCCCGGTGGAGCTGGTGCTCAACCCCAATCCTGCAACGCCCGGTTGAATTTGCTTGTAAACCTGCGCGGCGTGCGTTACAATATGCGACGGGGTGATGATATGAAGCAGGTTCGGATCAAATCCGCAATCCCGCTCTACGGCGCGGCGGCGGTCTGGCTGATCCTCGGCGCGGCGACGCCGATGTATCGACTTTCGATGATCCTGTTGGCGCTTGCGTTATCCGTTGGCGCGTACTTCGCGCTTGGGAAAATATTCCCCGGCAGGATGGCGGAGGTGCGCGCCGCCGCGGACAGCGGCGATAAGCAGGTCGATCTGCAAATCGAAGCGGGGCGCGAAACGCTTGCGCGCATCCGGCAGTCGAACGACGCGATCCCCGACCCCGCGATGAGCGCACGAATCGCGCGCATGGAGGACGCGGGCGCGAAAATATTCGATCTTCTCGAGAAGGATACGAAAAAGAGCAGCCAGGTTCGGCGGTTCATGACGTACTATCTGCCCACGGCGGACAAGCTGCTCGATCGCTACCGCGCGCTGTCCGCCGGCGGCGGGAGCGGCGTAAATGTGCAAAAGTCGCTGACGATCATCGAAGATTCCATGGAGATGATCGCAGTTGCGTTTGAAAAGCAGCTCGACGCGCTCTACCGCGACGCCGCGCTCGACATTGAAACGGACATCACCGTGCTCGAAACGGTGATCAAAAGCGAGGGACACGCCGAGCGATCGTCGCCCGGCGGCTTGAAATAGAGGATGGAGGAAAGAACCATGGCGGATGAAATCAGATTGACGCTCGACCCCACACCCGCGGCACCCGAAGCGGACGTCGCGCAAGCAGTCGTCCAGCAGGTGAAGGCCGACGCGATACAAAAACAGCAGTTTACCCCGGAAGAGAAGCAGATGATCGACGATTTTTCCAAGCAGATCGACATTCGGGACTCGAACCTCGTGTTCTCCTACGGCGCGTCCTCGCAGCAGAACATCGCGCAGTTCTCGGACTCCGCGCTGAAAAACGTGCAGACGAAGGATTTGGACGAGGTGGGGGATATGATCGCCGGGCTCGTGCGCGAGCTCAAGGGCTTCTCCACCGACGACGAAGAGGGCGGGAAGATCGCAAAGTGGTTCCGCAAGCAGCGCGATCAATTGCAGCTGCTCAAGGCGCGCTACGCCGACGCCGAGGTCAACGTAAACAAAATCACCGAGGGGCTCGAGCAGCATCAGATCCAGCTGCTCAAGGACATCGCGATGCTCGATAAGCTCTACGAGCAGAACCTGCTGTATTTCAAGGAGCTGTCGATGTACATCGCCGCCGGCAAACAGCGGCTTGAAGATTTCCGCGCAACCGAGCTCGCGCAGGCGCGCGCGCGTGCGGAGTCGTCCGGGCTGCCCGAGGACGCGCAGGCGGCGAAGGATCTCGCCGACAAGGCGGATCGGTTCGAGAAGAAGATTTATGACCTCGAGCTCACGCGCAACATCAGCATCCAGATGGCGCCGCAAATCCGGCTCGTACAATCCTCCAACCAGATGATGGCGGAGAAGATACAGACCTCGCTCGTCAACACCATACCGCTCTGGAAAAGCCAGATGGTGCTCGCTCTCGGCATCGCGCACACGCAGTCCGCGATGGAGGCGCAGCGCGCGGTGTCCGATCTGACAAACGAGCTGCTCACAAAGAACGCGCAGAAATTGAAGGTCGCGACCGTCGAATCCGCGAAGGAATCGGAGCGCGGCATCGTGGACATCGAAACGCTCACCAAGACCAACCAGATGCTCATGCAGACCATGGACGAGGTGCTCGCCATCCAGCGCGACGGCAAGCAGCGCAGGCGCGACGCCGAGAAGGAGCTGGCGAACATCGAGGATCAGCTTAAGAAAAAGTTGCTTGAGATCAACCAGTAGACGGGGGAGATACGATGCGGCTGATTGAAAACCGGCGCTTGGGCGCGGCGGCTGTGATATTGTGCGCGCTGATCAGCGTGTTTGTGCTCGGCGGATGGAAGCTCCATGCGCGCCATTCCGCGCTTGAGCGGATTTTCGTGTACGGCACCGAACCGCGGCTGATGACGCGCCACAGCATGGACGCATATCTGGATCGCTGCGCGCAGTCCGCCTCCGACCTCGCGCAGGAGGCGAAGCGGCATTCGATCGACGACGCGCTCATCGAATCCGCGCTTACGCACGCGGACGCGCTCACGCGCACGGATGGCATCGACGGCAGGTATGAAACCTACCGCTCGCTCACGCGCGCCGTCGAGGATCTCTACACCGCGCTGCAAACCGCGGGCGCGGAGGATGCGGTGAACGTGACCGTCGCCTACCATGACTACCGCAGCGCGCAAAACCTCATCCAAAACGACGGATACCATGCCGAAGCATCCGCCTACAACGAAGCCGTGCGCGCGTTCCCCGCGCGTGCGATCGCGTTGATCTGGGGGCTCGAGCCGGCAGAGACCTACGGGAGGTGAACCGCATGAAAAAGATATTGCTGCCCCTTACGCTCGCGCTTCTCTTGTTTGCCGTGCCTGCGTTTGCGCTCGTCTCGCCGACGGCGGACTTCTATGTCTATGACGGCGCGCAGGTGCTCAGCGAGGCGACCGAGGGCATGATCGTGTTCAGCAACGACCTGCTCCACGCGGATTCGGGCGCGCAGTTCGTCGTCGTGACGCTCGCGACCACGGGGAATCAGGCGATCGAGGATTACGCCTACGAGCTGTTCAATGATTGGCGCATCGGCTCGTCCATCGAGCAGAACGGGTTTCTCATGCTGCTCGCGATTGACGACGCGGATTACTATTTCCTGCCGGGCACGGGCGTTGATATCGAGATGAGTTGGGGGAAGATCAAGCCCATCGTCGATGAATACCTCGAGCCGCGCTTCGCCGCGGGCAAATACGACGCCGGCGTATACGATGTGTTCGAGCAGTTGTTTCAGAAACTCGCCGGGCTGTACGGCTCTGCCGCGACGACCGCGCAGGGCGCGCGCAATTATGAAGCGTATGCCGCGGACGCCGCTGCTTATGCGAATCCGGGGCGCGGCGGCAGCGGCGGGGGCGTCCAACCGTCGGAGCAAGAGCGCAATCAGCCGATGTGGGCGCTCGCTTGGATCGTCATCGGTATTTTCCTGTTCTCGCTCATCCGCCGAAGGGTTGGACCGCTCGGCGGGCTGTTCTGGTTCCTCGGCAGCCTGCATCGACCGCGGCACAACCATTTTCACGCCCACCGACCGCGCCATAGCAGCTTTCATAATCGCTCCTCGCGCAGCGGCGGCTTTGGCAGCATGCGCTCCGGCAGTCGAACCGGCGGCTTTGGCGGCAGCCGTTCGAGCGGTAGCCGTTCGAGCGGCAGAAGCGGCGGGCTTGGCGGCGGTCGTTCCGGCGGCGGCGGCGGTTCGCGCGGCGGCGGCGGCGGGCGCGGCAGATAAGTGATCGGAAGGGGCGCGCAAACGCCCCTTTTGATATGGAAATTGTACAGAATGGGGGGTATCATGGCGATACGAAGTACGGCGAAGGCGCTCGTCATTGATGGGGATCGGGTATTGCTCGTAAGATGTGTGTCCGGCGCGGGCAAGGTGACATATGTGCTGCCAGGCGGCGGTCAGAATTTGTATGAGCCGCTCCGCGACGCTGTCGCGCGTGAGGTCATGGAGGAAACCGGCTACGCGGTGCGTACCGAAAGACTCCTCGGTGTGTGCGAGACGATATCTATGGACGAAAAAGCGCGGTGCGATTATCCGGATTACACGCATAGGATGTTCCACATATTTCTGTGTAGACGCGCCGACGAAATCCGTCATGAACCCTTGGAAAAGGACTTGAATCAGGACGAATGTCTGTGGATGACGCTTCGGGAAGCCGATGCGCTCGATAACCTGCTCCCGACGCAGCTTCGCGGTCAAATCTCGCGCCTTGCCAACGCTGAGATGTGCGATTACCTCGGCTGCGAGTACGTTTCATAACCAAAAAATAGCGATGCCCCGAGCCATCCTCGGAGCATCTTTTTTTCACCCCGCCGCGAAAGCGGCGCATGGGTTTCCGAAGGGCACGCCGTGGGAACGCGAGGGTAGTACCCACGCCAATCTCCCGTTCTCCGTCTCCTTGCCGCGAAAGCGGCGCATGGGTTTCCAAAGGGCTGCGCCTTTGAAGGTTGGTTTGCTTTCAGCAAACCAAGTCGCGGAGATGAATTTGATAAATTCATCTCCGCGACCGCACCGATCGAATTGAAAATTCGGTCGGTGCGCCGCTGGGAGCGCGAGGGCAATGCCCTCGCCAATCTCCCGTTCTCCGTTCTCCCCTCGCCTACGCCGTCTCGATGCGCGCGTCGGCGGAAAGGTTCAGCTTCTCGACCGCGCGCTCGCGCATCCGGTACTTCAATATCTTCCCAGCAGCGTTCATGGGGAATTCGGTTACGAAATCGAAATACTTGGGGCATTTGTGCTTCGCCATGCGGCTGAGGCAGTATTCGCGCAGATCGCCTGCGGTCAAAGCCACGCCCTCTTTGGGGATCACGCACGCCATAATCTCCTCGCCGTACTGCTTGTCGGGTACGCCGATCACCTGCACATCGCGAACGGACGGGTGCGTGTACAGAAAATCCTCGATCTCCTTGGGATAGATGTTCTCGCCGCCGCGGATGATCATATCCTTGATCCGCCCGGTGATCTTGTAATTCCCGTCGGGCATCCGCCGCGCCAGATCGCCCGTATGCAGCCAGCCGTCCTCGTCGATGACCGCGGCGGTCGCCTCGGGCATCTTGTAGTAGCCCTTCATCACGTTGTACCCGCGCGCGACGAGCTCGCCGTCCACGTTGTCCGGCAAATCCTCCCAGGTTTCGGGGTCAACAATCTTGCACTCGACGCCA
The DNA here is from genome assembly GCA_050945995.1 of Christensenellales bacterium. Classification (GTDB taxonomy): domain Bacteria; phylum Bacillota; class Clostridia; order Christensenellales; family Aristaeellaceae; genus RUG11247. Next base: position 10,309 of record JBMNUA010000046.1, read on the forward strand.
AACATCGCCGAGCCCACGGTGTTCACGCGCACCTCGATGGAATCGGTGGTCTTGGACATGGTGCATCCGGGGGACGCCTCGGTCTGCCCGTAGGTGATGCAGATGTCCGTCATATGCATCTTCTCGATCACGTCCTGCATCACCTTGATCGGGCAGGGCGACCCCGCCATGATCCCTGTGCGCACATTCGTAAAATCGGTGATCGAAAAATCCGGATGCTCGAGCATCGCGATGAACATCGTCGGCACGCCGTGAAACGCCGTGATCCGCTTCTCGCGGATGCAGGCGAGCCCGGTCTTGGGCGAAAACGCGGGGATCGGCGTCATGGTCACGCCGTGGGTCATCGCCGCGGTCATCGCCAGCACCATGCCGAAGCAGTGAAACATCGGCACTTGGATCATCAGATGGTCGTAATTGGAAAAATCCATGCAGTCGCCAATCGCTTTGCCGTTGTTGACGACGTTGTAATGCGTCAGCATCACGCCCTTGGGAAACCCCGTCGTGCCGGATGTATACTGCATGTTGCACACATCGTCCTTGTCGATTTTGTGCATGCGGCGGTATACCTCGCTCATGGGCACCTCGTTTGCGAGCGCGAGCGCCCCCTCCCATGTGAAGCAGCCGGGCTGCTCGGATTCGCAGGAGATGATGTTTCGCAGGCTGGGCAGCCGCTTGCAGAACAGCTCGCCCGGCTCGCTCGTGTGCAGCTCGGGGCAAAGCTCTTTGATGATCTCGACGTAATTGGAATCCTTGAACCCGTCGATCATCACAAGCGTGTGCGTGTCCGACTGCCGCAGCAGATACTCCGCCTCGTGCACCTTGTAGGCGGTGTTGACCGTGACGAGCACCGCGCCGATGCGCACCGTCGCCCAAAAAGTGATGAACCATTGCGGCACGTTCGTCGCCCAGATCGCCACATGGTCGCCCGGTTTTACGCCAATGGCGATGAGCGCGCGCGCAAACTGGTCCACATCGTCGCGAAACTGCGCATAGGTGCGCGTGTAGTCGAGCGCGGTGTATTCAAAGGCGAGCTGCTCGGGAAACTCCTTCACCACGCGGTCGAGCATCTCGGGGAAGGTCAAATCGATCAGCCGATGCTTCTTCCAGATGTACTTTCCCGTGCCGCGCTCGTCGGTCTGCAGCCCGTGCTCCTCCGCATAAGTATGCATGAAGTTCGCGAAGTGGGGGAACACAATGCCCGCGTCCTCGAGGTCGGGCATCCAGCGCTTGACCCATTCGAGCGAGACAAAGCCCTCGTAGCCCATCGCGTTTAAGCCGTCGAGCATGCCGTAGATCGGCAGATCGCCCTCGCCCATCATCCTGTAGACGAGCGCGCCGTCCACCATCTCCGAGTCCTTCGCGTGCACATGCTTGATGTAGCCGCCCAAATTCTCGATCGTGACCTCGGGTGATTCGCCGAAGAAGCGGTAGGGGTGGTGCAAATCCCATAGCGCGGCGATCTCCGGGCGGTTCACGGAATCGAGCAGCCGCCTGAGCCGCGCGGTGTCCGCGTACACCCCGTTTGTCTCACATAATAGCGTGATCCCCGTGCCCTTTGTGATGTCCGCGAGCTTGATCAGCGCCTCGCGCACCGCCTCGTCGTCCACCTCGGCGGTCACATTCGCGTCCTGATCGGCGAGGATGCGGATGTAGGGCGTGCCAAGCTGCTGCGCAAGGTCGATATAATCGGATATTTCGTGAAATGCCGCCGCGCGGTTCTCTTCGTCGCGAATCGTGCAGTTGGAGGAGAGGCAGGGCACGCTCAGGCGCAAGTCGGATAGCTTGCGGATCGTCGCCTCGATGCGGCGCGGGGTGAAGGGCGGCGCGGTCACGGCGTAGATGTTGCGCCCGAGCCCGCGGATTTCAATGCCGTCGAACTGAAAGTCCTTCGCCATTGTGTAGATATCGACCCAATCGAAGTCGGGACAGCCGACCGTCGAAAATGCAATGCGCATAAGCAATCCTCCAAACTCATAAGTATACACTCCATTGTATCATCCGCCGCGCGCGCTTTCAATGAAGCCTGCGTTAAATGGATGCATAAAAAACCGCGCGCACAGCAAGGCGCACGGCGGTACGTTAAAAAAGTAATGTCGATCTGAGGATGGAAGATTGCAGAACAGCCTGTTTCATCAAGTTTGGCGGCGTGTACGTCAAACTTGCATGTTCACAAAGAAAACGCTTGCGTTTTCGACTGGACATGAATTCCTGCTGGTCAGATTTGCGCTCGGAAATTCGTGAGGATTTTAGCAAATTGCAGCCTTCTTCCTCCTCGTCAAAAACCATGAGGTTTTTGACGACATAAAACCGCGTGCCCATCATGGCACACGGTTTTGCGCTCGCGCCGCTCAGTCCTGCGCGGCGGGCAGCAGATCATGCTCCGACAAGATCGCCTCGTATTCGCGCAATTGGCGCGTCAGCTCGTCGTTCGCCGCCTGCTCGGCGATCAACGACTGTTGGATCGACATGATCTCGTTGTTCATCGACGAGATCGTGGAATCGTCCGACAGCGCGCGCAACGTGATATTTCGTTTTTTCAATTCGACATTCTCGCCGTGCCATTGGTAGGCGAACGCCGAAACAACGATCAGCGCCAATAGCAACGCGCCCGCCGCGATATAGATGAGCATCTGCATGGTGTTCCGGCTTGTTTTCGCCGCTGGGTTGGTCATAGAAATCCCTCCCGAATTTACTGTCATATAGTATACCCGAAACGCCCCTTCTTTTCAATGCGAAACATATGGTTTTCGGGCAATTTGCGCGCATTGACTTTCGATACACGCGCGGTTATAATCGATATGTTACCATGTTTTGAGAGGGTGTGCAATATGCAAAAACCCATGTTGGTCGTGCTGGCCGCGGGTATGGGCAGCCGCTTCGGCGGCAACAAGCAAATCGCCCCGGTGGACGATATGGGGCATACGATCATGGATTTTTCCATCTACGACGCCATGCGCGCCGGGTTCGGCAAGGTCGTCATCATTGTAAAGCGCGATTTCGCAGGCGCGTTTCGCGCGCAGATCGGCGATCGCATCGCCGGCAAGTTTCCGGTCGAATATGCGTATCAATCGCTTGAAATGCTCCCCGAGGGGTTTGAGGTTCCGGCGGGCAGGGAGAAGCCCTGGGGCACGGCGCACGCGGCGCTCTGCGCAAAGGATGCGATCGACGCGCCCTTCTGCGTGATCAACGCCGATGATTTCTACGGCGCGGGCGCGTTTCGCGCGGC
>JBMNUA010000047.1:0-13375 GCA_050945995.1 Christensenellales bacterium
GAATTAAAAATTCGATCGACGCGCCCAGGCGGCGGCGTGTACGTCGCCGAGGAGCGCTCACTCTGAGCGCTTCCTTGCGGAATTTTCCTGTGCACCGAAGGTGTGCAGGAAAATTCCGAACTCCGAGAAATGCGCCCTTGCATTTCTCGGACAGCGTGTTGACTTTGTCAACACGCTCGCGCGCGGGGGGATAACCCCCGCTTTTTTATTTGGGAGACGCGAAAGTGGGGGTATCTCGGCTTCTACATTTATTTTTCTGCGGAATAATCAACGGCTCGGCGCGGGGGATGACCTCGCGTTTTTTTGCGAGATGGGGGGAGGGGGTACGCATGGATGGGCGGAATCAAATGTTAGTACAACCAAACAGAGATTTAACGAAGTATGACTATATTCCGACATGGAATTGCTCTATACTGATAAAAAAATGCTACGGGTGATATGAATTGAAGACAAAAAGCCATTTTTTGTTGGGGAAATATATCATGAACGGGATCGGAGAGGGAGCAAGACGGCTGCATCGCTGGGCATTCGTGTTCGGCTGCGTCGAGCCCGACTACAACTATCTGACGTATCTGCGCGGGTCGCTGAAGCATCGGATGTTCGCGGGGCACACCTTCCGCAGCACCGCAGCGTACATCGACGGCGCGATCGCGCGGCTCGAAGCGCGCGTGAAATTTCGGTATCGCGATTACTATCGGCTCGGGAAGCTGATCCATTATATCGTGGATTCGTTCACCTACGCGCACAACGAAAACTTTCCGGGCAGCTTGCCCGACCATCGAAGCTACGAGATGGAATTAAAAGAAAAGTTTGCGGCGTACCTCGAAGGGCGCAGGGCGAACGCCACAAGTGTCCAGAAACCGTTGTTTGAGATGCTGTTGGACGAGCACAGGCGATACATGGCGCTGCCCGCCTCACAGTTTAAGGACATGCGGTTTGTCGAGCACATCGCGTGCACGGTGTTTTCGTCGCTCACGCCCGTGTTCGCCTGACAACCCCTGCCGGTTCGGCATTCGCCGCGCCGGTTTTTTTTGTGCCCGAATTTCGGCGCAATCGCAACGCAGGTCATGCGGCGCGCGCACGATGGATGGTATCATATGAATCGCGGGGGTGAGACCATGAACGGCACGGAATCGCTCGAAGCGGTTGGGCGGATGCAGGAATACATCGAGGCGCACCTGAGCGCGCGCATCACCATGCGTCAGCTTGCGGACGCGGCGGGGTATTCGATCTGGCATGCCGCGCGGATGTTCAAAGCGCATACGGGCAAAGCGCCGTTTGAGTACATCCGTGCGCGCCGGCTTGCGTGCGCGGCGATGCGCCTGCGCGATGGGCAGCACCGCGTGCTGGACGTTGCGCTAGACTTCACATTCGATTCCAACGAGGGGTTCACGCGCGCGTTCACACGGGCGTTTGGCATATCGCCCGGCGCGTATGCGCGAAACGCGCCGCCGATTGCGCTGTTTCTGCCGGAGAACGTGGTCGTCTCCCACCGCGCGATCATCAGAGGGAGGGAAAACAGCATGGAGAGCAACACAAGGACGATATTTGCGCAGGTGGTGGAGCGACCGGCGCGGAGGCTCCTGCTCAAGCGGGGCGTGAAGGCGGAGCACTACTTCGCGTACTGCGAGGAGGTGGATTGCGGCATCTGGGGGCTGTTGTGCAGCGTGAAGGAGGCGATCTACGAGCCGGTGGGGCTGTGGTTGCCCGATCATCTCATGCCGGCGGGCACATCGCGCTATGTGCAGGGGGTGGAACTGCCGTTGAATTATGACAAAGCGCCGCCCGAGGGGCTTGAGTTGATCGAACTGCCCGCGGCGACCTACATGGTGTTTCAGGGAGAGCCCTACGAGGACGAGGATTTTCACGGCGCGATTTCGGAGCTATGGCGGCATTTGGAGACATTTGATCCCGCTTTGTACGGGTACGCGTGGGATCCGCAGGCCGCGCCGCGGTTCCAGCTTGCGCCGATGGGGTATCGGGGGTACATCGAGGCGCGCCCGGTGCGGCGCGTGTAAACGGAACGGGGGATGCATGACGCATCCCCCGTTTGATTGAACCAATCGTTTATGCCCACCACATTTCGCCGATGCCCTCGAACATCATCACATCCTTGAGCATGGCGATCGCCTTGCCGAGCCCCTCCGTCGCGCTCATGAGGCTATCCTCATGTTCGATGGAGATTGCGCCGTCGTAGCCGACCATGCGCAGCGCGCTCATGATGTCCTTCCACGTCTGGTGCGGGTTTCCGTAGCCGACCGAGCGGAACACCCACGCGCGGTTGATCTCATCGGAATAGGGCTTGGTGTCGAGTACGCCGACGCGCGCGGTGTTGATGGCATCGACTTTCGTATCCTTCGCATGGAAGTAGTAGATGGCGTCGCCCAGGTAGCGGATCGCCGCGACGGGATCGATGCCCTGCCAGAACAGGTGCGAGGGGTCAAAGTTTGCGCCGATGGTGTCGCCGACCGCGTCGCGGATGCGCAGGAGCGTCTCCGGGTTATAGACGCAGAAGCCGGGGTGCATCTCAAACGCGACGCGCACGCCGTGCGCCTTCAAAAATTCCACCTCGTTCTTCCAATAGGGGATGAGCACCTCGTTCCACTGGTAATCGAGAATTTTGGTAAAATCCTCCGGCCAGGGGCAGGTGACCCAGTTGGGGGTCTTGTCCTCCGGCGAGCCGCCGGGGCAGCCGGAGAAGGTTACGACGGTTTGAACGCCCAGCTTCTCCGCGAGCAGCACGGTGTTGCGGAAATCATCGTGGAAGGATTTGGCGATTGCCGGGTCGGGGTGCACCGGGTTGCCGTGCGCGGAGAGCGCGGCGATTTCCAGATGATACTTGGAAAGCGTCGCCCGGAGCGCGTCGATCTGCGCGGGGTCTTTCAGGAGCGCCTCGGGGTCGCAATGCGCCTTTCCGGGATAGCCGCCGCAGCCGATCTCGACCGCCTGCACGCCCTGCTCGGACAGGTATTTACACGCCTCATCAAACGACTGATCCTGCAAAAGCACGGCAAAAACGCTGAGTTTCATCGTATAACCTCCTTGATATCGGTATTTTTTAACTGAAAACATTATACATCAACGCCGCGGGGGAATCAAGCTTGACAAACGATCGGGCGGACTGCTAAAATGAAATGATTCATTTTTATTGCAGGCGGTGGCGCGGATGTACGTCGTGGTCGGGCTGGGGAATCCCGGCAGAAAATATGAGCATACCAGGCACAATGCGGGATTTGATGTATTGACGATCCTCGCGGAGAAGCACGGGATCAACATCATGAAAATCCGCTCGAAGGCGGTGGTGGGCGAGGGCGCGATCCACGGCGCGCGCGCCGCGCTGGCTCTGCCGCAGACGTACATGAATCTGGCGGGGGAGAGCGTTGTATCGCTTCTGAATTGGTACAAGCCCGAGCCAGAGAAATTGATCGTATGCTACGACGATGTCGATCTGCCGGAGGGGAAGGTGCGCTTTCGCCCGTCGGGCAGCGCGGGCACGCACAACGGCATGCGAAACATCATCTACCTTTTGGGGCGCGACGATTTTCCGCGGGTGCGGGTCGGGGTCGGGCGTCCGCCGGAGCACATGGAGCTGCGCGATTTCGTGTTGACGCGCTATGAAACAAAACAGCTGCGCCAGACGATGTTTGACGCATATCAGCTTGCCGCGGACGTGATCGCGGAATACATCAAATCCGGCGCGGAGGGCGCGCGTCGACTGCTATCCAATCCAATCAAAGGAGCGTAAGATGCTGACAGACGACAAATTCGCGTGTCTCTTTACTCCGCTTGACGAACTGACAGAATTTAACGACCTCGCATCGGCGCTCGCGCGCGGCGGCATGTATGCGGCATACGGACCGGACGACAGCCAGCGCGCGCACCTGCTCGCCGCGCTGAGCAGGCGGACGGGGCGTCCGCTTTTGATCATCACGGCGACCGATCAATCGGCGCAGCGCGCGACCGAGGACATGAACGCCATGCTCGGCAGCGGGTGCATGTTCATGCCGGCGCGCGATGTTTCATTTTTGAAGACGGCGGCGGCGAGCCGCGAGCTTTCCATGCGGCGCATCGAAGCGCTCGGCGCGGCCGCGACGGGCGAATTGCGCGCGCTTGCCGTGCCGATTGACGCGATGGCGCACAAGCTGATGCCCAAGGCGCGGTTTGCGCAGCGGATGATCGCACTCGACGAGAATATGCGGATGCAGCCGGGCGATATGATCGCGCGGCTGGTGGATGCTGGGTACGAGCGCGTACAGCTGGTCGAGGGGCGCGGGCAGTGCGCGCTGCGCGGGGGCATCCTAGACGTGTACCCCGTTGGCGAGCCGAACGCGCTGCGGATTGAGTTTTTTGACGACGAGATCGACTCCATCCGCAGCTTTGATGTGATGACGCAGCGGTCGATCGCGCGCGTTGCGTCCGCGCAGGTGTACCCTGCGGACGAGATTTTGCTTTCGGGCGACGAGTGCATCAAGGCGGCGCACGAACTGGGGCGCATGCTCAAAACGCGCGAGCGCGCGCTGGCGGCGGAGGACAGGCAGCGGCAGATCGAGCGCGAGTTTGATTTGACGCCCGTCGAGGATTTCTTGCAGCTCACCTATTCGAGCGCGGAGGAGGACGAGCTGCCCGAGTTCGGGGATTTGACGTTTGCGCCGGGCGGGCGCAAGCCTGCGCCTATGCCGGTGGCGGTGGAGAAGCATGCGCCGCCGCGAAACGCGTTGGATCGGAACTTTCGCAGCGTGATCGACGCGCTCGAAACGGGCAGGCGCGCGGACGGATTTGACGCGCTGATCCCGGTGCTGCTCAAATACGCGGACACGGCGGCGGACTATTTAGACGATCCCATCGTGGTGCTCGATCAGCCCGAGCGGCTGCGCGAGCGGTGCGAGAACCGCGCGCTGGAGTTCAAGGAGCAGTACCTCGCGGCGCTCGAGCGCGACGAGGCGCTGCCGGCGCAGGGCGAACTTTTGTTTTCCTACGATGAATTGGTCGCGCGGTTTCGCGGCATGACGGGGCTGATCCTCGAGCCGTTCGTGCGCACGGAGCAGGATTTCAAGCCCGCAGCGCTGTTTAAATTCGAGTGCCGGAATTCGACGGGGTATCAGACGAATGTGAAGGAGCTTGCGCGCGACATCAAGCGATTGGCGGGCGAGGGCTGGCGGATCGCGCTATTGGCGGGCGGTGCGGCGCGCGGGCAGCGGCTGATGAGCGCGCTTGCGCAGTTCGATGTGGCGGCGCAGTACGCCGAGGTGATCCCCGAGCGGCTGACGCCCGGCGAGCCGTGCATCTTCCCCCTGGGCATCGGGCGCGGGTTTCTCTACCCGGCGATCAAGCTTATGGTGGTTGCCGAAACCGATGTGTACGGCGCAAGCCGCCAGAAGGCGCGCGCGCGCGCGAAATCGGGCGAGAAGCTATCCGCGTTTACGGAGCTGAAAATCGGCGATTATATCGTGCACGAGAACCACGGCATCGGGCAGTATATGGGCACGATCCGGCTGTCGAGCGAGGGCACCTACCGCGATTTTCTGCACATACGCTACCAGGGCACGGACAAATTATATGTGCCCACCGATCAGCTCGACCGGGTGCAGAAGTACATCGGTTCGGAGGGCGAGGCGCCCAAGCTCAACCGGCTCTCCGGCGGCGAATGGCAGCGGCAGAAGGCGAAGGTCAAAAATTCGATCCGCGAGATTGCGGGCGAGTTATTAAAATTATACGCGCATCGCGAGGGGACGCCAGGGCATCCCTTCGACGCGGACACGCCGTGGCAGGCGGAGTTTGAGGACAGCTTCTCATTTGAGGAGACGCCCGATCAGCTCACCGCGATTGAGGAGATCAAGCGCGACATGGAAAAACCGAAGATCATGGACCGGCTGTTGTGCGGGGACGTGGGCTACGGAAAGACCGAGGTTGCGCTGCGCGCGATCTTTAAGGCCGTGATGGGCGGAAAGCAGGCGGCGCTGCTCGCGCCGACGACGATCCTGGTGCAGCAGCACTACGCCACCATGATGAACCGCTTCCACGGGTTTCCCGTGCGGGTGGAGACGCTTTCGCGGTTCAAGACCGCGGCGGAGCAGCGCAAGGTGCTGCTAAGCCTCAAGGCGGGCGAGTTGGATGTTGTAATCGGCACGCATCGGCTGCTGGCGAAGGACGTGGCGTTCAAGGATTTGGGGCTGCTCGTCGTTGACGAGGAGCAGCGATTCGGCGTGACGCACAAGGAGTCGATCAAGAAGATGAAGCGGGCGGTGGACGTTTTGACGTTGACCGCGACGCCGATTCCGCGCACGCTGCATATGTCGATGGTGGGCATCCGCGACATGAGCCTCTTGCAATCGCCGCCCGAGGAGCGATACCCCGTGCAGACGTATGTGGTGGAGTATACCGACGGGCTGGTGCGCGATGCGATCCTGCGCGAGCTATCGCGCGGCGGGCAGGTGTATGTGCTGTACAACCGCGTGCAGACGATGGAGATCATGTATTCGCGTTTGAAAAAACTCGTGCCGGAGGCGCGGATTGCCGTGGGGCACGGGCAGATGCGCGAGCATGCGCTCGAGGACGTGATGCTCGATTTCTACGAGGGCAAGTTCGATGTGCTGCTCTGTACGACGATCATCGAGGCGGGGCTCGACGTACCGCGCGCGAACACGTTGATTGTGTGCGACGCGGATCGGTTCGGGCTTGCGCAGCTCTATCAGTTGCGCGGGCGCGTCGGGCGCTCGAACCGGCTGGCGTATGCGTATCTGACGGTGAACCCCTCGAAGGTGCTTACGCAGACCGCGGACAAGCGGCTGTCGGCGATCCGCGAGTTTACGGAGTTCGGCTCGGGCTTTCGGGTTGCGATGCGCGATTTGGAGATCCGCGGCGCGGGAAACCTGCTCGGCTCGGAGCAGAGCGGGTTCATGGCGGCGGTGGGCTATGACCTGTATGTGAAGATGATCGAGGAGACGGTGCGCGAGATGCGCGGGGATGTGTCGCAGGGGGACATCGACACGCGCGTGGACGTAAAAATCGACGCGTATCTGCCGCAGGAGTATGTGTCAAACGACATCCTGCGGGTGGAGATGTACAAGAAGATCGCCTCGGTCAAGGAAGCTGCGGACAAGGATGATTTGATCGAGGAGCTGATCGATCGGTTTGGCGACCCGAACCGACCTGTGATGAATTTGATCGGCATTGCGCAGATGAAGAACCTTTGCGCGCGGCTGGGGATCGATCTGGTGAGCGCAAAGGGCGATCAGATCCACATGCGGTTTTCGATTGCAGCGGACATCGAGCTGATGAAGATATTGATGGCGGCGAAAAAGCACGAGGCGAACCTGCGGCTGCTCGGCGGAAATCCGCCGACCTTGGTCTATTTTGACAAAAAGGGCATGGCGGCGGAGGATTTGCTCAAGGGCGCGGTGGAGGTCGTCGGCGCGGTGGTCGCGGACTACTTGGCAGGCGAGAAAGCGGAAACAGACTCCGGTATGGAATAAAGAGACTATGGTTTGTTTTGGAGGGCGGATGGGTACAGGTTTTTTGCCGGTGACGATGGAGGAGGTGCGCGCGCGCGGCTGGGACGCGCCGGACTTTGTCTATGTGACGGGGGACGCGTATGTGGATCATCCCTCGTTCGGGCTTGCGATCATTTCGCGCGTACTCGAGCGCGCGGGGTACAAAGTTGCGATGCTGCCGCAGCCCAAATGGGGCGATTGCGAGGAGTTCAAGCGTTTCGGGCGACCGAACATCGGGTTTCTCGTCACGGCGGGCGTGATCGATTCCATGGTGAATCACTACACGACCGCGAAAAAGACGCGCTCGAAGGACGCATACTCGCCCGGCGGCGCGGCGGGGCACAGACCCGACCGCGCGACGATTGTATACTGCAACCGCATCCGCGAGGCGTATGGGGACATCCCGATTGCGATCGGCGGCATCGAGGCGTCGCTGCGCAGGTTCGCGCATTACGATTACTGGGACAACCGGGTGCGAAACTCCATATTGGTCGATTCGGCGGCCGATATCCTGATGTTCGGCATGGGCGAGCGGATGATCCTCACCGTGGCAGAGCGGATGCGCGCGGGCGGTGATTGTTCGGATGTGCGCATTCCCGGCACATGCGTGATGGCGAGGGAAGCGCCGGAAGACTTTCTTGAAATCGAGAGCTCCGCCGTCGTCGCCAAGGACAAGCATGCGTATGCGCGCGCGTTTCGGGTGCAGTACGACCAGCAGGATCCCGTGCGCGGGGCGCCCATCGCGCAGTTACACGGCAAGCGCTATCTGTTGCAAAATAAACCCGACATGCCCTTGACGCGCGCGGAGCTGGATCAGACCTATGCGCTGCCATACGCGCGCGCGTGGCACCCCATGTACGACGCGCAGGGCGGCATCCCCGCGCTGGAGGAAGTAAAATTCTCCATTGCGTCCTCGCGCGGCTGCTTCGGCGGGTGCAGCTTCTGCGCGCTGACCTTCCATCAGGGGCGGATCGTCACATCGCGCAGCAAGGAATCGATCCTTGCGGAGGGGAAGACGCTCGCCGCGGACGCGGATTTCAAGGGATACATCCACGATGTGGGCGGTCCGACGGCGAATTTCCGCGCGCCCGCGTGCGAGCGGCAGCTGTCTAAAGGCGCGTGCGTCGGGCGGCAATGCTTGTTTCCCAAGCCGTGCGCGCATTTGATCGCGGATCACTCGGAGTACATCGACATCCTGCGCACCCTGCGGGCGATCGCGGGCGTAAAAAAGGTGTTTGTGCGATCCGGCGTGCGCTTTGATTACCTGCTTGCGGACAAAAAATCAAAGTTTCTGCGGGAACTCGTGCGATACCACGTCAGCGGGCAGCTGAAGGTCGCGCCCGAGCACGCGAGCCCGCGGGTGCTCAAATATATGGGCAAGCCGAGCGCGGAGGTGTACGACAAATTCGTCGCGCGCTACAAGCAGGAGAACGCGGCGGCGGGGATGAAACAATTTCTCGTGCCGTATTTCATGTCCTCCCACCCGGGAAGCCGGCTCGATGACGCGATACTGCTTGCGGAATATATGAAGAAAACGGGGCAGCGACCCGAGCAGGTGCAGGATTTTTATCCGACGCCGGGCACGCTTTCGACGGCGATGTTCTACACGGGGCTCGACCCCCGCGACATGAGCGAGGTGTATGTGCCGCGCGATCCGCAGGAGAAGGCGATGCAGCGCGCGCTCATGCAGTTTTACAGACCGGAGAACCGCGCGCTTGCGGAAAAGGCGCTTCGGATCGCCGGGCGGCAGGATTTGATCGGCTTTGGCAAGCATTGCCTGATCCCGCCGCGGGAGGTGCGCATCGAATCAAAACAAATGAGGAGGGGCAAGCATGAAGCACACGATAACCCTCGGCGCGGGAAAAACGCGCATCGAGGCAATCAGCGGCGAGACGGTGATCGAAGCGCTCCAGCGCGCGGGCGTCACCGTTAGTGCGCCGTGCGGCGGGCGCGGAACATGCGGAAAGTGCATGGTGCGCGTGTCCGGCGCGGCGGGCGCGGTGCGGGAATCGGAGAAAAAGCGGATTTCGGCGGAAAAATTGGCGGACGGGCATCGCTTGGCGTGCGCCTGCACGGTCGAGGGCGATCTGCGCGTGTGGATTGAGGAGAGCGTGGCGAGCGTGCTCGTTGACGGCGCGGAGGTCGAGGGGGATTTCGATCCCGCGTTTCGGCTGCAGGCGGTGACATCCGCAAAGCCTTCGCTCACCGAGCAGAAATCGGACGCGCAGCGGCTGGCGGAAGCGCTTGATATCGCCGAGGACGCATTTTCTGACGATGTGTATCCCATGCTCGCCGAGGCGTTGCGCGCGGGGGACACGGCGCACGCGGCGCTATTCTTGGACACGGTTCGCGGCGTGTACGCCGATGCGCCGCGCGCGTATGGCTGCGCGGTGGACATCGGGACGACGACGATGGCGGCGTATTTGATCGACCTGACCGACGGCGCGCGCGTCGCGACGGCGTCGATGCTCAACCCCCAGCGCGCGCGCGGCGGGGATGTGATCACGCGCGCGAACTACACCATGGAGCACGCGGGCGGCTTAAACGAGCTTGCGGGGCTGGTGCGCGGGGGCGTTGCGGCGCTCATTGACGAGATGCGCGAAAAAGCAGGGGTGGACGCGGGCGAGGTGCGCCACATCGCGCTCGTTGGGAACACCATTATGACGCATCTCGCGGCGGGGCTTTCGGTCAAGTACATTGCGACGCTGCCGTTTGTGCCGGTGTACGCGAAAACGCGGCATGTCGAGGCGATGGCGATGGGGCTTCATTACCCGCATGCGATGGTCACGCTCGGCCCCTGTGTGGCGGGGTATGTCGGCTCGGACACGATTGCGGCGGCGATTGCCTGCGGATTGGACGAGCCGGGCGAGGCGGCGCTGCTCATCGACATCGGCACAAACGGCGAACTTGCGCTGCGCGTGGGCGAGAAGATGTGGTGCTGCGCGGCAGCGGCAGGCCCCGCGTTTGAGGGCGCGCACATCCGCTGCGGATCGGGCGCGGTGGCGGGCGCGATCGACAGTGTGAAGATCGTGGATGGCGCGCCGGTGATCACGACAATCGGCGGGAAACGCCCGGTGAGCATCTGCGGGAGCGGCATTGTCAGCGCGATCGCTGAGATGTTAAAGGCGGAGATCATCGACGAGACGGGGCGGATGGACGGGGATTACGAGCTCGCGCCGGGGGTTGTGATCTGCCAGCGGGACGTGCGCGAGGTGCAGCTGGCGAAGGCGGCGATTGCTGCGGGGATCGAGCTGTTGGCGGAGGCGGCGGGGATCGAGATTACGGACATCAAAAAGCTATACCTCGCGGGCGGGTTCGGAAACTTCATCGACCGCGCGAGTGCGTGCGCGATCGGGCTGCTTCCTCAGGAATTGCTCGGCGCGATAGAATCCGCGGGGAACGCCGCGGGGATGGGTGCGCGCAGCATGGTGACCGACCGGGGCGCGCTGCGGCGCGCAGAGGAGATTCGGCGCAGGATGGAATACATCGAATTATCGGCGAGCGCGGATTTCCAGGAGCGGTTTGCGGACAACATGTTGTTTGAATGACACCGCGCTTGACAGACTTTGGTATGTTCTATATAATGGCAGCATAACCGACTGAAGTTTCGATTGATGTTTCCAAAGGGGTGGCGATATGCGCAAGGGCGAAGCGAGCAAGAGGCGGATCATCGACGCCGCGGAGGAGTTATTCAGCGAAAAGGGGTATACGAACACATCGGTTCAGGATGTGCTGGGCGCGCTTGGCATCTCAAAGGGCGGATTCTACCATTACTTTGAGACGAAGATGGATTTGCTATCCGCGGTGTGTGAGCGGCGGTGCGAGGAGTGGTACGCCGAGGGGATCGCGCTGGTGCGCGCGCAGCGCGGCGGCGCGGTGGAAAAATTAAACGCAGCGTTGAAACTGGTGAACACGCTCGGGCGCGAGCGTCCGGCGCTGATCGGGGTGCGCACGGAGCTGACGCTCAATGCGCAGGACGCGTCGATCTGGCGCGCGCTGCGGTCGATGACGATTGACATGCTCGCGCCGCTGATTGAGGAGATCCTCGACGCGGGTGTGCGCGAGAAGCAGTTCATCGTGAGGCGCTCGGGCGAGACGGCGCGCCTTTTGATCATGCTCGCGCTCGATGTCAACGAGGAAGCGTCGCGGGAGATCACCACGCGCTACGAGCGTCCGGACTGCGCGATGAATGTGCTCGAATTATTGAGCGCGTACCGCGAGACGATGGAGACGATTGTCAACGCGCCCTACGGATCGATCGAGCTGTTCGATTTGGGCGATATGATTTCAGCGATCACAAGCGCGGTTGCGGATTTGAAGGGAACATTCCGGGAAGAATGAAGTCATATGGAAACGATGATGAAAAACGTGTGTGATGGCGCGCTAAATTTTCGTCAGATTGCGCTTGCAAAAGCCGAAGGCGTAGTAGCGCTACGTCGAAGGTTTTGCAGGCGTGAGATGGCGGAAATGCAGCCGTCAGCGCGCGCGGGATTGATTCAGCGTTTCCATAAGATCATATAAGCGGACGGAAGGGATGTTTCATGCGGCGCGCAATCGGAATATTGGCAATACTGGCGCTCGCCTTTTTGGCATACGGGCAGTCGATCGGCGAGGAAATGCCCGCGCTCGCGCCCGAGCAGGCGATCGAGGCGGGCAGGTTGGACGGTTTAGTGATCGGCATCGATCCTGGGCATCAGGCGCGAGCGAACAGGGAGCAAGAGCCGATCGCGCCGGGCAGCAAAGGGACGAAGGCGAAGGTCAGCTCCGGGACGCAGGGCGTTTCGACGGGCGTCGCCGAATATATCGTGAACCTTGACGTTTCGCTTGGGCTGCGGGACGCGCTCGAAGCGGAGGGCGCGCAGGTGATTTTGACGCGCGAAGTGCACGAGGTGGACATTTCAAACATCGAGCGCGCGGTGATGATGAACGAGGCGGGCGCGGATTTGGTATTGCGCATCCATTGCGACGGCGCGGAGGATGCGTCCAGAAACGGCATCGGGCTGTATGTGCGCGCAACCGGCGCGTGTGCGCAGGAGAGCTACACGGCGGCGGAGCATCTGCTTTCCGCGATGGCGGAGGCGACCGGCGCGAAGGCGAATGGCATCTATAAGCGCGACAGCTACACGGGGCTGAACTGGTCGGAAGTGCCGAGCATCCTCGTCGAGATGGGGTATATGAGCAATCCCGACGAGGACGAGAGATTGAACGATCCCGCATATCAAGCGCAGTTGATACAGGGCATGGTCGCGGGCATCTGCGATTATTTTGGGAGGTAGCGCATGATATTTCTGTTGGATGATGATCGGTAGCGCTTGATCCGCAGTTTCCGCGGGTCGAGCGCGATGCGCTTTGCCTGCGGGGGAACTGGGTTGGTTTGTTTCATCCTCGCACGCATGTCGGGCGGGGATTTTGTTTTGCTTGAAAGGGGGTGCGTGGGTTGCGGCATAGGGATGATGCCGGGTTTGATGCGGGGGAAGGCGGCATCAAACAATGCGGAGGATAAGATATGAAACGGGTATATATAGGAAGCATTCAACCGGGCGTGCGCGCCGGAATCGGCGGGTTTGTGGAGAACATCCGGATCAGAAAGACGATGGCGTTTCTGGTGGTGCAGGATGGGATGGGGCGGTTGCAGCTGACGATGGCGCGGGCGGGCGGACAATTTGAGGATGCGCTGGCGCGGCTGACGGTTGGGTCGGTGGTGACGGCGGAGGGGATGGTCGCGGAGAATCCGCAGGTGAAGCTGGGCGGGATCGAGATGATCCCGGATCGGCTGGTCGTGGAATCCGTCGCGGACGCGATGCCGCTGTCTCAGGATTCTTCGATTGATGTGCGCCTGGATTACCGCTGGCTCGATCTGCGCGGCGAGAAGCAGCAGATGGTCA
>JBMNUA010000048.1:0-13260 GCA_050945995.1 Christensenellales bacterium
ATTTGTAGTATGCCATGTCCGTCATGCCCGTCTCCTCGTCGCAGCCGAGGATCAGCCGCACGCCGTCCTGGAGCGGGATGCCCGCCGCGCGCACCGCGCGCATGGCGTGCAGCGCCGCGACCGCCGGGCCTTTGTCGTCCATCGTGCCGCGCCCGTAGAGCTTGCCGTCCTCGATCTCGCCGCCCCAGGGGTCTTTCGTCCAGCCCTCGCCCGCGGGCACAACGTCTAAATGGCAGAGGATGCCCAGCGTGCTCTCGCCCGTGCCGAGGGAGATGTCGCCGCAGTAGCCGTCCACGTCTCGCACATCAAAGCCGTAGCCGCGCGCGGTTGCAAGCGCGAGGTCGAGCGCGCGCCGCGTCTCAAGCCCGAAGGGCGCGCCGGGCTGCGCATCCGATAGCACCGAGGGCACGGACACCCACGCCCGGATGTCGCGTATGATTTCATCCCGATACGATTCGACGATCGCGTCGAGCTGTTTCATATCCATAAATACACCGCCTATCCATTTGATCAAAGCCAATTTTCGCACGGATCGCGCCGTTTGTCAATCGCCGGATGGCATCCTGCCCGGCATAAAAGAAGCCCTCCGATTCGCTTCGGAGGGCGGTGCGTTGCGGACAGACCTCGTTTCCTCCTATGGGGATGCATGAAGGGGCCGTGAAGCCCCTTCATCTTTCCATCCGCAGGCGGCGGCGTGTACGTCGCCGAGGAGCGCCCATGTTGGGCGCTTCCTTGCGGAATTTTCCTGTGCACCGAAGGTGTGCGGGAAAATTCCGAACTCCGAGAAATGCGCTCTTGCATTTCTCGGACAGCGTGTCGACAAAGTCGGCACGCTCGCCGCCCCTCGAATCGCTTCGAGGGGCGGTGCGTGAAATCCGTTATACGGGCATCGCGTGGTTCGCCTTGTCAAGCACCGAGTTGTCGAGCTTGAGCTGCGACGCCTGCCGTGCCTGGAAGAACTTCTCCGCCACCTGCGGGAACAGCGCGTAGGAGAGGACGTCCTCGTCCTGGGTGATGTACTGACCGATCTCCTTGCGGAACTTTTCGAGCTCGGGCTTGAGATCGTCCGCCGGGCGGTGGGTGATCACCTTCGCGTCGCCGATGACCTTTTTGCGCACTTCCTCGTTCACCGGCGCGGGCAGCCGCCCGTATTCGCCGCGCATGACCGCCTGCGACTCCTTCGGGTTCATCTTGTAGCGCTCGCCGGCGAGCACGTTCATCACGGCCTGCGTGCCGACGATCTGGCTGGTGGGCGTGACCAGGGGCAGAAAGCCGAAGTCCTCGCGCACGCGCGGCACCTCCGCCAGCACCTCGTAGAACAGATCCGACTTGCCCGCCTGCTTGAGCTGGCTGAGCAGGTTCGAGAGCATGCCGCCGGGCACCTGATATTTCAGGGTGTTCACGTCCATCTGGAGCACCTTCGGATCGCGCAGCCCTTGCTCGGTCAGCTTGTCGGCGATGATGCGGAAATACTCCGTCGCCTTCGTCAGGTGGTTCAGGTCGATGCCCGTGTCGTACTCCGTGCCCTGCAGCGCCGCGACGAGCGATTCGGTCGCCGGCTGCGCCGTGCCGTTTCCGAGCGGGGAGAGGGCGGTGTCCACGATGTCCGCGCCCGCCTCGATCGCTTTGAGGTACACCATGTCGCCCGTGCCGGTGGTGTTGTGGGTGTGTATGTGCACCAGCGTCTCGGATTTGAGCGCCTGCTTGAGCTTTTTCACCAGCGAGTACGCCGGGTAGGGGAGCAGCAGGTTCGCCATGTCCTTGACGCAGATGTTGTCCGCGCCCATCTTCTCAAGCTCGAGCGCGAGCTCGACGAAATACTCCTCGGTGTGTACGGGGCTGATGGTGTAGCTCATCGCCGCCTCGCAGATGCCGCCGTGCTTCTTTGTCGCCTTGATGGCGGTTTCGAGGTTGCGCGTGTCGTTCAGCGCGTCGAAGATGCGGATGACGTCGATCCCGTTTTTGATCGACAGCCGCACGAACTCCTCGACCACGTCGTCCGCGTAGTGCTTGTATCCCAAAATGTTCTGCCCGCGAAACAGCATCTGCAATTTCGTCTTGGGCAGCGCCTCTCTGAGCTGGCGCAGCCGATGCCAGGGGTCCTCGTTTAAAAAGCGCAGGCAGGAGTCGAACGTCGCGCCGCCCCAGCACTCCAGGGAATAGTATCCAGCGCTGTCGAGCACCTCGCACGCGGGGAGCATATCCTCGGTGCGCATGCGCGTTGCGGCTTGGGATTGGTGCGCGTCGCGCAATATGGTGTCCATGATCATAACTTTACCCAAGTTTCATAACCTCCTTCGGGTGTTGCGCCGCCCCGATCGTGCCGCAAAGGGCGCGGCGGCGGCGCGGAATGTTGTGTTTATTGCTTATTTGAGCGTGAGCAGGACATCGCCCGCGTTGACATTTGCGCCCTTTGTGGCTGCGATGCCCGCGACCACCGCGTCGTTGGGTGCGACGATTTCGTTTTCCATCTTCATCGCCTCGAGGATCACGAGCACATCGCCCTTTTTCACGCTCTGACCGGCGGCGACCTTCACATCGAGGATCGTTCCGGGCATCGGCGCGGACAGCGGCTCGCCGCCTTCGATGACGGGCGCGGCGGCGGGTGCGGGCGCTGCCGCCGCAGGCGCGGGCGCGGCGACGGTCGCGGGGGCGACTGCCATGGGCGCGGGCGCTGCCGCCATGGGCGCGGGGGCGACGACGGGCGCGTATGCGGCTGCGCCGCTTACTTCCTCAACCATCACATCATAGGCCTGACCGTTTACGGTGATCGAAAACCTGCGCATATATGTTTCCTCCTAAAAATTCGCTTCTCTTTGTTGTATCTTGCTTTTTATTAAAAGCGGCTGACCTGATCGGTGCGCGCCGCGCGCGACCAGGGCGTGCTTTTGCGCACCGAGCGCACCACCAGCGTCTTGCCGGACTCGCTGAACTGGGCGATCGCCGCTGTGATCGCGGCGATCACCTTCGGGTCGATCCCCGCCTCGGGTGCGGCGTACCGCACCGCCTGCGCGGGGGCTTCGACCGGCGGCGGCGCGGGGGTTGCGCTTTGCGCGCCCGGCAGTTTGCGGATCAGCCGCAGGCAATGGACGAGCACCGCAATCGCCGCCAAAACGAGCAGGATACCCAGCACCAACAGCCGCCCGTCCCAGGACAATGCTTCAAACCAATTCATGTATCTCGTCCCTCCTTACAGCGGAATGTTGCCGTGCTTCTTGGCGGGCTTGGAATCGCGCTTGCCCGAGAGCATCTCGAGCGCGGCGGCGATCATCTGGCGGGTGCTTGCGGGCTCGATCACATCGTCCACATAGCCAAGCTCCGCTGCGCTCACGCCGTCCGCCACTTCGTCCGCGTAGCGGTTTTCAAGCGCCGCGCGCGTTTTGTAGGGGTCGTCCGCCGCTTTCATCTCATCCGCGTAGAGAAGCTGCGCGGCGATGGCGGGCGTGATCGCGGAGATGACCGCGCCGGGCCATGCGTACACCGCGTCGCTCGTCGCGCGCGATGCCTGCGAAAGATAGCCCATGCCCACCGCGTTTCCGGTGATCAGCGCCACGCGCGCGGTCGAAGCCTCGGCGTAGGCGAACAGTAGCTGCGCCGCCGCGCGGGAGAGCTCGCCCTGGGGCGCGGTCGAAATCTTCATGCCCATGCTGTTTGCCAAGGTCACAACGGGAATCGAGTAGCAATCGCAGAACGCCACAAAGCGCGCCGCCTTCTTGCAGCCGTACACCGACAGCCTGCCCTCGTCCTTGGCGGGCTGGTTGGCGACAATGCCCACCGTCGTGCCGCCGATTTTCGCAAGCGCGGTCACCATCGAGGGCGCGAAATCCTCGCCCAGCTCGATGTATGCGCCGTGGTCGGCGATCTGCGCGATCATCTCGCGCGCGTCCGCGTCCGCCGCGATTGCGTTCAGCTGCGCCGCCTCGCGGTTCAGATCGTCCGTGCAGGGCGCGATCGCCTCGTCCAAATTGTTCGCGGGCAGCATCCCGATGAGCGCGCGCGCCTTCGCGATCGCCTCTTCGTCGCCCTCCGCAACGATCTGCGCCACGCCCGATTTCATGGACGCCTGCGCGCCGCCGATCTCCGAAAGCGTCGTCTCCTTGCCGGCGGCGGCGGAAACGACCATCGGCCCGTTGACAAACAGCGCGCCGTTTTTGCTCATCACGACAAAATCGCTCATCCCTGCCAATGCAGAGGCGACGCCGCCGCACGGACCGAGAACGAGCGAGATCTGGGGCACAACGCCCGAAAGCGCGCCGATGCGCGCGGCAATCTGCGCGTAGGCGTTCAGTGCGTCGATGCCCTCGTCGAGCCTTGCGCCCGCGCTGTCATAAAGCCCGATCACCGGCGCGCCGGTTTTTTCCGCAAGGTCCATGATTTTTACGACCTTGCGCGCGTGCGCCGCGCCGACCGAGCCGCCCTTTACGGTAAAATCCTGGCAAAACGCATACGCGGGGTTGCCGTCGATCAGCCCGTAGCCGGTCACCACGCCCGCCTGCGCGTTCAATGTGTCGAGCTCGACAAAGCTCGCGGCATCAAACAGCTGCGCGATGCGCGCGCGCGCCGTCAGCTTGCCGTCCTTTTTTTGCTGCGCGACGAGCTCCGGATCGCCCGCCAATATCGCGAGCTTTCGCTCGCGCACAACGGGTAGATTTCGTTCTACACTCATATTTTCTACCTCCATACTATTGTAAACAGACAGAAGTCCATCCAAACCCAATTTCACTCTTTCGACAAATATCACCTGTTATCCTTCCGATCATCCGTTAAATTCAAGTTTAGGCTTTTCGGCGTGCGCGCGCCGGCGACGAAATGATGGGATTTCGTCACAATGTTGTCGTTTGCCTGCCCGATGGGATTCTGATATAATTGGGTTTAATGGGATAATTATGTTCGGATGCCAAAAGCCCATTTCCCGCGACTGATCACAACATATTGTGCAGGCAATCGACAATGAGCACAATATATTGTGGAATATCTGGCGAAAATGGACTTTCGGCACCCTCGACATTTGTACCATAATCATACCGGATGGCTTTGAGGGTGATGTGTATGCAGGCGGAAGGCGCGATGATGTTGTTTGCGCGGCGCGAAAAAGGTTATATGGAGCGCTCGCAGCGGCGCGCGAGTTACAGCAGAAATCCGAAAACCCCGCGCGGGCGCAGACCGCGCCGCGGCGGCAGGGGCTATGGCTACGGCATATTCGCCGTTGTGTTCTCCATCGTCCTATGGCCCATCGGCATGCTCCTTCTCTGGACGCGCAAACTGCGCTGGGGCGCGGGCGTGAAGCTCATGGCGTCGGTACTTACGCTCATCCTCTGTTTGTTGTGGATGGGCTGGGCGCTCACCGTCCAGACGGATGATTATCGCATCACCCGCGCGCAGGATACCGTCAACGGCTTTCTCGCCGATTCCGCGCAGTCCATTTCTTCCAATGTAACAAAGGCATCTTCTGACATCGCCAGCGTGACCGTCGATGTCTATTCGTTTGCGCGCGCAAAACTGTCCGATGGGATCATCGCGGGCGTGAATTTAGCTGAGCGCGTGAAGGGTGCGGCGACCGATAGGCGCGCCGATCCTTCGCCCGCGCCGAGCGTCGTTGCGGTTGATCCCACGGATTCGCCCGCGCCCACGGCGGAGGCGGCGCCCACGGTGTTCCAGTCCGCCGCGCCCACCGCAACGGCTGCGCCCACCGCGACGGCTGCGCCGACCGAAACAGCGGCGCCGACCGAAACAGCGGCACCGACCGAAACAGCGGCACCGACCGAAACAGCGGCATCGACTGCATCGCCGACGCCTACCGCGTCGCCGACCCCCGCGCCCACAAAGCTCGTCCCGACCGCAACGCCCCGCGCGCTTGCGGACATCGTGCGCGACCTCGACGCCGCGGGCAGCGCCATCGCCGCGTTCTATGGCGAGCGCGCCGCCACGCCCGCGCCCACGCTTGCGCCCACGGATGCGCCCACCCCCGCGCCCACCGAACCCCCCACGCCGACGCCCACGCCCGCGCCCACCAAAGCGCCCACCGCGTCGCCGCCGATCGATACGCCCGCCCCGGCGCGCGAAACTGCCGCGCCCGCAACGGTCGATCTGCCGCCCGAGCCCACGCCCGCGCCCACGCTCAAACCCGCGGGCGAGGCGATCGTCTACCACACGAGCAACGGCAAGTATTACCATGCCGCGTCCTCGTGCGGCAGTATGTCCGGCGCGTCGCCCTACTCGCTCGCCGAGAGCGTGCGCGACGGCTACCGCCGCTGCGGCAGCTGCCGCCCGCCGGAGGCTTCGCTGATCGATACGAACGAACCCGTCGTGTGGGCGGACGAGCAGGATGTCTACCATATCAACGACGAATGCGAGCGCTTTGCCGGGAAATATCGGCTCATGACGCTTGAGGACGCGTATGAAAATGGGATCGCCCCCTGTCCGGATTGCGGCGCGCAGTCCTATCTGTATGATCCCGACGCGCCCGAGCCCACGCCAACGCCCGAGATAACGCCCGAGCCGACGCCCGAGCCGACGCCTGAGCCGACGCCCGAGTCGACGCCTGAGCCGACGCCCGAGCCGACGCCCGAGCCGACGCCCGAGCCGACGCCCGAGCCAACGCCCGAGCCGACGCCCGAGCCAACGCCCGAGCCGACGCCTGAGCCGACGCCCGAGCCGACGCCCGCCCTCACCCCCGAGCCGACGCCCGAGCCGACGCCCGAGCCAACGCCCGAGCCGACGCCCACCCCCGAACCCACCCCGACGCCCGCCCCCACACCCGAGCCCACGCCTGTGCCCACGCCCAGCGTCACGCTCAAACCCGCGGGGGAAGGCATCGTGTACCACCATACAAGCGCGAAGTCGTACCATAGGGCATCCTCCTGCCGCGGCATGACGGGCGCAAAGCCCGATACCATCGCCGGGAGCGTGGCGGGCGGCTACGGCGCGTGCGGTCTCTGCTTCCCGCCCGAGCCCTCGATCCTCGAAACTGACGAGCATGTCGTCTGGACGGACGAGGCGAATACCTACCACACGAGCGACGAATGCGCGCGCTTCGAGGGCGGATACGACCTGCTGACGCTTGCGCACGCGCATGAACAGGGCTTTGTCCCCTGCGCCGAATGCGGCGCGGAGCAGTACGCGCTGCTCATCGCCGCCCCGACGCCCGAGCCCACGCCCGAGATAACGCCCGAACCCGCGTCCGAGCCGTCGCCCGAAGCGACCGCCCAAGTGCCCGCGGTTTCCGGCGCGCTCAAGCCCGCGGGCGAAGCGATCGTATATCATTCCAGCAACGGGAAATCCTATCATGTGGCGTCCCGATGCGGCAGCATGCGCGGCGCGGGCGCATATACGCTCGCCGAGAGCGTGCAGGATGGCTTCGGCGCATGCGGCATCTGCCATCCGCCCGAGCCCTCGCTCCTCGACCGCGAAGTCGCGTGGATCGATGAGAGCGGGCTTGCGCACACGAGCGACGAGTGCGCGGATTTCGCAGGGCAGTACGCGCTGGAATCCCTCGACCGCGCGATCACCGCGCAGCGCGCGGGCTGCGCCGCCTGCGGCATGGACGGCATCCTCGCCGCGCAAGCGGAGCACGCCGCCGCCCAGCGCGAGCAGCTGATCGAGCGCGCGAAGACCGTCACCGTGTACTACAACGACAATTCGCGCTACTACCACGCGGCGGATCGGTGCACGAACATGCCCTCTGCCGACCCGCACACGCTGTATGAAGCGATCGAGAAGGGGCTCTCGCGCTGCAACCGCTGCGAACCGCCGCGGCTCGAAGATCTCCTGTCCGACATCGAAAACTGATCCGTTCCATGAGAGGGCTGGGCGCAAGCACGGCCCTTTCAATCATTAAAGGAACTATGGGAGGCTTGGATGGGCGGAATTCTGCTCGCAACCGGCTTTGAAACCTTCGGAGTATTGACCGCTTGGCGGCTGTTTGCGCGCCGCGGCGCTGTGGTGCGCCTGTGGCTCGGCATGTCCTTGGGGCTTGTGATGATGATGTGGTTCCCCGCGCTCTTCGCGTTCGCGCTCGGCTTTACTGCGCTCGCCCAATGGCTGGGGCTCGCGCTTTCCGTTGCCTGCGCCGCGGCGAGCTGGCGGTTTACAAAGCCCGCGCCCGCGCAGCAAACGGGCGAAATCCCCTTAAAACTCCTCGCCGCGCTCGTGATCCCCCTGCTCATCCTCTCCGCGTACCTCCAGCACACCCACACCCTGCGCGAGGTGGGCGGCGCGCTGCACGTCGGGCAATCCACCTTTGGCGATCTCTGCCTGCACCTGGGCATCGCCACGGGGCTGCCAAACGCCGCCTTCCCGCCGGATTATACGCTTATTCAGGGCGTGGAGCTCGGCTATCCCTTCCTTGCCGATTCCATGGCGGCATCCATGCTGCTGTTTGGCACGGGGCTGCGCACCGCGTTTCTCACGACCGGCGTTTGGATGATGCTGCTCGTCTACGCGGGGTTCGCGATCTTCGCGTGGGAGCTGACGCACCGAAAGCTCGCCGTCGTGCTCGCGTTTTTGCTTTTGTTCCTCAACGGCGGTCTCGGCTTTCTGTATGTGTTTGACGGCGCCGCCGCCGACCCCTCCATGCTCCGCGAGGTGTTCACCGGCTACTACCGCGCGCCCGCGAATATGCCCGATCTCAACCTGCGCTGGGTGAATGTGGTTTGCGATCTGCTCATCCCGCAGCGCACGCTGCTTGCGGGCTGGATGGCGCTGCTCCCCGCGCTGTTTCTCCTAAACGGCGCGATCCGCTCAAACCGCCGCGCGGATTTTGTGATGCTCGGCGTATGGGCGGGCGCGATGCCCATGATCCACACGCACTCCTTCCTCGCCCTCGCGCTCCTCTCGATCGGCGCGCTGTGTTCGCGGCTCATGCGCACCTCCGCGGATCGGCGGCTCGATTTATTGCTCAATTTTCTGATCTATGGCGCGATCGCCGCGCTCCTCTCGCTGCCGCAGCTTCTGCGGTGGACGTTCCCGCAGACCGCGGGCGGCGGCTCGCTCGGCGTGCGGCTCAATTGGGTCAACAATTTGGGCGACAACCGCTTCATCGACGGCTACTTCTGGTTCTGGATCAAGAACGTCGGCGTGACCTACCTGCTGCTCGTTCCCGCCGCGCTTTCGGCGGACAAGCACGCCCGCGCGCTCGCGCTCGGCGCGCTGTGTATCTACCTCGTCGCCGAAGTCGTGCAATTTCAGCCCAATCCCTACGACAACAACAAGCTGTTCTATGTCGCCTATATTGTGATGATGCCTTTGGTCGGCGCGTTCGCCGCGAAGCTCTGGGATAGGCTCAAGGGGCTCAACTGCCGCGTACTCTTCCTCGCGGTGTTTCTCCTCGCCGGCACGCTCTCGGGCGCGATGTCGCTCGCGCGCGAGGCGGTTTCGGATTACCAGCTCTTCGGCGCGGACGAAGTCGCCGCCGCCGCGTACATCGATGCCGAAACGGATCGGGACGCGGTGTTCCTCACCGGCGGTCAGCACAACAACCCCGTCGCCGCGCTCGCCGGGCGGCAGATCGTCTGCGGCACGAGCAGCTATCTCTACTTCCACGGCATCGACACCGCCGTCGCACGCGCGGACGCGCGCAGCATGTACGAATCACCCGGCGAGAACCGCGCGCTGTTTGAACAATATGGCGTCGAATACGTCTATCTATCGAGCTATGAATACGCGGAATTCGCGGTTGACACCGCTTTTTTCGAGGATTATGCCGAAATTGTGTTCGGACGTGGGTATGTACGCATATATAAATTAACAAAGGGGCTGTATACTGACTTCTGAATCGAACATGGAGGATTTCAACATGTGGAAAAAAGCCGCGCTTCTGGCGGCGATATTGGCAATCCCCGCGCTGCTCGCGGGTTGCGCGCCCGATGATCCGAGCGTGAACACCTCGGCGGCCGCGGGCGGTGCTGTTGATATCATCGTGCCCTATGCCACGACCACCGTATCTCCCGATGCCACGCGCGCGCCGGATGCGCTGCTGATCAGTTCCGAGGGCAAGGTCGTGCTCAACGACGATTCCGTGCTCTACGGATCGGCGGGGGAGGATGACGCGCCCGCGGGCGCGGACGGCGCGCAGTACCGGCAATTGCGCGTCGGCGACGCGTCAACCGCCGTCTCGGAACTGCAAAAACGGCTGGGCGATTTGGGCTATTTCCCGCACGATGTCTCGGGCGTGTACGACGAGGCGACCGAGCAGGCGGTAAAATTATTTGAACGCAGCTACGGCGCGATGCAGACGGGCATCGCCACCGCCGGGCTGCAAACGCGCCTGTTTTCGGCGGACGCGCTCGTCTATCAGAGCGACGCGTACAACGAAATGGTGGAATCGCATTACGAGAAGCTCGAGGAGGGCGATGTCGGCAGCAATGTGCTTGCGCTGCAGGCGCGGCTGATGGAGCTTGGCTATCCCATCGAGGAGATCACGGGCATCTATGACGATCAAACCGTGAAGGCCGTGCGCGCGTTTTACAAAGCATATGATTTTAAGGTGCGCGATTACGCGGTCGTCGATCTCCAAAAGGAGCTGTTCTCCGAATCCGCGCGCCGGTATCCGACCCCGCAGGAGGACGCGCCGCAGGCGACGCCGCAGCCGTCCGCCGATGAGCAGGCGGATTACGGGCTCAAACTCGGCGATTCGGGCACGCGCGTCACGCAGCTTCAACTGCGGCTCGTCGAGCTCGGCTATCTCCCGGACGCGAGCGGTGAGTATGACCAGGCGACCTACGAGGCGGTGCGGCAGTTTCAAATCGCCTGCCGGCTCGAATGCGACGGCGTCGCGTCCGAGGGCGTGCAGCGCGCGCTCTACGCGGGCGACGCGCCCGCCGCCGGCGAGGTCAAGCAGATTTACGCGCTGCTCCAATGGGGGGACTCGGGCGATGCGGTCGCGCGGCTTCAACAGCGGCTGATCGAGCTAGGGTACACCTCGGGCGATGCGGACGGCGTGTTCGGCGACGAGCTCGTCGCCATCGTCAAACGCTTCCAGGCGACGGCGGGGCTCGAGGAGACGGGCATCGCCTCGGTGGAGCTTCAGGAGTTCATCTATTGCGACACCGCGCCGCTCTCGCCCGCGAAAGCCGCCGAAGCGCAGCAGGATGCCGCCGCCGCGCAGACGCAGATCAACCCGCATATGCGCGGCGACCGCGGCGATGAAGTGATCGCGCTTCAGAATCGGCTCGCGGAGCTGGGCTACTATGCCGGCGAGGCGGACGGCGCGTTCGGCGGCGGCACGGAGCGCGCGGTCGGGAAGTTTCAGCAGGCGCTCGGCATTGAGCCTACGGGCGAGGCGAGCGCGGATTTGATCAACATCCTCGATTCCGCCGCCGCGCCGCAGTCCGGCACGGCGTATCATCGGCAGGCGCAGGCGTTTGCCGCGCTCGCGCCCAACGACGCAGGCGATGCGGTGGTGGAGCTCCAGCGCAGGCTGTGGGAGTTGGGATTCCTCAAGAAGGAGGACATCGCCGACTCCATCGGCACGTTCGATGACGATACCGCCGCCGCTGTCAACGAGGTGATGAAGGTTGTGGGCTGCAAGCTGCGCGACGGGCGCGCGTCCGCGGAATTCCAGGCGTTTTTGTTCTCCGACGCCGCGCAGGCGCTCAAGGACAGGTAGCGCATTGCAAAGCCCGCGAATCCTATGGATTCGCGGGCGCAAGCCGCCAAAAACCCCGCAATCGCAAACATTCCTTTTACATCATACGGATTAGAAGGAATGTTTGCTTGCTTTGTCAGGGCGACCTGCCGATTTGGTCACTTACGTCCATGTAAGCTCCCGCATCAGCACGCCGCCCTTCCTCGCCTTGCAAGTTTTTTGTGCGGCTGACAGCCTACCGGCTATGCCGATAGTCTGTGCCCGCGAATCCTATGGATTCGCGGGCTTTTCTGCGCCAACAATTTACAGACAATATACAGGATTATTCATCGGCGGGGTTGACAATCGGCTGTAATCCGCTATAATATACACAAGTAGCGCATAAAAATACATGCTGAGAGGGTATAGACATGGCGAATTATAAAAAAATCGTGCTCGCGTACTCCGGCGGTCTGGACACATCGATCATCATCCCGTGGTTGAAGGAGCATTATCCCGGCTGCGAGGTGATTGCGGTCGCGGCGGACGTGGGGCAGGGCGCGGAGCTCGACGGGCTCGAAGCGAAGGCGATCGCCACCGGCGCGTCCAAACTCTACATCGAGGATCTCACCGACGAATTCGTCGATGAATACATCATCCCCACGCTCAAGGCGGGCGCGAAGTACGAGGGCACCTACCTCCTCGGCACCGCCTTTGCGCGCCCGATCATCGGCAAGCGCATCACCGAGATCGCCCTGCGCGAGGGCGCGGATGCGATCGCCCACGGCTGCACCGGCAAGGGCAACGACCAGGTGCGCTTCGAGCTTGCGATCAAGGCGTTCGCGCCCAAGATGCCCGTCGTCGCCCCCTGGCGCGTGTGGGACATCAAATCGCGCGACGAGGAGATCGACTACGCCGAGGCGCGCAACATACCGCTCAACATCAGCCGCGAGACGAACTACTCCAAAGACAAAAACCTCTGGCATCTCTCCCACGAGGGGCTCGAACTCGAAGACCCTGCCAACGCGCCCAAGTGCCCGCTTGAGATGGGCGTTTGGCCCGAGGACGCGCCCGACGCGCCCGCATACGTCGAGATCGCCTTTGAAAGCGGCGTGCCCGTGGCGGTTGATGGCGTGAAGATGAAGGCGTCGGACGTCATCCGCAAGCTCAACGCGCTCGGCGGCGCGAACGGCGTGGGGATCATCGATATCGTCGAGAACCGGCTCGTCGGCATGAAGAGCCGCGGCGTCTACGAGACCCCCGGCGGCACGATCCTCTATTTCGCGCATGAGATGCTCGAGCAGCTCTGCCTTGACAAGCAGACCCTGCACATGAAGCAGAAGCTCGCGCTCGATTTCGCCGATATCGTCTACAACGGGCAGTGGTACACCCCGCTGCGCGAGGCGCTCTCCGCGTTCGTCGATGCGACCCAGTCCACCGTCACCGGCGTGGTGCGGCTCAAGCTCTACAAGGGAAATATCATGCCCGCCGGGATGACCAGCCCGCATTCCCTCTACGACGAGGAGATCGCCACCTTCGGCGAGGACGAGGTCTACAACCAGCAGGATGCCGCCGGGTTCATCACCCTCTTTGGGCTGCCGATCCAGATACAGGCGCTCAAGAACGCGCAGGGGAAGGCGTAGGGAGCGCCGAGGGGGGGAACGCCGAGGGCGCTGCCCTCGGGCACCCGCCAAAGG
>JBMNUA010000049.1:0-13192 GCA_050945995.1 Christensenellales bacterium
CGATCATCGGCGATCGCATGGACACCGACATCATCGCGGGCATCGAATCTGAGATGGACACCGTGCTTGTGCTCTCCGGCGTCACCTCTCGCGAGAGCATGCGCGAATATCCGTACCGCCCGTCGTATGTGCTCTCGGGCGTGGGCGAAATTCCGCGGTTCGCGCAGGGCAGGTGAACGAGGTGGCGAGAATCATGCTGCTCACCTCGCAGCACACGGGGCGCGGGCATATGTCGATTGCGGAGGCGCTGTCCGAGCAGTTTTCGCGCATGGACGATGTGTATTTGGACATGGTGGACGGGTTCATCTTCCTGGGCAGCCAGGGGGTGAAAAGCTCGAAAATCTACAATGTCGTCACCCAGCGCGCGCGCTTTGTGTGGAAGGCCGTGTTCAAGGCGACGAACAAGGGCGATTTCGTGCCGGAGACGATGGGGCTGCTTGTCAACAACCGGCTGACGAACTATGTGCGCGCGACGCGCCCGGATTTGATCCTCACGGTACATCCCATGTTCGTCGGCGGTGTGATCGACGCGCTGGAAAAGGGCGGGCTAAATGTGCCGGTGGTGTGCGTCGAGGCGGATATTGTGAACATCCACAGCACTTGGTGCGATCCGCGCGTGGCGATGGCGATCTGCCCGACAAGGGAAGCGTATGACAGCTCCATCGCGCTCGGAATGCCGAAGGAGAAGCTCACGATCATCGGCTTTCCCACGCGCGCTCGCTTTTGCGACGCCGCGCGGGCGATGTCGGTTCGGAAATACGACGGTTCGCGCCCGCTGCATTGCCTGATGACGGGCGGCGGCGGCGGCGCGGGGGACATCGAGGGCTACGCGACGGCGCTTTTGCGCGGGACGGATGCGCATCTGACCGTGATCTGCGGCTCGAACGCGAAGCTGCGCGAACGACTGACCGAAAAATTGGGCGAGCGGTACGGGGCGCGGCTGCGCGTGCTCGGGTTTGTCACGCAGATGGAGGAGGAGTACGCAAAGGCCGACCTCGTGATCTCGCGCGCGAGCCCGAACTGCATGTTTGAGGCGATTGTGATGGCGATTCCCATGGTGATCACGGGCGCGCTGCCCGGGCAGGAGCGCGACAACCCTGATTTTACATTGCGGCACGGGCTGGGCGTGATCTGCGCGTCCCCGGACGAGCTTCCCGGGCGCATCGAGGCGCTCACGCGCGACGGCGCGAAACTGCTGGGCGAGATTCGGCGCGCGCAGATGGCATACCGCGATTTGGACAGCGCAAAGAAGGTTGCGGAATATGTGGTCGGCATGATACGCGGGTAACACGTTTACGAAACAGTTTGGCGGGCGTGTGCCCGCGCGAAAGGGAGATACATATGTGGCTTGTTGTCATCACCGCGTTGGGGGTGGGCGGCGCGACGGTCATCGGCGCGGCGCTCGGTTTTCTGATCGGGAAGATTCCGCACAAGTGGAGCGACGGCATGATGAGCTTTGCTGCGGGTGTGATGCTGGCGGCGGCGGTGATCGGGCTGATCATGCCCGCGGTGGAGATGACGGGGAAGGCGCGGCTGTGGGAGGTTGCGCTCGGGATCCTCGCGGGCGCGGTGTTTCTGAACCTGATGGATCAGTTCACGCCGCATCTGCACAGAATCTCGGGCGTGGACATTGAAAAGCACCGGAGCAACGATTCGATGAGCCGCGTGATGCTGTTTGTGATCGCAATTGCGATCCACAACCTGCCGGAGGGCATGGCGGCGGGCGTGGGCTTTGGCACGGACAACATCTCGGGCGCGATCTCGGTATCGATCGGCATTGCGCTTCACAACATCCCCGAGGGGCTGATATTGATCTCGCCGCTCGTGCTCGCGGGCGTGTCGCGCATGCGCGCGCTGGGCATCGCGGCGTTCACGGGGCTGTTTGAGGTGATCGGAACGTTCATCGGCTACTTTGCGGCGAGCGCGGCGGGCGTGATTTTGCCGTTCACGCTCGCGTTCGCGGGCGGGGCGATGCTCTACATCGTCAGCGACGAGATGATCCCCGAGACGCACAGCCACGGGCACGAGCGGCTCGCGACCTATTCGCTTTTGATCGGGTTTATCCTGATGCTGGCGATCGATACGGTGATTTGACCGGAGGGCGGATGCAGCCGATGGGGCTATCATTATTTTCAGAAAACACGCGCAATTGGTTTTTAACCGCGGTGGGCCAACCCACGCCCGTGCAGGACGCGGGCTGGCGCGCCATCGCGGGCGGCGGTGATGTGATCGTGTCCGCGCCTACGGGCACGGGCAAGACGCTCACCGCGTTTTTATATTGGCTGGATGCGCTGGCCGCGCGCCCGCGACCGATCCCGGACGCGTGCGAGATCATCTACATTTCACCTTTGAAGGCGCTGGGCAACGACATCCGCGAGAACCTCCAAAAGCCGCTTCAGGGGTTGGGGCTCAAAGGGATCGTGCGAACGGGCGTGCGCACGGGGGACACCACGCCATCCGAGCGCGCGGCGATGATCAAGCGCCCGCCACACATACTGATCACCACGCCCGAATCGCTGTATCTACTGCTGACCTCCAAGCGCGGGCGCGATTCGATCAAAACCGCGAAATGCGTGGTGGTGGACGAGATACACGCCGTCATCGATTCCAAGCGCGGCGCGCATTTGATGCTCTCGCTCGAACGGCTGGACGCGCTCTGCGAGCGTCGATTGCAGCGCATCGCGCTTTCGGCGACGATCCGCCCGCTTGCGCGCGCGGCGATGTACATCTCCGGCGGGCGCGGGGCGCAGGCGGTTGCGCCGCCGATTGACAAGGCGATTGAGATGCGCGTGGCGCTCGCGGAGAAGGATTTTCGCGCGCTGCCCGAGAAAAGCGTGTGGCCGGCGATCGCCGATCGCGCGTACCGGCTCTCGCGCGAGGTGCGCACGACGCTTGCGTTCGTGGACGGGCGCGCGCAGGCGGAGAAATTGGCGCACGGCGTGAACGCCATCGCGGGCGGGCGGTATGCGCGCACGCACCACGGCTGCGTATCGAAGGAGCAGCGGCTCGAGGCGGAGCGCAGTTTGCGCGCGGGCGAATTGAAATTGATGTGCTGCACATCGTCGATGGAATTGGGGATCGACGTGGGCGACATCGATTTGGTATTGCAGGTGGGCGCGCCGCGCAGCATCGCGGGCGCGCTTCAGCGGGCGGGGCGCGCGGGGCATGGACCGGGGCGCGTGAGCGAGCTGATCATATTCCCCAAGACCGAGGCGGACACGCTGCTCGCTGCGCTCGCGGCGAAGGGCGCGCTCGAGGGGCGCATCGAGGATGCGCACATCCCGCAGAAATGCCTGGATGTGGCGGCGCAGCATCTGATCGCTATGGCGGCGGCGGGCGGGTATACGGTGGACGAGGCGCACCGGATCATCACGGGCGCGTGGCCTTGCCGGGATGTAACGCACGAGGAAGTCGAGTCGCTGCTGCGCATGCTCGCGGGCGATTTCGAGCACGAGCGCGAATTGCCCGTGCGCCCGCGGATTCTCTACGACCGCATCAACGAAAACGTGCGCGGCGATAACTACACGCGCATGCTCGCGTTCTCCTGCGTGGGCACGATCCCCGACCGGGGCTGGTACGCGGTGACGCTGCCGGACGGCACGAAATTGGGCGAGCTGGACGAGGAATATGTATTCGAGGCGCGTCTGGGCGACAAGTTTCTGCTCGGCGCGTTCGCGTGGCGCATCCGCGAGATCACGCGCGACCGCGTGATCGTATCCTCCGCGACGCCGGAGGGCGCGCAGACCCCGTTTTGGAGGGGCGATGCGCTCGGCAGACCCTTGGGCACGGGGCGGTACTACGGAAAAATCCTGCGGGAACTCAATGATGCGGCGCAGGCGGGGACACTCAAGTCCGCGCTGGGGGCGTTCCCGCTCGCGCCCGAGGCGGCGGAAGCGGCGGCGCATCACATCAAGCGGCAGATCGAGGCGACGGGGTGCTTGCCCGACGACAGGACGATCATCGCCGAGCATTTTGCCGACAGCGCGGGCGAGCATCAGCTGATGATCCATTCGATCTTCGGAAACCGCGTGAACCACGCGCTTTCGATGCTGCTGCGAAGGCGCGCCGCCGAGATCACGGGGCTGGACGTGCGCGGGTACGACGACGACGACGGGATGCTGCTATATCTGTTGGGCGGGAGCGAGCTGCCCGAGGGGCTGATCGAGGGGATCGACTCGGAGGGGGCGCGCGAGCGGATCGAGGCGCTGCTTCCCGCCGAGCCCATGTTTTCGATGGCGTATCGCTACGCCGCCGCGCGCGCGGGCATGATGGGCATGCGCGGGCACGCGCGCCAGCCGCTGTGGGTTCAGCGGCTGCGGGGCGCGGAATCGCTGGCGGGCGCGATTATGAATGAGGCGCACCCGCTCGTGCACGAGGCGCTGCGCGAGTGCCGCGAGGATTTACTCGATGTGGCGGGCGCGGTGGCGGTGTTGCGCGGGGTGCGCGCGGGCGAGATTCGAGTGATCGAGCTGCATACGGAGTATCCATCGCCAATGGCGCTGCCGCTGCGCCGACAGGTCGAAGCGGAATTGATGTACGAATCGCCCATACCATCGCGCGCGATGAAGTTTTCGGAGGAGAAATTCGCGGCGATGGCGCCCGCCGCCGCCGCGGTGGAGAAGCGGTACGCGCGGGCGCGGGTAATCGACGAGGCGGAGACGCTGCATGCGATATTGATGGCGGAGGGCGACCTTCTGCCCGGCGAGACGGACGCGCCGTCCGAATGGTTCGAGGCGCTCGCGCGCGCGGGCAGGGCGATGTATATCGAGCCTGGGTTGTGGATCGCGGCGGAGCAGGCGGATTTGTACGAGTCGCCCGACCGAACGCGCATGGTGCGTCGGTGCATCCGCTTCCGCGGCGCGCAGGACGCGCGCTCCATCGCGCAGCGGTACGCAATCCCCGAAGCCGAGGCGCAGGGGATGCTCGACGCGCTAGCGGCGGAGGGGGTCGCGGTCGCCTTCGAGGGGATGTGGGTGCACGCGGATGTATACCAGTCGGCGCAGCGGCTCACGCTGACGATGCGCCGAAGCGAGGTTTCTACCGTGCCGCCCGCGCGGTTCGCGCGGCTGATGGCGGCGCGCGCGCAGACTTCGGGCTCGCAAAAAACGCGGCTCGCGGCGGGCATGGCGGCGCTGATCGGCATTGAAGCGCCCGCCGCGCAATGGGAGGAGATTCTCCTGCCGGCGCGCGTGCCGGGGTACAGACCGGAGATGCTCGATCTCTTGCTCGCCGAGGGCGGCATCGCGTATGCAATGAACCATGCGGACGGCAAGGCGTATCTGCAATTTCGCGCAATCGAGCAGTTTGATTACGACAGCTTCGTGCCGATCATGCAGAGCGTATCGCCGGAGGAGGCGCGGATACTCGAAATCCTTGAAAAGGGCGGGGCACAGTTTGATTATGTGATCTCCAAACGGCTCGGCGGCATGCCGGTGGGCGAGCGGCTGCAGCGGCTTGCCGCGCTGGGGTATGTAAAGCAGGATACGTTCGCGCCCGTGCGCCGTGCAATCGACCCGCGCCCGCGCGCGCGGAACCTATCGTCCGCCGGGCGGTGGGCGCGCGCGCACGCGCTGCGGGATTTGCCCGTAGACGAGTGCATCGAATGCGCGTTTGCGAATGCGCCGATCCTCGCGCGCGAGACATGCCGGCACATCCCCTGGCAGGCGGCGCTCGAACGGCTGCGGGTGATGGAGATGACGGGCGAGGTGCGCCGGGGATACTTCGTCGAAGGGCTGAGCGGCGCGCAGTTTGTAAAAAGCGAGGAGTTTCAAGCGGTGACCGCGGCGCTCTGCGCCGATGGCGGGTATGCGTGCCTGAACGCGGTCGATCCCATGCAGGCGTGGGGGCGGTATGTGAAGCATATACCGGGCAGGGAGTTTCTGCTCGTGCCGGGCACGGCGGTCGTGATGCGCGGGGGCGAGGTCGCGTGCGTGTTTGAGCGCCAGGGCGCGGTGCTGCGGGTGTTTGGCGATGAGGGCGAGGCGATTCGCTGCTTCGCAAAGGCGTTTCTGTCGGGCGGGATATTTACGGGGCGGTCGCGGATTACGGTTTCCCAATATGATCCTGCCGCCGCGGAGTGGTTGGCGGATGCGGGGTTTGTGCGCGAGGCGCTTGATTATGTGCTGTATGCGAAGTAGGGAATTGATCGAAATAAGATGAGAAAAGCCGCGAAATGATCCGCGGCTTTTGCGTATTTGGATGTGGTTATGAAAGCGCGATGCGCGTGCCCTGTGCGTCTGCGGAGTCGCGGGCGCAGAGCGCGACGCGGGTCGCCGCGAGCGCGTCAACGGCGAATTGCTCGGCACTCCCTTCCGATGCGGCGCGCGCGAATGCGAGGAACGCGCTTTCGGCGGCAGGGAGGGGGAGTGTGCGCTTTGCGCGCTCGTTTTCGAGGGTGACGACGCCGTCGATGATCTCGAGCATGCCGCGCGTGCCCGTGAGCCGCAGCCGATCGTCGTCATGGCGCGCCGAACCTTCGGGGCGTAAAAAATCCGCCGTGACAGTGGCGATGGCGCCATCTTCCATACCCAGGAGCATGGCGGCGCTGACCTCCAGATCGCCGTGATCGCGGTTGTGGCGCGCGCTGTGCGCGGCGCTCACCCATGCACAATCGCCCAGAAACGCGCGCGCCCAATCGATGGCGTGAATCGCCACCCACGGGATGATGCCGCCCATGCGTGCGCGATCGCGATAAAAATCGGGGCGGATGCCAAGGCGATAGCTCTTTTGAGCATGCGCCATGCGAATGACGCCGATTTCGCCGGATGCGACCGCTTCCCGCGCGGCGATGAACCACGGCGCGTACCGATAGTTGAACATGCCGCCGAGCGCGCGATGGGACGCGCGCCAAGCATCCGTGAGCGCGTGCAGATCCGCATGCGTCGTGGCAAGCGGCTTTTCGGAATACACATGGATGCCGCGAGCAAGGCAATCCGCGCTGATGCGCGCGGCGCGCGCGAATATCGGGTTGACGACGGCGAGGTCGGGTTTTGCCGCGTCGAGCATCGCCCGATAATCAGAAAATGTCGCTGCGCCGGGAAACACCGTCGCGAGGGGGGAGATGTCCTCATCCGCCGCGCCGGGCGCGATGCCGACGAGCCGGATGTCGGGCGCACGGCGCATCCCCTCCTGCGCGAGATGGTAATGCCCCGCCGCGCCGATGATCGCAATCTTCATGAGATTTCCGACAGCAGTGCGCGCGCCTCATAGCAGCGCACGAGCCGATCCTCCAGCCCCGGCACATACACGCGCTCCTCGGTTTCGACGATGTTTTCTAACACGCGCGCTTCGGGCGAGGCTTTGTGGAGCATCGAGATCAGTTGCGCATGCTTGATCGCCGCCGCGGGCGGGCAGGGAATGTCCGCGCCGTTGCGGATGGCGTCGAGCATCGTCCAGATTTTGACATCCGTGCCGTTGTCGCTGACGCCGTAATCCTTCACGCTGCCGTCATGAAACGTTGCCGTGAGCCGCGCGCCCTTCTCGCCGAAGCCACCGAAGCGCGCGGTCGCCCGCTCAAATTCGTACTCAAACATGGGGTCCTGCTGCGTGCCGGGCTTCGTTGCGTGGGAGGCGGCGTAATATATCTGCGCACCGCAATCGAGGGTGGCGCGGAAGGTGACGGTATCAAAGGTTTCGATGGCGTTGGCGCGCCAAATCTCCGATTCCAAATCGGCAACCGCGCTGCCGTCGTAGCCGCTGCCCGCAATCCAGAGCATGTTTTCAATGTAGTGCGCGGTGGCGTTCGATGCGACGCTGTCGAACGCCGCCCTGCCCTGCGCATCATACTTTTTCCCTGCCCAGCCCGTGCCGCGCGCGTAGTACGCCTTGTCGCGCGGCCAGATCACGAGCGCGCGCATGCGCTTGGGCGCGCCGAAGCGTCCCGCATCGACATCGCGCTTAAACCGGAGCATCGCCGCGTCGTAGCACCATTGGAAGCCCACCGCGAGCTTGACGCCCTGCGCGGTCGCTGCATCCGCGACTTTTTGCGCGTCCGCGTGCGTCGCGGCGATCGGTTTTTCGACCAGAACATGGGTGTTTTGCGATATCGCGATCATCGCCTGCTCCGCGTGCAGCGAAGTGGGGGTTGAGATGACCGCGAGGTCGGCGCGTTGATCGCGATAAAAATCCTCAAGCGAGGAATAAAAGGGCACACCGTCCGCCAGAAGCGCTTGATGGCTAGGCGCACGCTGGGCGAAGGGATCGACGACGCCCGCGATTTGATAGCCGCCGCGCGCCTTCCCCTGCCGCAGCGCATTGACATACACATCTCCATAACCGCCGATGCCAACAAGCAGTATTTTCGTATCGTCCATGAACCACACCTCGTTTCATTTTCCCATCTATTGTAATCAAAATTTCCGTGCGATGCAACTGTGAAGATAACAAAAGCGGGGGAGATGATATCCCCCGCAGTTGTCGAAATAAAAATTATTCGTCGTCGTCTTCCTCGCCCTTCGCGCTCTCGATGATCTTCTTGGCATCGGTGGCGGGGACTTCCTCATAGCGCTCAAACTGCATCTCAAAGCTGCCGCGCGCCTGCGTCATGGAGCGAAGGTCGGTCGCGTACTTGAACATCTCGCTCAGCGGCACTTCGGCGGACACGCACTGCTGCCCGTCCACCTGGTCCATGCCCATGATGCGCCCGCGGCGCTTGTTCATGTCCCCGATGATATCGCCCATGTACTCGTCCGGCACATACACCTTGACCGAGTAGATCGGCTCGAGCAGCACGGGGCTTGCGGTGCTGAGTTG
Source organism: Christensenellales bacterium (assembly GCA_050945995.1). GTDB lineage: Bacteria > Bacillota > Clostridia > Christensenellales > Aristaeellaceae > RUG11247. Next base: position 8,752 of record JBMNUA010000049.1, read on the forward strand.
GCGGAACGCGAGCCGCGCGGCGGTCTTAAACGCCATTTCGGAGGAATCGACCGGGTGGTAGCCGCCGTCGTAGAGCTGCGCGGTGAGCCCGACCACGGGATAGCCCGCGAGCACGCCGCGCGTGATGTTGTCGCGCAAGCCTTTTTCGACCGCGGGGATGAAGTTGCGCGGGACGGTGCCGCCGACGACCGCGTCCTCGAAGTGGAACTCGATGTCCGCCGGGTCGTCGTTGGGGCGGAATTTGATCTTCACATGCCCGAACTGCCCGTGTCCGCCGGTCTGCTTCTTATGACGCCCTTCGACGTCGATCGGCTTGCGGATGGACTCGCGGTACGGAATCTTCGGGAACTGGAGCAGGCACTCCGCGCCGAATTTGCTCTGCAATTTCTTCGCGATCACATCGATGTGCATCTCGCCGAGCCCGGAGAGCACGGATTCGGTGGTCTCGACGTTCTTGGTGACGGTGATGGTGGGATCCTCCTCCATCAAACGCGCCAGCCCGGAGAAGATCTTGTCCTCGTCGCCCGCCTTCTTGGCGTACACCGCCATGGAGATGCTGGGCGCGGGGAACTTGAGATCGGGGAAGATGATGGGATTGCCCGGATCGCACAGCGTGTTGCTGGTGGAGACGCTCGCGAGCTTGGCGAGCGCGCAGATGTCGCCCGCGACCACCTTTTCCGTCGCCGTCTGCTTTTTGCCGCGCTGGATGAAAATAGTACCGGGTTTTTCGGACTTTTCCGCGCTCGCGTTATAGAGGGCGGATGCGGAGGTCAGAACGCCCGAGGTCACCTTGATGAGCGAGAGCTTGCCGACAAACGGGTCGGCGAGCGTCTTGAACACGCGCGCGGAGAAGGGCTGATCCTCGGCGCAGACGCGGATTTCCTCCTCGCCCGTCTTGGGGTTTTTGCCCGCGATCTCGACGCCGGCGGGGGAGGGCATCAAATCCATGATGTTGTCGAGCACCTTCGCGGCGCCCACGCGCGTGAGCGCGGAGCAGCACACCACGGGGACGACCGTGCCCTCGGAGATGCCCTTGCGCAGTCCGCGGATCGTGTCCTCCGGGGAGAGCTCCATCTCCTCGAAGTATTTCTCCATCAGTTCCTCGTCCGCGCCCGCGGCGGCTTCCATGATCGCCTCGCGCGCGGCGTCTACCGCGTCGGACATCGACGCGGGGATGTCGATCTCCTTCATCGCCTTGCCTTCGCCCGTGTACGCCTTGTTTTCGAGCACGCACACGACGCCCGTGAACTTGCCGCCCTCGACGATCGGCACCACGATGGGTGCGATTTGGCTGCCGTATTTTTCGGTGATGGAGGCGAGCGTCTTATCGAAGTTCGCATTCTCGCGGTCCATCTGGTTGACGACGAACATGCGGGAAGTGCCCGTCTTTTCGCACAAATCCCACGCTTTCTCCGCGCCGACGGAGAGCCCCGAAACCGCGCCGACGGTGATCAGCGCGCTTTCGCACACCGCCATCGGGCCGACCATCTCGCCCGCGAAATCGAAATAGCCGGGCACGTCGATGAGGTTTATTTTGGTGTCCTTCCACTCGAGCGGCGCGATGGCGGCGCTGATGGAGATTTGACGCCTGATCTCCTCCGGTTCGCAGTCCGTGGTGGTGGAGCCGTCCTCGACGCGCCCCTGGCGGTCGATCGCACCGGCGTTGAATAGGAGTGCCTCGACGAGCGTGGTTTTCCCCTCGCTGCCATGACCGACGACGGCGACATTGCGGATGTTGCTGGACCTGTAATCCTTCATGCGTGATTCCCCCTGATTCTATTTCTGCCGCGTGGGCGACCGGCCGCGGAACGCTCGACTTTACACAAAAAAATCGCAGCCCTTCGGACAAACAACGAAGCTGAGTACGCCATAGGCAGCGTTCAAGTGAATTTGAACATCTGGTCGCGCTGCGACTCGACCGCCTCATCGGCGACCAACCTTTTACACGCCATTATGAAACCATTTTAACAGAAAAGCGCATATTTGAAAAGCCCTTCGGCAGGATTTTTTGCCTGATGTGGTGAATATTCATACGAGAATGGATACGTTACATGGTAAACCAATCAGTATGCACAAATTGACCTGCGTATTTTTGGCGGTGATGATGCTCGTCGCCGCCCCCTGCGCGCGGGGTGAGACGCATACGCGGGAGACGGTGCGCACGCTGTATGCGCAAATGGTGCGCCATCCCGACGCTTCGCCGTATCAGGAAAAGCCGCGGGTGTCCGCGCCCTACGCGGCGGGCATGCTCACGGCAGACGCGCTCGAGGGCGCGCTTGCGTATGTCAATTTCCTGCGCGAAATCGCATACCTCGAAAGCGAGTTGACGCTGAGCAGTTTGTACACGCTGCGCGCGCAATATGCGGCGGCGCTGCTCGCGGCAAACGACAAACTTGCGCACGACGCGCCCAAGCCCGCGGGGATGGCGGATGATTTTTATCAGGTGGGGCACGCGGGCACGATGTCCTCGAACATCGCGTGCATCAACTGGATGGACGACGACATTCTGATGCGCGCGGTCGAATATTTCGTGCGCGACGACGGCGAGGAGAACCTCTCCGCGCTCGGGCATAGGCGGTGGCTGCTCAACCCGAACATGGCGCAAACGGGGTTCGGGCTTGCGAACTCCGCGCGCGGGCTGAGCTACGCCGCGATGTATGCACACGATCTGGCGGGCGCAGCGGGCGAATGGTCGAGCGTACTGTGGCCTTCGCGCGGCGCGTTCCCGGCGGAGCTGATGTCCAAGGAAATCGCCTGGTCGGCGACGCTCAATCCCCTGGCGTATGACATCGAACAATCCGAGATCGTCGTCACCATGTCCGAAAAGGCGCATGGGGAAGCGCAGCTTTCGTATTTCACGGTCAATACCGAGCAGTACGGCGCGGGACCCTGCGTGATCTTCGTGCCCGACCTTGCGGGCATGGGCATCGAGGAATACCAGCAGAACCAAATTTGGCGGGTGACGATTGCGGGGTTGAAAAGCGCGCGGGGGGAGAAGGTCGCGATTACATACGAAGTCGAGATGATCGCGCTTTCGCCCATCGACCCCGCGGCGGTGGAGATCGAGCCGGGCGCGGTTGCGCTATCTTCGGGCGAGGCGGCGTTGCTCACCGCGCGCGTGATCCCCGCGTGGGCGGACGATTTGACCGTCGTTTGGGAATCGGCGGACGAGACCGTCGCCAAAGTGGATGGCGCGGGGCGCGTCACGGCGGTTGCGCCCGGGACATGCGAAATCCGCGCGGTTGCGGCAAACGGACGGTTCGACGCATGCCAAGTGACCGTATTCGGCGATACGCAACAAGACGCGCCATAACGGCGTCCAATGGATGAGATTGACAGGAGGTAAATGACATGCGGAAATTCGCTGCAATGCTATTATGCCTGATGCTGCTTGCGCCCGGCGCGCTTGCCGCGGGCGGGGAGACGATGGTGGTCGATTACGGTGCGGGCGCCGTGCTGATATCGGAGAGCGGGGAGATTCTGACCGAAACCGGGGAGTACGCGTTTATCTATCGCGTGACATACGACGACATCGACCCGGCGCGCGTGCTCTACTACGCCACGGCGATGAGCGAACTTACTTACACCTACGATGCGTCGCTGGAGGACGTCGAGCATTGGCCTGAGGACGAGGGTGATTTAATCGAGGGCGGCGACATGGACGAGGTGATCGACGAGCCGGCGGAGGATGAAGCGGATTTCGACGAGGAGTTCGACGGCGAAGACGATTTTGAGCATTTCGACGACTATGGCGATATCGAGTTTGACGGCGGGTTTTTCGATGTGAACTGCGCGCTGATGGACGGCGCGGGCAATCTTCTGACCGATTATGAGTACACGCTGTTTACGCACGATGTCGAGAACGCGGTGGTGATCGCGTACCGTCCGGACGGCTTTGTCTCCGCGCTCGACGAGCGGGGCAAGGTGCTGCTCGAGGGCGAATACGCCGCCGTGGTTTCCGACACGAACGGCGGGTTCTTCGCGACAAAGCCCGACCTCAACCTGACCGACGAGTACGGCGCGTTCCCGCCGCAGGCGGCGCTCATGCACATCCGCGCGGATGGTACGGTCGAAGACACGGGCATGGTGACGGGTACATACGACCTCGGCGGATTCTTTTCGGGGCTGATGTGCATTGCGCTGAGCGATGTGGGCGGCGAGGATGAGGCATTTTTCGACGAGTACGCGGATTTGCGCTACATTTACATCGACACCGAGGGGAAGGACGCCTTCGGCAAGACCTTCGCGGGCGCGAACCGGTTTACCGGCAATTACGCGGATGTGACCGACGAGGACTACAACGAGCGGCTGATCGACACCACGGGCGCGTTTGTGACGGAGAAGGCATACAGCTGGTTCGACTTTGGCGAGCCGGGCGACGGCATGCCGATCGTCGCAAACCTTGAGGACGGCGGGTTTGACCTGCTCTCCCCGGACGATT
>JBMNUA010000050.1:0-12805 GCA_050945995.1 Christensenellales bacterium
CCGGAGCAGGAAGCGCCCGACGGCGATTTCCCGACCGTGCGCGTGCCGAACCCGGAGGAGCGGGATGCCTTCGATTTGGCGATCGCACTGCAAAAGCGCATCGGCGCGGATCTGTGCATCGGCACCGACCCGGATTGCGACCGCGTGGGCGTCGCCTGCCTCACACCCGCGGGCGATGTGAAAACCCTCTCGGGCAACCAGATCGGCTGCATCCTCCTCGACTACATCCTCTCGCAGAAACAGGCGCGCGGGGAGTTGCCCGCGAACGGCGCGGTCGTCTCCTCCATCGTCTCGACGGACATGGCAAAGGCGATCTGCGACAGCTTCGGGGTGACCCACATCGAGGTGCTCACGGGATTTAAGTTCATCGCCGAGCAGATCCAAGCCTTCGAGGACACGGGCGCGCACACCTTCCTGTTCGGATTCGAGGAGTCCTACGGCTACCTCTCCGGCACGCAGGTGCGCGACAAGGACGCCGTCAACGCCGTGATGCTGATCGCCGAGGCCGCCTGCTACTATAAAAAGCGCGGCATGACGCTGTACGACGCCGCGCATGCGCTTCTTAACAAATACGGATACTATGCCGACCATGTGCTCGCGATCACGCTTGCGGGCAAGGACGGGCGCGCGCGGATCGACGCGATCATGAAGCGCCTGCACGAGGAGCCGCTTCTGAAAATCGGCGAAAGCCGCGTCGTCGCCACCCGCGATTATCTCAAAGGCACGCGCACCACGGACGCGGGCGCGTCGCCCACGGGGCTTCCCAAATCCGATGTACTGTATTACGAGTTGGAAGGCGGCGCGTGGGTCTGCGTGCGCCCGTCCGGGACAGAGCCGAAGATCAAGGTCTACATCAATGCCGTATCCGACGCGCCGGAGAAGACCGAGCGGCTGCTCGTCGCCTACGCGCGCGATATGGACGAAATACTGGGCAATCGCTGATCGATCCGGCGGCAACGGTCGCTGCCCCGCGCGGCGACCGTTTCTTGCCATGCGATCACCGCTTGCCCGCATCTTTTCAATCTGGAGGAAGCATACGATATGAAACTAGGCGTCGTCGGCCTGCCGAATGTGGGCAAAAGCACGCTCTTTAACGCGATCACCAACGCCGGTGCGCAGGCGGCGAACTACCCCTTCTGCACGATCGAGCCGAACAACGGCATCGTCGCCGTGCCCGATCCACGGCTTGATGTGCTCGCGCAGATGTACCACCCCGAAAAGTTCACCCCCGCCGTGCTCGAATTTGTGGACATCGCGGGGCTTGTCAAGGGCGCGAGCCGCGGCGAGGGGCTCGGCAACAAATTCCTCTCGCACATCCGCGAGGTGGACGCGATCATCCATGTGGTGCGCTGCTTCGAGGACGCGAACATCGTGCACGTCGATGGCAATGTCGATCCCGCGCGCGACATCGAGATCATCGAAACGGAGCTGATCCTCGCCGACATCGAGGCGGTGCAAAAAAGGCTCGAGCGCGCGCGCAAGCTCCTCAAAATGGGGGAGAAGCAGTACGCGGACGCGGTCGAGGTCGGCGAGCGGATCGCGGACTGGCTCGATGCCGGAAAGCCCGCGCGCACCGCGCCGATGACGGACGAGCAGCGCGCGCTCGTGAAGGATTGGTTTTTATTGACCATGAAAAAGGTCATCTACGCGGCGAATATCTCGGAGGACGATGTCGGAAAAGACCCTTCGTCGCTTTCGCATGTGTCCACCGTCATGCAAATCGCCGCCGCCGAGGGCGCGGAGACGCTCGTCATCTCCGCCCGGCTCGAGGAGGAGATCGCCCAACTCGACCCCGCGGAAAAAGCGGCGTTTTTTGAGGAGATGGGCATCCGCGAATCCGGGCTCGACCGGCTCGTCACCGTCGGCTATCGGCTGCTCGGGCTCATCAGCTTTTTGACCGCGGGACCCAAGGAAGTGCGCGCTTGGACGATCGCCGAGGGCTTGAAAGCGCCGCAGGCGGCGGGCAAAATCCATACCGATTTTGAGCGCGGCTTCATCCGCGCGGAGATCGTGCCCTTTGAGGATTTGCAGCGCGAAGGCTCTGTGCAGGCGTGTAAGGAAAAGGGGCTGCTGCGCAGCGAGGGCAAGGAATATACCATGCGCGACGGCGATGTCACGCTGTTTCGGTTCAACGTATGAGCGATTTATTTAATCCAAACCCCTTCGAGGAGAGCGAGCCGTCCGCCCGCCCGAGCATATTCACCGCCAACGCGCTGTTTCTGCTCGCAGGCGTGGGGCTGATCCTCGTCAGCGTATTCGGCGGCTCGATTGTAAACTTCCTCTCGGACGCGCTTCACATCCGCACCCCCGTTCATGCGATGATCGCGCTCAACGCGCTGTACTACCTGCCGTTTCTCGCGCTGCCCTACGCGCGCACGCTCGCCCGCTGCGGCGCGGAACGCGCGCGGCTGACCGGGATTTCGCTGCACATGACGCTATTGTGCATCGCGATCACCCCGCTTTGCATGTTCCTCGTCGGCAGCCTGACCGCGCTGTGGACGCCGCTTCTTGCGCGCATCGGCATCGGCGCGGGCGCGGAGATGATACCGCTTGCCAATGCAAACGAACTGATCCTCGGCATCTTCGCCGTCGCCGTGATGCCCGGCATCTTTGAGGAGCTGCTCTTTCGCGGCGTGGTGCTCGGCGCGTATGAGGTCGGCGGCACGCGCCGCGCGATCCTCATCTCCACCGTGCTGTTTGCGACGCTGCACGGTTCGGTGCAAGGTCTCCCCGCGCAATTGGTAATGGGCGCGGTGCTCGGGTACGTCGTCGTCGCCACGGGCTCGCTCTATGCCGGCATGATGATCCACACCGCCTACAACGCCATGATGCTCGTGATCAACTACATCGTTGCAAGCGGCGCGTCGGAGAGCGCGCAGGAGTACGCCGCGTTCGCCGCTTCCGGCGCGGGCGTTGCAGCCATCATCGTTGAGGGGCTTCTCTCGCTTGCGCTCGTTTTGCTGGTGCTGCGCGCGTTCAAGCGCCACCGCGTTTCCGCCGGCATCTCGCTGGCACCGCCTGCGCCGCTTCGCATGACGGCGGGGGAGATCATACTGCTCATCTCGGGCGCGGTGACGGCGTTGTTTCTGTATGCGGACAATCTCTTCGGCATCCTCCGCATCGCCGCATGAACGCGCTGATTTTGTGCGTGGGCAGGCTGCGCGAGCCGTGGCAGAAGGGCGGCTGCGCGGAGTATTTGAAACGGCTAACGCGCTATGGAAGATATGAAATTGCAGAGGTGGACGATGTGCGCGAGCCGGAGAAGCCGTCGGACACCGCGGTTCGCCAAGTGCTCGCGAAGGAGGGCGCGGCGCTTTTGAAGCGCATCCACCCGGACGATTTCGTCGTCTGCCTATGCATCCGCGCGGACGCGCCGGATTCCGAAACGCTTGCGAAATGGACGGCGGATTGGGCGCGCTCAGGGAGGCGCATGGTGTTTGTCATCGGCGGCTCGCTCGGGCTGTCGGGCGATGTGCTCGCCCGCGCGGATCGCAAGCTCTCGTTTTCCAACGTCACCTTCCCGCACGGGCTGATGCGCGTGATACTGCTCGAACAGCTCTACCGCGCGGCGCGCATCAACGCGGGGGAGCGGTACCATAAATAATCAAACTGCGGTTACTCAAACGCTTCCCTGTGTTTATAAAAGAATTCTTGATAGGCGCGCACGTTCTCAAGCTGCGTCCATTGCTTGATGTCCACGGGGCGCGCGTCCAAATCGTATATCTTGGCATGCTTCATCGCAAGTAAAAAGGGGGAATGCGTGGATATGATCAACTGGCAGCCCATATACCGCGCGGATTCCTCCAAATACGCGGCAAGCTCGATCTGCTTCGCGGCGGAAAGGCTGTTCTCCGGCTCGTCCAAAAGGTACAGCGCGTCCGCCTCGATCTTCTGCTTGAAGTAGAAGTTCGCGCTCTCGCCGTTGGACTGCTCCCGCACGGTTTCCATCAGCTGCTCTCGGACGAAAGCTGACTGCGTTTTGCGCCGCGCGAGGTTGCGCTTTTTCAGCTCCTCGTAATCCTCCAAGGATGTCAGCCGAAAGATGGAATGCCTTGCGTCGGTATGATCTTCAAACAACGCTTCCTTCTTCCGATCGATGCCCTCGTTCAAACTGCGGATGTTGAGCATATAATCAAACACATCGTCGCTTGTCACAATCGCGCTATGGGGCGGCACGGCTTCTTCCAGCTGCACGCGGCACATGCGCACATAATCCTCGAAGAAATTCGAACGGTTGTAGGGCGCGCTTCGCGCAACGCCCAACTTTTCCGCGATGATGTTCAGCGCCGTCGTTTTCCCCGAACCATTGCCGCCGTACAGTATGGTGATGGGCTCAAAGTCCAAGCGATTGAGCCCCGCTTCGGACAGCACATAAAACGGATACAGCGTGTTGTAGCAGGTACGTTTCACCGAAAGGCGAAACGACCACTCCTGATCCGCGCTTGGAAATGTGATGCTGTCTACATAAATCATTTCATTTCACGCGGGTGCTAGTTGTACGCCCGCATCTTCAGCCAATTCTGAAGTAGCCCCGCCCATTGCGCAACATCGGGCGCGTCCTCCGCCAGCCCCAACCCGTGCCGCCCGTGCGGGAACACATGCAATTCATACGCCACGCCGTGCACCGCCAGCGCGCTCGCAAGCCGCAGGCTGTTCTCCACCGGCACGACGGCGTCGTCCGCGGTGTGCCAGATGAACGCCTCCGGCGTGTCCTCGGTCACATGCAGCTCGCCCGAAAACGCGCGGATCAGCGCCCAATCGTCCGCCCGCTCGCCCAACAGCGCCTGGCGCGATCCGGCATGCGGGAACGCCGCGAAGCTCACCACCGCGTAGCAGGGGATGAACGCGTCCGGGCGGGAGGAGATGCGCTCGATGGGATCGCTCGCATCGGGATCGCCCGCGTCGTACATCGTCGCACAGGAGGTGACCAGGTGCCCGCCCGCCGAGAACCCGAGCACCGCGACCTTTTGATACCCCATCGCTCGCACCACGCGCACCGCGCGCTTGATGTCGCCAAGCGGCGTGTACGCGCCGCAGGGGTTGACCCGGTAATCCAGCACATACGCCGAAACGCCCGCCGCACGGATCATCTCCGCAATCGGCGCGCCCTCGTGCTCCGCCTTCCCGCGATAGCCGCCGCCGGGCGCGACGATCACCGCGCCCCTCGACCCCGCCACGGCGTATTCCTCAATCGACGGCTGCGCCTGCCCGCCCGTGTGCGCCGTGCCCGGCGCGGTATGCTCCCATAAGTAGATGCGCTTCATGTCCGCCCTCCTATAACAGCTCGATCATGTCCGAAAGTCTGCCGAATTTGAGATCGGGCTTCGTTTCGGATGCCGCGAGCATCTCCTCGGTCGTCTCCCCGCTCATCACCAATATCGAGCGCATCCCGGATCGAATCCCGGTCTCGATGTCGGTGTACAGCCGGTCGCCCACCATCGCGTGCGCGCCCGCCGGCAGTCCCGTGCGCTTGAGCGCCGCTTCGACGATGCCGGGGTTCGGCTTTCCGACGACGAGGTCGGGTCTCCTGCCCGCGGACGCCTCGATGAACGCGATGATCGCGCCGATGTCGGGCGCAAACCCCGTCTCCGTCGGGCAGTTGAAATCCGGATGCGTCGCGATGTAGGGAAGCCCCGCGCGCACCAAATCGCACACCCGCGTCATTTTGCGGTAATCCAGCGTCGTGTCGTAGCCGATGATGACGATCTCCGGGTTCTCCTGATCCACCGGCACACCGTTCTCGGTCATCTCGTCGATCAAATATTCGTTCCCCAGGATGAACGCGCGCTTCCCGCCGTGCAGCGCGCGCACCTGATACGCCGTCGCCTCGCCCGAGGTCAGCACCTTCTCGCGCGGCACTTGAAGCCCCATCCTGCGCAATCGCTCGATATAGAACTGCGCGTTGTGCGAGGAGTTGTTTGTGAGAAACAGAAAATCGCGCCCCGTCCGCTTCACCGCGTCGATGAACGCGAGCGAGCCCTCGATGATGCGATCCCCCAGATAAAACGTGCCGTCCATGTCCAATAGAAAGCATGAAATGTCAGAAAGCGCCATGTCGTCCTCCTCAGATAAATTCGATGTCGCCCGCGCGCATCCGCGCGATCGGCGCGAGCGCCTCCACCCGGTAGCCTGCCGCGCGCAGCCGTTGCAACCCCGGCTGGAACGCCTTGGCGATCACGATGCCGATGCCCGCGACCGCGCCGCCCGCCTGCTCGATCAGCCGAATCGCGCCAAAAGCCGCCTCGCCGTTTGCGAGAAAATCGTCGATGATCAGCGCGCGCGCCCCTTTTTTGATAAATTCTGATTTCACAGTCAGTTGATACGATGTGTTTTTGGTGTAGGAATGCACTTCGGTCTGTATCACGCCCGCTTGTAGGATGCGCGAGGTCTGCTTTTTGAGGATCACCATCGAAAGCCCCATCGCCTCCGCGCACAACACCGCCGGCGCGATGCCCGAGCTCTCGATCGTGAGGATGATGTCGATCCCCGCGTCTTGAAACCGCGCAGCAAATTCCGCGCCGATTTCGCGCATCAGCGCGGGATCGACCTGATGGTTCAAAAATGAATCGACAAGCAGCACCTGCTCGTTCAGCGCTCGCCCGTTTGCAAGAATCCTGCGCTTGAGTGCGTCCAACGCCCCGTCCCTGCCTTTCCGCGCGGCTTACCGCAACTGCCCCTGTTTGTACAGCATCTCCGCCCGCGCGTGGCGCGCGTGGAGCACCTGCCCGAACCGCACCTGTCCCGTTTCCTCCGTGCCGATGATCTCGCCGGAGATGAGCTTTGCGCACAGCGCGATCAAATCGTCCATCAGCTCGTAGGAAACCGGATTGTACCCCTGCGTATATCGCTGGCTCGCGTGCCCGCCGAGGAACGCCCAGCCCGCGGGCTCAACGCCCATGGAAAGCAGCTTTTCCTTCGCCGCTGCGATATTGTTTGCGTATTCCGATAGATTCGACGCTCCCGGCACCTGCATCCACACGCCCGCGCCCGATCCGACCGCGTCGCCCGTGAACACGCATTTGCGGCGCGCGTCCACAAACAGCAATGAGCCCGGCGTGTGCCCCGGCAGCGCGATCACTTCGATCAAGTGCCCGTCGCCCAAATCGATCGCGTCGCCGTCTTGGATGTCCACGAGCGCGTCCGCGTCCGGAGCAATCTGCCCCGCAAAGCGCGCGCCGTACAGCATCTCTTTGTCGTGGAGGGATAGATATATCCTGTCAAATTGTGACGCGTGATAGCTGTGGTCGCCGTGCCCGTGCGTCAGCGCGAGATCATACGGTCTGCTTGTGAGCGTTTCGACCAGCGCGCGGATGTTGCCGCGCGCCATGCCCGTGTCGATCACCAGCGCGCGCGCAGGTCCTTCCACCACATAGAAGCTGTCGCCGTAGCAGTCGGCGATCTCCCACACGCCCGGCGCAATCAGCGCATATTCGTATTTGTCCCGCCGATCCTGCGCAAACAGCCAGTCGATCGCCGCTTGATCGCGGTACGCCTCCGCCCAGGACGCGTGCGCATCGCCCCATTTCTCGCGCACCATGCCCGCCGGGTACTCCGTGTAGCGGATGTTCATCGACCCCGCAAGCCGCGCCGCCGTCACCGCCAGCCGCGAGCCGTGCGCGCCGGACATCTCGCCGGAGACGGGCACCACATCGTCGTCGGTCGCGTGAAACGCCCACACCGGCAGCTGCCCGATTTGGTCCATCTCATAGATGGCAGCCCCGCCGCACACCGGCATCGCCGCCGCGAACAGTTCGGGGTATGTCGCAATCATATGCCAAACGCCGAACCCGCCCATCGAAAGCCCCGTGATGTACACCCGCATGGGGTTGATGGTCTGCGTTTTTAGCAACTGCTCGATCAGCGCTTTGACAAGCTCCGGCATCCCCGCGTCCGTCCACATCCGCCCCTCGGGGCATTGCGGGATCGCGACGAAACAGGGGTGCTTCGCCTGCAAATCGGGCATGGCGAAGGGGAACACGCCGCCCTCCTGCGCAAGCTGGCTTTCATTGTCCTGACCGCGCCCGCTCAAGCCGTGCAAAAACAATATCAGCGGATATGTTTCGCCGGGCGTTACCTCCGGCGCGAACAGGCGGTATTGAAGCGCCATCCCGGTTTCGGAAAACAGCGCGCCGCGCGCCGTCGCCCCTGCAATCTCCGCGCGCGCTTCTTGCCCGCTCACCGGGTCGCCTCCCGCCCGAGCCGGAACGCCGTCTTGTTCATCTCGATAAACCGCGCGGGCGCGTTTTGTTCAATCGCCTCGAGCCACTCGCCCTCGGGGATGTCCGAATGCTTCGACAGCACGCCGAGCAGCACCACGTTGACCGCCTTCGCGCTGCCCGCCTCTTGCGCAAGCGTCAGCGCGTCGAGCGCGATCACCTTCGCCTTTTCGCCGAGCTTTTTGACGATTTCCGCCGGGTACGCCTGCGCCCCGGTGAGCACGGGCATCGGCCAAATCTCCGCGCTGTTGGCGATCAGCGTCCCGCCCTCTTTCAAATACTTCGCCCAGCGCGCCGCCTCGAGCTTTTCAAACGCGAGGATGTAATCCGCCTCGCCAACGTCCACGATGGGGGAGAACACCTTCTCGCCGTAGCGGCAATGCGTCACAACCGAGCCCCCGCGCTGCGCCATCCCATGCACCTCGGAGAGCTTCACATCGTGCCCGCGCGCGACGAGCACATGTCCCAATATCTTCGACGCGAGCAGCGTCCCCTGCCCGCCGACGCCCACGATCATGATCGAGCGTATCATTTGTTGCCCTCCTCTATCGCGCCAAACGGGCACACCTGCTGGCATACGCCGCAGCCCACGCATTGGTTCGCGTCGATGCGCGCCTTTTTCTCATGGAAGGAGATCGCCGGGCAGCCTAGCCGGATGCACGCCCGGCAGCCGCGGCATTTGTCCGGATCGATCCAGTACGCGGGCGCGTGCTTGACGTATTTGAGCAGCGCGCACGGTCTTCTCGATATAATCACCGACGCCTCGTTGTGCGAAAGCTCCTCGCGGATCGCCGCCTCCGTCTCCTTTAAGTTGTTCGGGTCGATCACCCGCACGCGCGCGATCCCCGCGCTTTTGCACAAATCCTCGATGGAGAGATTCGGCGTATCCTCGCCCTTCAGGGTCAGCCCCGTCGTCGGGTTCTGCTGATGCCCCGTCATGCCCGTGATGCTGTTGTCCACGACGATCACCTTCGCCGCCCCGCGGTTGTAGGCGATGTTCGCGATGCCCGTGATCCCCGAGTGCATGAACGTGGAATCGCCGATCACCGCCACCGTCTTGTTCGCCATCTCCGGGCGCACCTTCGTAAACCCGTGCGCCATGCCGATCGACGCGCCCATGCACACGTTCATGTCCATGGCCTCCAGCGGCGGCGCAGCCCCCAGCGTGTAGCAGCCGATGTCGCCCGAAACCGTCAGCTTTAATTTCTTCAAAACCGAGAACAACCCACGATGCGGGCAGCCCGCGCACATCACCGGCGGTCGCCCCGGCACGCTCTCCGAAAACGCCTCGCCCGGCGCGACCTCGAGCCCCATCGCCCGCCGGATCTTCGCCTGCGACAGCTCGCCCAACAGCCCGAACAGGTTTTTCCCGCCGTCGGGGACGATCCCGAGCGCGCGCACATGCGTCTCGATCACGGGATCGAGCTCCTCGACGATATAGAGCGTCTCGACCTTCTCCGCAAATTCGCGGATCAGCCGCTCGGGCATCGGCCACGCCATGCCCAATTTCAACACGCTCGCCTCGGGGAACACTTCCTTTATATATTGGTAGCAGGTGCCCGCGCAGATGAAGCCGACGCTTGAGCCGTACTCCGCGCGGTTGATGCCGGACGTCTCCGCGTACTCGACCAATTTGCGCATGCGCGCTTCCACGACCACATGCCGCTTGATCGCGTTGCCCGGGTTCATCACATACTTTGCCGCGTCCTTTTTGTACGCGCGCATCGGCACATCCACCCGGTCGGACAATTCCACCAGCCCCTGCGAATGCGCGACCCGCGTGCAGGTGCGCAGCATCACCGGCGTGTCGTATTCCTCGGAGAGCGCGAACGCGAGCTTTGTATAAGCAAGACATTCGCTCGAATCCGAGGGCTCGAGCATCGGCAGCTTCGCCGCGACGGCGTAGTGGCGCGAGTCCTGCTCGTTCTGCGAGGAGTGCATGCCCGGGTCGTCCGCGACGGCGATGACAAGCCCGCCGTTTACGCCCGTGTAGGACACGGTGAACAGCGGGTCTGCCGCAACGTTCAGCCCCACATGCTTCATCGCGCTAAAACTGCGCGCGCCGGCAAACGACGCGCCGATTGCGGCCTCCAGCGCCACCTTTTCGTTGGGCGCCCATTCCGCGTATACTTCGTCAAATAATGCGATTTCCTCCGTGATCTCCGTGGAGGGCGTGCCGGGATACGATGATACGAATCGGCATCCGGCTTCATACACCCCGCGCGCGATCGCGGCGTTTCCAAGCGCGAGTTTCTTCATTCGGCGTTGGCTCCTTTATGTTCAATAGTACAATTTTATCATAAGCCCGCCGCCGGCGCAAGCATGTTGCGAAAGCTGCATATTCATGCGAAAACGGCAGGATTCTTGCTTTTCGCGCATTGCATTTGCGCCCTCCCCATGCTATAATCATAAAAAACACGAGGGGGCGCTCCATGGCTAAGAAGAAAAGCCGCGCCGTGCAGCCGGGTGCGCGCGAACGCATCGCACAGCTCAGCCTTTACTATAAGGTCGTAACCGTCTATATCATCATCGTCGCGATCGCCTACGGCGCGCTGCGCGCCGCCAACGCCGCCGGCTATATGCTCATCAATACAACCGCGGAATACTGGCTTTGGTACGCGCTCGTCATCGGCGTGATCCTGCTTGTTGGCAAATTCATCGCCAATATCCCCAAAAATCCGAACACCCAGCGCGGCGTTCGCATCAGCGTGGGCATCGTTTCGGTCGTCACCATTTTTGCCATGTACGCGTTCATGGTCAGCCGCATCGACAACGGCTTTTCCCGCTACGCGGCGATCACCTCCCAGGACGGCGCGCGCGAGGTCATCATCATGCGCGCGGATGTCGATGTCGCCGCCACGCAGACCGAGGATGCGAAGGTCTACACCCTCTACACCGCCCACCTGCGGCTAAACCGCTTCTTCTGCGAGACGCGCAAGGGCAGCGAGGTGATCATGCTGATCGACGATCCGGATGCGACGCTTGATTACGAGTGGACGGAAAACGGCGTCACCCTCAAAACCGCCGGCAACGCCATCGAAAATTTGGACACGCTTACGCTTACCTTCAATTAATATATGCCGCGCGGCGCAGGTGCGCCCGCATGCAACCGCCCCTCCGTGCATACCTTCGCGCGGAGGGGTTTTTATGCGCAGCTATCTTCGGTTCTTTCTCGCGCTCGCCTTCGCGGCGGGGCTTTTGATATTCCCGGCAGAGGCGCTCGAAGCGTCGCGCACGGCGATCGCGCTGTGGGCGCTGTCCGTCGCGCCCGCGCTGTTCCCGTTCCTGGCGGTGCTCCCCTTTTTGACGGGCGCGGAGGCGCGCGGGGTGTACGCGCGCGCGTTCGGATGGCTCACGCGCTTTGCCTTCGCGCTTCCCGGTAGCGCGGCGTCCGCGCTCGTCGTGGGGCTCGTGTCCGGCTCGCCCGCGGGCGCGATGGCGGTTGCGCGCGTCGCGCGGTCGGAGCGGCTGACCACCGGGCAGGCATCCCGCATGGCGGGCATCGCCTGCGGGCTCGGTCCAATCTATGTCGTATCGGGCATGGGCGTTGCGCTCGCGGGCTCGGCGCAGATCGGCTGGCGGCTCGCGCTTTCGCAGCTGGCGGCGCTTTTGTGTACCGGCGTTTTGTTTCGATGGGCGTGGCGCGCGTCCGATCAAGTGCCTTCCGTCGATTCGGATGCTGCGCAGGCGGATTTCGGCGTGTCGCGCGCGGTTCTTTCTATATTAAAGGTCGGCGGATATATGACCGTGTTTGCCGCCGGGATCGCCATCGCCGCCGCGCTGTTCGGCGCGTGGTTTTCGCACGCCTCGCTCGCGATCGATCTGCCGACGGGCGCGGCGCACGCGCAGGCGTCGGGCATCCATCGCGCATGGGTCGCCGCCGCGCTCGGCTTTGGCGGCATGTGCATCGCCGCGCAGAACATGTCCGCGCTCCGCGCAGTCGGCGTGACGTGGGGCAAGTACCTTGTGCAAAAGCTGGCGACTGCGGTGTTCTGCGCGGGCTTCTATCTTGCGCAGGAATCGCTTGCGCCGAGCGGATGGCTCGCCTGGTCGCCGCACGGCGCGGAGTTCGAGGCGGCGACTGCGGGGATTGCCGCCCTCATGCTGCCCGTCGCGGGCGCGCTCCTGCTTGCTTTTTTCGGCAAACGCGCGAAAATTGGCGATTCTTAACAATGTAACAAATTGCAAACAAACCCAAAATAGCCGCAACAACACAATATGTGGGGTGCCTATGTACAGCCGCATACAACATGTGGTATTTCGGAAGGTTGCAAAAAGGGGTTGACAAATGATGTGGGAGTTGATATAATAACACCTGCCGCCGCGAGAAACGGTGGCGCGATCCTTGAAAACGGCATAGAGAATCAAAGGAAGACAGAAAGAACAGTCAGATTTCTGAGAGAGTAAACGCCCGAGGGCTGATTGAGGATGTGCTGCTTTGGCGAGCGGTGCATGGGAGATCGGTTTGAGGGATGAAGGATTGAACTTCAGAGTTTGATCCTGGCTCAGGACGAACGCTGGCGGCGTGCCTAACACATGCAAGTCGAGCGGGGACATGGTGAAGTTTTTAACTAAGCTGTGTTCTAGCG
>JBMNUA010000051.1:0-12683 GCA_050945995.1 Christensenellales bacterium
CGTGCATGTGATTGGCGCAATGCGAAAGGGTATATGTTTATTATAACATATATTATGAATTTATTCCAGTTTGTATGCGTCTGGCGAGAAAAACGGACGCTCCGTTATCGGAACGCCCGCCGTTGACTGCCGCCCAAATTAAATCGCCCCGACGATTTTATGGGGAACGTACCTCTCCTCGAGATATGCGATGTCCTCGTCCGTCAAGTGTAGATCGAACGTCCCCGCCGCGTCGTCAAAGTACTCCGCCTTCGTCGCGCCGATGATCGGCGACGCAGCGCCCTTCGCCAGCAGCCAGCCGAGCGCAACCTGCGTCATCGTCGCGCCGTGGTTGCGTGCGATTTCGCCCACGCGCCCGGCGATCGCGGCGTCCGCCTCCTGCGTGGCATCGTACTTCGCAATCGCGGTTTTGTCGGTCTTGCTGCGCGCGGTGTCCGCCTGCCACGATGCTCGCGCGAGCCTGCCCGCCGCGAGCGGGCTGTACGGCGTGAGCGACACATTTTGCTGTTTGCAGATGGGGATCAGCTCGCGCTCGTCCTCGCGGTAGATGAGGTTGTAGTGGTTCTGCATCGAGACAAACGGCGTCCATCCGTTCTTCTCGGCGGCGATCTGCATGTTGTGGAACTGGTAGCCGTACATCGCCGACGCGCCCAGCGCGCGCACCTTGCCCGCTTGGACGAGGCTGTGGAGCGCCTCCATCGTCTCCTCGATGGGCGTGTCGCGGTCAAAGCGGTGGATGATGTACAGATCGACGTAATCCGTGCCGAGCCGCGCGAGCGACTGATCGATCTCGCGCAGGATCGCCGCGCGCGAAAGCCGCCCCTCGTTGAAAAACACCTTGGTCGCGATGATCACCTTGTCGCGCGCGACGTGCTTTTTCAGCGCGCGCCCCAAGTATTCCTCACTCGTGCCGGCGGAATAGGTGTTGGCGGTGTCGAAGAAATTGATGCCCAAATCGAGCGCGCGCGCAATCAGCGACTCGCTCGCGTGGGCGTCGAGCGTCCATGCGTGCATGTTGCTGGCGGGGTCGCCAAAGCTCATGCAGCCCACACACAGCCGCGATACCCGAATCCCCGAACTGCCCAAATGCGTATACTCCATATTCTCCCCTCCCGTTTCCCCATTGTTTACAAATAGTATACAGCCTGGAGTGCGCTCCAAGTCAAGCCCTTTTGGTAAATTCCGATAAAAAACCACGCCGCGCGGCATAATGAATGAGGGCGCGCGCTTGTCAGGGCGCGCGCCATCTGCTATATTAAGGGAAGGATACCGCAACTACCGACGATTGAAATCAGGAAGGCGACGCATGTTTACACACCTGCATCTGCATACGGAATACTCGCTGCTCGACGGCGCATGCCGCATCAAGCAGCTGATGACGCGCATCAAAGAATTGGGCATGGACGCCTGCGCGATCACCGACCACGGCGTGATGTACGGCGTGGTGGATTTCTATCGCGCCGCGAAGGCGGCGGGCATCCACCCGGTGATCGGCTGCGAGGTGTACGTCTGCCCGGATATGGACGATAAAACCACCGTCTCGCGCGAATACAGCCATCTGGTATTGTTGTGCGAAAATCAAGAGGGCTACAACAACCTCGTCAAACTCGTCAGCCGCGGGTTCACGCGCGGCTTCTACTACCGCCCGCGCGTGGACTACGCGCTGCTCAAGGAATATGCCGGCGGGTTGATCGCGCTTTCGGCGTGCCTGTCGGGCGACATCCCCAAGCTCCTGCTCGACGGGCGCACAAACGACGCGCGCGACATGGCGCGGCGCTACCTCGACATCTTCGGCGAGAACAACTTCTTCATCGAGCTTCAGGATCACGCGATGCCCGAGCAGAAGCAGGTGCTCCCGCGCCTGGTCAAGCTCGCGCGCGAGATGGACATCCCAATGGTGGTGACAAACGACTGCCACTACCTCGAGCGCGAGGACGCCGCGGCGCAGGAGGCGCTCATGTGCATCCAAACCGGCAAAACGCTCAACGACGAGAGCCGCATGCGCATGAACACCGACCAGCTGTATGTGAAAAGCGAGGAGGAGATGCGCGCGATCTTCCCGAACTTCGAGGACGCGATTGCGCGCACGGGCGAGATCGCGAAGCGCTGCCATGTGGAATTTGATTTTGAGACCCGGCATCTGCCGACCTACCCGCTGCCCGCGGGCGAGACGGACGCCGCGGAATACCTCGCAAAACTCTGCCGCGAGGGGCTCGCGCGCCGCTACCCGCCCGAGCGAGAGGACGCACGCGAGCGGCTCGAGTACGAATTATCGGTCATCATCTCCATGGGCTTTTCGGACTACTTTCTCATCGTGTGGGATTTTATCGACTACGCGCGCAAAAACGGCATCGGCGTGGGTCCCGGGCGCGGCAGCGGCGCAGGCTCGATCGCGGCGTATGCGCTGCGCATCACCGACGTCGATCCCATCCGCTACGCGCTTTTGTTCGAGCGGCTATTAAATCCCGAGCGCGTCTCCATGCCCGATTTCGACATCGATTTTGATTACGAGCGGCGCGGCGAGGTAATCAAGTACGTCGCGCGCAAGTACGGCGAAGATCACGTCAGCCAGATCATCACCTTCGGGACGATGGCGGCGCGCGCGGTGATCCGCGATGTGGGGCGCGTGATCGATATGAGCTACCAGCAGACCGACGCGATTGCCAAGCTCGTGCCGTTTGAATTGAACATGACCTTGGACAAGGCGCTGTCTGTGAGCGGGGAGCTGCGCCGCGCCTACGAGGGCGACGCGGGCGTCAAGCAATTGATCGACACTGCGCGCAAGTTGGAGGGCATGCCGCGCCACGCGTCCACCCACGCGGCGGGCGTGTTGATCACCTCCAAACCCGTGGACGAATACGTCCCGCTTCAGACAAACGACGATGTGATCACCACGCAGTTCCCCATGACGACGCTCGAGGAGCTGGGGCTTCTCAAGATGGATTTTTTGGGGCTGCGCACCCTCAACGTGATCGGCGACACCCTGGACATGCTGCGCGAGGCGGGCGCGGCGGACATCACCCCCGACGACATCCCGCTCGACGACCCCGCAGTGTATGAGATGATCTCAAACGGCGAAACCGACGGCGTGTTCCAGCTTGAATCCACCGGCATGCGCAGCTTTTTGACCCACATGCGCCCGGAGAATTTTGAGGACATCATCGCCGCGATCTCGCTGTATCGCCCGGGACCTATGGAATCGATCCCGCGCTATGTGCGCGGCAAGCACGACCCCGCCACCGTCACCTACGCAACCGAAAAGCTGCGCCCGATCTTAGATGTGACGTATGGCTGCATCGTGTATCAGGAGCAGGTGATGCAGATCGTGCGCGATCTGGCGGGCTATTCCATGGGTCGATCCGACCTGGTGCGCCGCGCGATGTCAAAGAAAAAGCACGATGTGATGGAGAAGGAGAAGCACCACTTCGTCCACGGCATGGTGGAAAACGGCGTGGTCACCGTGCCGGGCGCGGTGCGAAACGGCGTGCCGGAGGACGTGGCGGAGCGCATCTTCGACGAGATGGCGGCGTTCGCCAGCTACGCGTTCAACAAATCGCACGCGGCGGCGTACAGCGTGCTCTCGGTGCAGACGGCGTATTTGAAATACCATCATCCGGCGGAGTTTATGGCGGCGCTGATGAACTCCATCGAGGGGAACACCGAGAAAATCGCATTTTACATCCAATACTGCCGCAAAAACGGCATTGAAATCCTCTCGCCGGATGTGAACCATTCGGGCGCAAAATTCTCGGTCGATAAAAAAGGCGGGGAAACGGGCATCCGCTTCGGGCTCTCGGGCGTCAAACATCTGGGACACCTCGCGGTGGACGCAATCGTCGCCGAGCGCGCACGCGGCGGCGCGTATGCGGACATCTACGATTTCATCGACCGGCTCGCAGGCGCGGCGATCAACAAAAAGGGCGTGGAGAGCCTGATCCGCGCGGGCGCGATGGACGCGCTGCCCGGCTTTCGCAGCCAGAAGCTGCATGTGTTCGAGCGCGCGATGGACGGCGCGGCGAAAAAGCAGAAAAACGCGGTGGACGGGCAGCTTTCGCTGTTTGGCATGTCGGAGGATGCCGCGCCCCCGCCGCCGCTCCCCAAGCTCACGGAGTTCGCGCTCAACCACCTGCTGCAGATGGAGAAGGAGGTCATCGGCGTGTACATCTCCGGGCACCCGCTCGACGCGTATCAGGAGGAGCTTTCCAAAATCGAGGTCACCTCGCAGTTCCTCGGTTCGCTCAAGGACGACGCGCACGACGGCGGCATGAGCTACGACCAGGCGACGGTCGCGATGGGCGGGCTGGTGGCGGAAAAGCGCATGAAGGCGACAAAATCCGGCAATATGATGGCGTTTGTGCAGTTGGAGGATCTCTACGGGGTGACCGAGGTGCTGGTGTTTCCCAAGGTGTACGAGCGGGTGAGCGAGCACCTCACGCCCGACAACCCCATTGTGATGATGGGCAAGCTCTCCATCCGCGAGGAGGAAGCGCCGAAACTATTGCTCGACAGCGTGCGCCCGCTGCGCGGCTACGACGGCGCGCCGGGGTTCGGCTTCGTGCCCGCGCGCGCGAACTACGAAACCCTCATGCGCGGCGAGATGCCGCTTGCGGAGGGTATCGCAAGACCCGCGCCGCCGCCGGCGGATTTTACGCCGCCGCGCGAGCGCGCCGCAACGCGCACGCTGTATTTGAAGCTCACGCGCGCGCAGATGGACGCGGCGCTCGACATCCTCGCGGCGACGCCGGGCAACATCCGCGTGAAGCTGCATCTCGCCGACGAGAAAAAGACGCTCGCCGCGCCGCGCGAATACTGGGTCGATCGTGGATACGACGCGGGCGCGCTCGCGGAACTGCTCGGCGAAGACGCCGTGGTATTGAAATAATAGGAAGCATGGCGCATCGCGCGCCCGGAGGGTCATGGATGAACACACCCATTCTATACATCGTCGTCCCCTGTTACAACGAGGAGGAGGCGCTGCCGCACGCGTCGAAGCGGCTGAACGAACTCATGGAGGATTTGATCGCAACCGCGCGCGTGCGCCCGGAGAGCCGCGTTGCCTTCGTGGACGACGGCAGCAAGGACGCGACGTGGGAGGTCATCTGCAAATTGCGCGATGAAAACCCGCGGTTTGAGGGCATCAAACTTGCGCACAACGCTGGGCATATGAACGCGCTGTGGGCGGGGATGACGCTCGTTTCCGGCAAGTGCGACTGCCTGGTTACCATCGACGCGGATTTGCAGGACGACGTCAACGCCATCTACGGATTTTTGGATCACTATATGCAGGGCGCGGATGTGGTGTACGGCGTGCGCTCCAGCCGCCAGACCGACACCGCGTTCAAGCGCGTGACGGCGCAGGGGTTTTATAAATTGATGGGCATGATGGGCGTTGAAATGGTGTACAACCACGCGGATTATCGGCTGCTCTCGCGCCGCGCGGTCGAGGCGCTGCTCAGCTTCGGCGAGGTGAACATGTTTTTGCGCGGCATGGTGCCGCTGTTGGGCTTTCGCACGGCGCAGGTGGCGTATGAGCGCGGCGAGCGCGTCGCGGGCGAGTCGAAATACCCGCTGAAAAAAATGCTCGGCTTCGCCGTGGACGGCATCACCTCGTTTTCCAACAAGCCCATCCGCTTTGTCACCGTCATCGGCTTTCTGTGCGCGCTCTTGGGCATTTTGATGGCGGTGTACGCCATCGTATCGCTCGCGATCGGGCGCACCGTGGCGGGCTGGGCGAGTTTGATGATGAGCGTCTGGCTGATCGGCGGTATGCAGCTCATCGCCGTGGGCATGATCGGCGAGTACATCGGAAAAATCTATATGGAGGTCAAGCGCCGCCCGAAGTTCATCCTCGACCGGTATTTGCACGATTGATGGAAGACGCCCGCCCGAATTTTTCGGGCGGGCATGTTTTACGAATAAAACGATCGATACCACTCCACGAACCGCGCGAGCCCATCCTCGATCGCGGTGTCGGGTCGAAAATCAAAATCGCGGATCAAATCGTCCACATCGGCGTAGGTCTGGTACACATCCCCCGGCTGCATGGGCAAAAACTCCTTCTTTGCCTGCACGCCGAGCGCGCACTCCAGCACCTCGATGAACCGCATCAGCCGCTCGGGCTTGTTGTTGCCGATGTTGTAGACCGCGGCGGGCGCATCCCCCGCCGGCGGGCGCGCGAGCATGGCGTCCACGCCGCGCACAATGTCGTCGATGTAGGTAAAATCGCGCAGCATATCGCCGTTGTTGTAGATGCGGATCGTCTTCCCGGCGAGGATCATCTCGGTGAACTTGAAATACGCCATGTCCGGTCGCCCGTAAGGACCGTATACGGTGAAAAAGCGAAGCCCCGTGGTGGGGATTTGATAGAGATGGCTGTAGGTGTACGCCATCAGCTCGTTGGTCTTCTTCGTCGCCGCGTACAGGCTGATCGGGCGGCTCACATCGTCCGTGACGGAAAACGGCGTCTTTTGCTGGTTGCCGTACACCGACGAGGACGACGCGTAGAGCAGATGCTTCACCGGGTGGCGGCGGCAGGCTTCGAGCACATTGAAAAAGCCCACGACGTTGGAATCGATGTACGCGCGCGGGTTCTCGATGGAGTAGCGAACGCCCGCCTGTGCGGCGAGGTTCACGCAAATCTCCACCGCGTGCTCCGCAAACAGCTGCTCCACCGCGTCCGCGTCCGCCAAATCGCCCTTTTGAAACGCAAAGTTCGGGTACTCCCGCAAAATTTCAAGCCGCGCTTCCTTGAGCCGCACATCGTAATAATCGTTCAAATTATCAAAGCCGATCACGCGCTCCCCGCGCGAAAGCAGCAACTTCGACAGATGAAAGCCGATGAACCCGGCAGCGCCGGTGATCAGATACGTCATACCCGCTCCCCCTCCATCCCCCGGTACGCCGCGCACACCCTGCGATAGCTCTCAAGATCGCCGATGTCGTAGCGCTTGCCGGGCATCTCCATCGCGCGCACCTCGGTTTTTTGCGCCATCCACGCCATCAGGCTGCCCGGCGCGTCCACATGCGCGCCCGAGGCGATCGCCTCGCCGATCAGCGGCAGATGGCGCGCGGGATAGTAGTAAAACGGCGGCGCGCACCACTCGGAAAACGGCGCTTCGGGCTTCTCCTCCATGCGCAGCACGCGGTCGCCCGCGCCGATCTCCATCACGCCGCATTTTTTGAGCCGGTTGACGTCCCGCTCGCGGTAGCGCATCAAACAGCAGGCATCGGCATCCCGCGCGTAATCGATGAACGCGCCGAGCGAGAAATCGAGCAGATTGTCGCCCGCGACGACGAGCAGATCCTCGCGCAATTTCATCGCATCGATCGCAAACTGTATGTCGCGCACCGCGCCCAGCCGCGTTTCGTTGCTCGTGGAGCCGTCGTCCAGCACCGTCACCAGCGCGGAAAACGAAGCGCCCGCCGCCCACTTGCGAAACGGATCGGCGAACTTGCGGTTTGACACCACCGCGTAGCGGCTGACCGCGCCGGACGCGTCGATGTCGCCAACCAGCCAGTCGAGGATCGAACGCCCGCCCACCTCGAGCAGCGGTTTCGGGAAATTCTCGGTCAGCGGGTAGAGCCGCGTCGCATACCCCGCCGCTAAGATCAGACAGATCATACCATCGCCTCCCCGCCGCAGCCGTCCGCCGTCTTGCAAAAATGAACGGAGAACTTGCCGCGCAGCGCCGGGAACTGCCCGAGGTACGCGGCCGTCACATTGCGCTCGATCTCCTCTTTGTACGCCGGGTCGATCAGCGCCATGCAGCAGCCCTTGAACCCCGCGCCGGAGAACCGCCCGCCGTAGATGCCGTCGGTGCGGCGCATGGCATCGTAGAGCGCCTTGAGCTCGGGCGACCCGGTCTCGTAGTTGTAGATGGAGCTGTGCCCGCTCTCGAAGATACACGCGCCGAACTGCGCGATGTCGCCCTCGCGCCACGCCTCGACGCCGCGCTGCACGCGGTCGAACTCCGTATAAAAATGCGTCGCGCGCATCCGCCAATTCTCGGGCAGCCGCCCCTTGTGCGCCTCGAACACCTCGCGCGGCACATGGCGCAGCCGCGCGTCCGCAAAATTACCGTACTCCATGCCCGAAAACGCCATCAGCGCATACGCCGCCGCTTTCAATTCGTCCACCCGCGCGTTGAACATCGAGCCCACCAAGCTGCGCTCCAGCCCGCTGAAGAAGATCGCTATCTCAAATTCCGGCAAGTCCGGCGCGCGCGGGATGCGCTCGTAGCTGTCGTCGAGCGTGTCGAGCGCGAGCAGGCAGTCCTTGCGGCTGAGCACCTCGCAGGACTGGTCGAGCTTGCCCACGGACAGCCCGATGTAGTGGTTCTCCGCCGAAAGGGCGATCTCGATCAGCGCCTGGTCGGTGAGCCGGATGCCGTTCTCGCGGCAGAACACCTGAAGATAGGTGATGATGACCGCAGCCGACGAGGAGAGCCCGCCGATCGGCAGCGTGCCCGCGATCACGCCCGTGAACCCGCGCCGGAGCGTGTACCCCGCCTTCTTGAGCGCCCACGCCGCCGCGCGCGCGTAATCGCCCCAATCGCCCTTCTGCGCGGCGCGCCCGTCGGCGGTAAACACCGCCTCGCCCTCAAAGTTTGCGCTGCGCAGCCGCACCACGGAGGTGTCCTCCGGGTGATAGCGCAGCGTCACGCCCCGGTCGAGCGCAAAGCCCGTCACCAGCCCGTATTGATGATCGACATGCGCGCCGATCGGGCAGACGCGGTACGGCGTGAACGCCTCGCGCAGCCCCTCGCGAAATTGCGGAAAATGCTCCCGCATCATTTCATCCAATCTCATGACAACTCGGCGCGGCGGCAGCTCCGCCCGCGCCATCCTCCCGTCGTATCGTCAGGCGTTTTCGCGCCCCGTATGTAATTTGAGGTACTGCGCCCAGAACGCCGCGCCCGTCATGGTCGCGCGCG
The DNA here is from genome assembly GCA_050945995.1 of Christensenellales bacterium. GTDB lineage: Bacteria > Bacillota > Clostridia > Christensenellales > Aristaeellaceae > RUG11247. The sequence continues at coordinate 8,934 of JBMNUA010000051.1, forward strand.
CGGCGCGGTATTTGCGCGCAACCGCGCCGCTTTTTGCCGCATAGCGCAGCGCGACCGCGAGAAACCGACCGGTCAGCCGCAGCGCCGCGCGGTTGTCCCGCTCGGTCACATAGCAAAGTTCCCCGCCCGCAAGCAGGTGCACAATCGTCGTCCTGCCCCACACCGCGCACATGTCGTGCTCGTGCGCAATCACCACCGCACTCTCGCGCTTTTTGACGAAGATGCCGTTGAGCGTGAGCATGCACAATGCCTTGCGCCACGCGGGGTACGTCCGCTGCCCGCGCTCCGCCTGCTGCCGTGTGATCGGCGGCGAAAGCGCAGCGGTCGGCATCGGCTGTGCGCCCGCGCGCCGGATCGCTGCATGCTGTTTTTCATAATCCAGCCGCATCAGCCATTCCGGGCCGTTCAGATAATCCGAAATGCCGAAAAGCGCGCAGTCCGCCTCGTCGTAGCGGTAGCGGATCATGCAGATGTAGGTGTGGCGCGCGAGTTTCATGAAACGCTTGAAGCCGCCCATCTCAGGGCGGTGCAGCGCGTTTACAATCTGCCCGTTGCGCGCGTGGTAGTATTCCATGGACACATCGCGCTTTCCGTCAAACGGCTCGTGCCACACGCAGATGCCGCTGAGCGAGATGGAATTGCCGCCCGTTCGCAGTCCGTACTCCACATCGTCAAAGCGGATGAACAGCGGCAGCGGCAGCCCCTTTTTGCGGATGACCTCCATCGGGATCACGCTGCACCACCACGCGTTGTAATCAGACGAAAGCGGGCGGTCGTTTCGCAGCACATCGGAAAATTCGCGCATGTCGAAATCCCGATGCAGCGATTCGGTGAACTGCCCGCGCCACAGCCCCGCAAGCTCGGTCTGCACATGGCGCTTGTCCATGCGCAGCATCGCGCCCGCGAGCGTGCGGGCGGCGTACTCGGGCTTGACCATCTGCAAAAACGCATCGATCCGCCGCAGCGCCTCGGGGTGCAGCTCGATGTCGTCGTCGGAGATCATCACATGGGTGATCGGCTCATCCGCGCGCATCGCCTCGAGCATGCACCGCGCAAAGCCGCCCGCGCCGCCCGCGTTCGCGTTCGGAAACAGGTGAACGCCCGCGCACGAAAATTCGCGCGCGTCGAGCGTGCGCCCGTTGTCGGCGATGAACACCGAAAATCGCCCGTGCATGGGATCGTCCGCGTTTTCCAAAATGCCCGCACGCAGCGCGGCGAGGGTGGATGCGACATACGCCTCGCGGCGGTAGGTGCAGATGCCCATCGCCACATGCACCGCGCGCACCGGCGCGTCCCGGCAGCCGTAGTGCCCGCCGAAAAGTTCCGCATCGTCCGAGCGCGCCTCGATCACCGGATACAGCATCCCCGCGCCGCCGAGCTGCGAAAGCTCGATCTCGACCGCGTCGCCCGACGCGTCCGCCTGCGAAAGCTGCGTCTCATGCACCGCGCCCGCGCGCAGCGTCGCGCGATAGATGGTCACGCGAATCTGCCCGCGAAAGGCAAGGCGCAGGTAGATCGCGCTCGCGCAGGTGTAACCGATCCATTTGTCCAGCGAGAACGCGTTGAAATAGGTGTCCAGCCGGATCGTCTCCCCGCGGCGCAAACGCCCGCCCGGCGCGCGCCAAAACATGCGCGCGTCCGCCTGCGGCATGTCGCCGGGCAATATCAAGCGCTGCAGTACCAAATGCTTCCCCCCTATGCGTCCGCGCCCGTCATGCGCCCCGCCTTCTCGTTGCCCGCGTTTGCGAGCACCTCCCGGTATACGGCGTGGATGTTGCGCGCGTTGATCTGCGCGGTCATGGTGCGCGCCATCTCGTCGCGCCCCGCGTCCGCCATTTTCGCCGCGTGCGCGCGGTCGGAAAGCGCGCGCAGCATCTTCTCCGCCAGATCGTCGCTGTTTCCCTGCTCGTAGAGAAGCCCTGTCTCGCCGTCGCGGATCAATTCCGCCGTGCCCGCAGTGTTCGCGCCGATGACCAGCGCGCCGGAGAGCATCGCCTCCACCGTCACCCGCCCGAAGCCCTCCGCGCGGGAGCAGCAGAACGCGATGTCGGTGTCCTCGAGATAATCCTCGACGTTTCGGCGATACCCGAGCAGCTCCGCCCGCTCGCGCAGCCCGTGCGCCTCGAGGTACGCCATGCATTCCTCTTTCACCTCATCGTTGCCCGTGCCGATGAAGCGGATTTTGAACCCGTCAAACCCCGACTCGGCGACGCGCACGCACGCGCGCACGAACTCCGGATGCCCTTTTTGCTCCGAGAACCCGCCCACGAGCAAAAATACCACCTCATCCCGCGCGAAGATGCGCCGATCGGGCATGTGAAAGCGCGCGGTGTCGATGCCGTTGTGGATCACCGTGAGCCTGTTTGCGTCGATCGCCGCCGCGTACTTCTGGCGGATGCTCTGCGAGATGGCGATCACGCGATCCGCGCGGTTGATCAGCTGGTTGCCGCGCGCCCTGTCCCACATCGTGCGGTGCTGATCCTCCTCCAAGAACTCGCGCAGATGCCACACGAAGGGCACCTTCGCCCGCCGCGCGGCGAGCGCGCCGACATACGCATACGTCGTGTTGATGTGCACCAAATCGTAGCAGCCGTTTTCGATGACCTCGGCGATCCGCCTGACCGCCCGCCGGTTCTGCCGCTTCGCCGCGCGCACGCGCCTGCGGTACGCACCGTCGCGCACCTCGTCCATCGACACAACCCAGTCCTGGGACGCGATGGTGTTGTGCCCGATCCCGTCGTCGTCGAGCAGGAAACCGCCCTGCCCGCCGTGCGGCAGTATCACATGCGATTCCACGCCAAATTGCTCCTTCAACTCCCGAATCAGCGCGTGCATGCTCAAAAACGCGCCCGAGGTCGGCGTGTTGTCGGATGCGACAAACAGCACGCGCACCGGCCCGCTGGCATGCGCGCGCCGCTCGTCCGCCAGCCATTCGCGGTGCGCCGCCGCGCGCTCGCGCCGGTCGCGCAGCGTTTCGATCAGCCCGCGGACGCCGTTTTCTCGCGCGACGGCGGCGATGTCCCTGCCAAAGCGCATCGGCGCGGTGATCTTGCGCCCGATCCGGAAGGAAACCGAGCTTTCCACCGACTGGAGCGCGCCGCGCGCCGCGTCGCGCTCGCCGATCACGCGGTTGATCGCGCGCTCCATCTCATGCGGCGTCTTCGGGCGGATGCTCTGCTCGTTTTTAAAGAGAAACGCCTCGGGATCCTCCATCAAAAGCCAAAGGTTTGCCCATTCATTGCGCGAAAACAGCGTCTGATCCAGCTCGCCGCGCGCGCGGTGGCGCACGAAATCCTCGTGAAAGCGCATCACAAAATCATAGCGGAACTGCGCGCCGATGCGCGCGAAGGCGAACATGTAGCTGTAATACCGCCGATAGGTGAGCATAAATTTATACGCCTTCATAAACGCCGGGTGCTCCTCAAGGAAGGCGTAGATATAATCGTACTCATCGCAGACGCAGTACACCTTGCGCTTGTCGTTGATCGACGAGCCGGGGTTGTCCTGCCGATACATGTAGAAGGGGCGGTCGAGGAAGTACAGCCGCCGCGCCCAGCTGAAGCTCAAAAACCAGAACCCGCTGTCCTGATACGACGCGCCGGGCGTCTCGTTGTGGCGGATGTCGTGCGCCTCCAAAAACGCGCGCTTGTAGATGCCGCTCCAGGTGTTCATGGTGAAAAAGAACGGCGTCGCGTCCTCAAAGGGGTTGACCACGCGGTTGTAGTAGGATCGATCCCTGCCCGCGATGGC
>JBMNUA010000052.1:0-12555 GCA_050945995.1 Christensenellales bacterium
GTATTGAACATCGGCTTTTTGAACCGCACGGAATACCGCAACGCAAACGTCCGCAACCTCAGCTTCCCCTCCTCGCTGCTGTTTGGCATGGTGTTCTCCATCGGCTGGACGCCGTGCGTGGGCGCGTTCTTGGGCTCCGCGCTATTGATGGCGTCGCACGGGGGATCGCTGTTGCAGGGCATTGCGATGCTGCTCGCCTTTTCGCTGGGGCTTGGGATCCCGTTTGTCGCAAGCGCGCTGCTCATCGACCGGCTGAAGGGCGCGATCGACTTCATCAAGCGAAATTACCGGGCGATCAACCTGATCTCGGGCGGGCTGCTCGTGGTCGTCGGTATACTGATGGCGACGGGCACCATGGGCTATTTCCTTTCGCTGCTCTCATTTTAGGAGGTACAAACCATGAACAAGCATACAAAGACATTCCTTCTGATCGCCGCGTTCGTCCTATTGTTCGCCGTTTCCGTGTTTGCATACAACCGCTTGGGCGAGCGCGTATCGCCGGAGAACCGCATCGAGGTTGCTCCGGGCGATGGCGATATGCAATCGTCCGAGACCGAGCCGGAAAAGACGCTTGCGCCCGATTTTACCGTGCTGGATGCGGACGGAAATTCCGTGAAGCTGTCGGCATTCATCGGCAAACCGATTGTACTCAACTTCTGGGCGAGCTGGTGTCCACCCTGCAAGGAGGAAATGCCCGAGTTTGAGAAGGTGTTTCAGGAATTGGGGACGGATGTGACCTTTCTAATGGTCGATCTCGTGGACGGACAGCGCGAGACGAGGACGAAGGGCGCGCAGTATATCAAGGATCAGGGCTACACCTTCCCCGTATACTTTGACACTGAGCAGGACGCCGCAAAAGCCTACGGCATTTCCTCCATCCCCACGACGATGTTCATCGATGCGCAGGGCTATATCGCCGCCGGCGCGCAGGGCGCGATCAACGAGGAAATTCTGCGCAAGGGGATCGACATCGCGGTGACCGGAATCATCCCCGAACAGTAACTGACATGCAATTTTCCGCCGATCGCGAGGGAGGTCGATCCAATTGAAGATACGAAAATCCGCCGAAGACTATCTGGAGACCATGCTGATACTAAAAAATCGGCACGGCTACATCCGCTCGGTTGACATCGCCGAGGAGATGGGCGTGAAAAAGCCCAGCGTCACCTACGCAACCAAGCGGCTGAAGGAGAGCGGGCATATCACGATGGACGCGGACAGCCGCATCACGCTGACCGATGCGGGGATGCGGGTCGCAACGACCATCTACGAGCGGCACAAGCTGCTCACCCATCTGTTTGTGAGCCTCGGCGTGGGCGAGGAGATCGCGCGTGAGGACGCGTGCAAGATCGAGCACGACCTCAGCGCGGAGACCTTCGAGGCGATCCGCGCGCATTACGAGCGCTACGGCGGCGCCAAGATGCCCGCACCCCCGAACGCCCCGGTATAAACGGGGCTTCGGCTGCATCAATACACCGCGATCGGTCCATACGGGCCTTCCATGATGTCGATTCTCGTATCGAATATCTCGGTCAAGGTTTTTGCGTCCATCACCTCCGCCACCGTTCCGAAGGCGGCGATCTTCCCATCCTTCATCGCGCAAATGCGGTCGGAATACTTCGCGGCGAAATTGATGTCGTGCATCACCGTCAATATCGTCCTGCCGAATTCGTTTGCCGCGACTCGCAGATGCTCCATCATCTGCACGGAGCGCGCGACATCGAGGTTGTTCAGCGGCTCGTCCAGCAGCACATATTCCGTCTCCTGACATAACACCATCGCCACATACGCGCGCTGGCGCTGCCCGCCGGACAGCTCGTCCAGATACCGATTTTCCAGCGCCGTCAAGTCCAGAAAATCGATGTATTTGGAGATGATCGCCTCGTCCTCGTTGTTTAATCGCCCCTTGGAATACGGAAACCGTCCGAATCCGGCGAGCTGGCGCACGGTGAGCCGCGTCACGAAGTGGTTTTCCTGCCGGAGGATGGTCACGATCCGCGCCAGATCCTCCGATTTGCTTTTCGACACGTCCATATTCGCCACTTGTATCTGCCCCTCGTCCATGTGGAGAAGCCGCCCGATCATAAGCAGCATCGTCGATTTCCCCGCGCCGTTCGGTCCGATGAGGGACGTGATGCCGGCGTTTGGAATCTGTATGCTCAAAGGTCCGATTTCGACCTCGCTGGAATATTGTTTTCGCGCGCATGCAATGTTTATCATAGTCTGCCCTTTCTGATGATCACAATGAGGAATGTGATCCCGCCGAACATTTCGATGATCACGGAGACCACGCCCTGCGCATCAAACACATGGTACATAAAGAAATATGCGCCCGTCATGATCAAAAACCCGATCGCAAGCGACATCGGGAATAGATACCTGTGGTCATAGGTTGGTACCGCCTGATAGCTCAACGTCGCAACCAGGAAGCCGAAGAAGGTGAGCGAGCCGACCAGCGCCGTGGAGATCGCCATTAGGATGGAAACCAGTATGAGCGTGTAGATCAACCGGAATTTATGGTTGATGCCCAAGGTCGTGGCGACATCCCGCCCGAGGGAGAGCACATTTAATTTCTTTGCGGAGGCGAGGAGCAAGCACGCGGCGACGATCACGATGGGGATCGCAATCGGGAAATACGCGGCGTCCGCGTTGTTGACGGAGGCGAACAACCGCGCTTGCAGCACATCGAATTCAGACGGCGCGAGCAGCCGCCGCATGAATGTGGAAGCCGAGCGAAGCCCCGTTCCGATGATCACGCCCACCAGCAGCATCAGCTGCATATTCCCGTACTTTCCCGACAGCAGCCATCCGTACAGGATCAGGCACAGAAGCACCATCACGGCGACCTGGAACACGAACGACCCCGCGCCGCTAAACGCGACAAACGCCCGCGCGCCGAGGAGGAACATGGCGCTTGTATGGATGGTCGCGTACACCGATTCAAAGCCCAACAGCGAGGGCGTGATCACCCGGTTGTTGGTGATCGATTGAAACGATACAGTGGACAGGCTCTGGCAAACCGCGGCGATGATCATCGCGACGACCGCCACCATCCTGCGTCTGACGACCGGCAAGAAGGAGGGCGATGTCACGGGCACGGGGTTGTTGTAGACGAGAAGCCCATATGTAGCAAGCGCGCCGAGCACGAAAAGCGCGATCAACAGCGCCCAATAACGCCACTTCTCCCTTTTCGAGCGAAAAGCGCTCGCCGATCTGTTTTGGTTGGTCGCGCGGGTCTTCAGCCCTGCATGACCGATCCGATAGCCCAATTCGTTCATGTTCGTTTCCTTTGTCTCAATAGTATGATTACGAATACGACCGCGCCCGCCGTGCCGAGGATCAGCGAAACGGGCACTTCAAACGGCATGATGATGGTGCGCGACAGGATGTCGCTTATGGTGATCGTGCCCATGCCCAACAGGCACACCCAGGGCAGATTGCTCCGGAGATCGTCGCCCCGGTACATGGAGACGATGTTTGGTACGATCAAGCCCAGAAAGGGCAAATTCCCGATCACAGCCGCCACGATGCCGACCGCAAGCGAGATCAGCCCCGTGCCCAGGATCACGATTTTATTGTAGTTCACGCCGAGCGTGGTCGCCACGTCCTCCCCCAGCCCCGCCAAGGTCAGCCGATCCGCGTAGAGGAAGATTAATGCGGTGACGATGACGATCAGCCACAGATACTCGTACCGCCCGACCTGCACCGACGCGAACGAGCCGACGTACCAGTTTTCGATGATCTGCGACATTTGGAACACGAGCCCCACAAACGTGGAGACCGCAGATATGACCGCGCCGAGCATCATGCCGATGATCGGAACGATCAAGGACGAGCGGAGTTTGACCTTTCTTAAAAACAGAAAGAAGATCATCGTCCCCACAAATGAAAAAATGATTGCGCCGGTCATCCGCAGCACCAACGACGGGGCGGGAAACAGCAGATAGACGAGCAAAAGCCCGAGCCCCGACCATTCGATCGTCCCGGTCGTCGTCGGCTCGACCATCCGGTTCTGCGTGAGAAGCTGCATCACGAGCCCCGACATCGACATCGCCGCGCCGGTGAGCATGAGCGCCGCCGTGCGCGGAACGCGCGTGATGAAAAACATTTGAAACCCGTCCGCCTGTCCGCGGATGTCGTACACCCCGGTAAACAGCGAAACGACGCCGGAAATGGCGACGACGACAATCGCCAGTATAAACGGCTTTGTCCACAGTTTTTTCTGATGGAAAAGGTGGGGCTGAGAATTCTCTGCCCCTCCCCTTCCCTGTATGGTCGCTTTTGCCAATGTCTTACCCCTTTGCCTTACTTAGAAAGTGCGTCCGCGAGATCCTGGAAGAGCTCCAGATACGTCTGGATCGACTCGTTCGTGTAGGTGTCATTGGGCGCATACACGATCCTTCCCTCGACAACGGCGGTGGTGTTTTGGAGCACGGGGGAATTGTCGATCACGTCCTGCGCGGGGGTCGCGTCAGCGGTGGAGGACACCGCGGCGTCGCGATCCAGCACGAAAATCCAATCGGGGTTGCTCTGCGCGATGGCTTCGAGGGAGATGTCGTCGCCCTGATGATCCGACGACGCATCGTCAATTTCAAGCGCGGAGACCCATCCGAAAATTTCGTACATCGGACCCCAGACGCGCCCGGAGAGCGGCGCGGAGAAGCCGATGTCCCCGCCGGAGACGACGACGCTCATGACGGTGTCGGTTCCGTTGTAGGCGGCTTTCGCACCCTCGATTGCCTGATCAAAATCGGCGATCAGCTGCGCGGCTTCCTCGTTCTTGTCAAAAATCTGACCGAGCGCGACGGTCGCATCCTTCAGTCCGTTCACCAGATTGTCGCCGGGGTGCTCGGCAGTCACAGAGACATCGAAGTTTAGATCGATCACGACCGCGTTGGGCACGAGCGCTTTGATCTCATCATAAAAGCTCGCGAACCGCTGACCGATGATGACGAGCTCGGGATCGACCGCCGCGATGATTTCGAGTTTCGGCTCGCGGTGGTTGCCGACGTCGAGCACGGATTCGTCCGTGACATAGGGCGAATCGGCGGGCATCACGGGCTTGGGCGCGGCGGCAAGCACTACGCCCCAGTCGGCGAGCGTCTCAAATGTTCTGCTGTCGAGGGAGACGACGTTTTTCGGATTGACCGGAACAACGACCGTTCCGTGCACATCGGTGATCTCAACTGTCTGCGCCGCGTCCGCTTCGGCGGCGATGGCGACGACGTTCATGCCCGCAAAACCGGTCAGCACCAGGGCAAATGCCGCGATGGCGACAACGGCTTTCGTAAGGATGGATTGTTTCATGCGTATAACTCCTTTTATGTGCGCTTGGGTTCAAGCGTTATGTTCGATTTCATCGATTTTCGTACCCGCGGACTCGGTGTGTTCCGCGAACGAACGGTTGTGTGTAAATTGCTTCCGAAGAGCCGCTGTTGACCGCGCCCTTCATAAATGTGAAATATCTTTTTGAACGCGGCATGACCTCCTCTTCCACGGATGGTTTGATCTATTTGGCTGTTAGGTGCACCTAACTGAGCACATTGTACTATCAACCAAAGCGATTGTCAATAGCTTCCCAGCCCATTTTTCGTTGTTTTTTTGGCAAATCATGCGCTTTACACACATAAACCGACGCCCCGCCATCTCTAGGACACAAAGCGCGTTCCGCTTCCATTATGCGTGCGTCCATCGTTTGTTAAAATGACACTTGTCCCTGTTGGCTTTTTATGTTATCATTGCAACAGGATGGTTTGAATTTATAACTTCAACCGTTCAGAAAGGAAGGAGAACACACGATGAAGAAACTGTCTTTGCTTCTGGCAGTCGCGATGGCGCTGAGCATGCTCGCGCTGCCCGCGTTGGCAGAGTCGAGCTATGCGCAATCGCCCATGCTCGACGAAGCGGTGGCATCCGGCGCACTTGCCTCTGTAGCGGATCGCTTGCCGGAGACGCCCAAACTGGCAAAAGAAATTCTCGATGAGTACCTGGATTACGAAATCGGCAACTACGGCGGCACGATGCGCTTTGTCACATCCGTCGTCAACTGGGACGCCGATGTGTTTATCGGCATGAACGAAGGCATCCTCTCCATGTCGTCCACGAACTCCGGCGAGATTCTCCCGAACGTCGTGGGCGCATATGAGGCGAACGAGGATCAGACCGCGTTCACCTTCACGCTGCGCAGCGGGCTGAAATGGTCCGACGGCACGGAAGTGACGATGGACGACGTGCGCTTCACCATCGAGAACTGTATCTTCAACGAGGAGCTGACCCCCACGATCGCTGCCTACATGCGCGACGGCGGCTCGACCGAGGGCGATCCCTTCATCTTTGAGGTGATCGATGACACCACCTTCAGCCTAAGCTTCAAAACCCCCTACGGCGGATTCTTGGTGCACATGTCCGCCGCGGGCTGGAAGGGCTACACCGAGATGATCAAGCCCGCCCACTACTTGAAGCCTTTCCACGCCGCATACGCCGAGGAAGTCCACGGCTCTTTGGACGCCTTCTACGCGTTCATGCAGCCGTTTGCGACCGCGATCGGCTACGATGATGTGACCGAAGAGGGCATCTGGTGCTATGTGTTCAACCAGATGGATATGACGAACTGGGAGCTGACCGACCCCACCGACGCGCTCACCGCCGTGACCTTCGAGGGGCTGATCGATCAGAACTTCCCGCACCTGTATCCCTGGATCATGGTTCATTCCGACAACGGCGTGACCACCTGGGAGCGCAACCCCTACTACTTCAAGGTCGATGCGGACGGCAACCAGCTGCCCTACATCGACACGGTGACCTCCACATTGACCGAGGACATGGAGATGGTGCAGATGCGCTACATCTCGGGTGATGCCGACTTTGCCCGCGAATCCGCGACCATCGACAACATCACCCTCTATAAGGAGAACGAGGCGAACTCCGGGCTGACGGCGTATGTGACCAGCTCGCACGTCAACCCCTACTGCATCTATCTGAATATGAACTTTGGGCTCAATACAGACGGCAGTCCGAAGGACGACGATTATTCCAGGGCATGGCAGGAAGTCGTCACAAATCCGCGCTTCCTCGAGGCGGTTGAGATGGCGATCGACGCGGAGGAAGTGCTCGAGACCGTGTACCGAGGCTTTGGCACAGTCAACGCGCGTCACAACTGCATCGGCGATTTCGACGCGGCGAACGCGATCCTCGATGAGATCGGCATGATCGATATCGACGGTGACGGCTACCGCGAGACGCCCTCCGGGCTCCCATTCTACTATCAGGTGTGGAATTCTGCAGAAACCAGCGACATGACCCCGAACTGCGAATTGTTGGTGGAGTATTTCTCCCAGATCGGGCTGAGGCTCGGCGTGGCGGCGACGGATCAGACGATGCTGCGCACTTCTTGGGCAGCCAACGAAGTGCCGCTCAACATCTTCTGGAACGGATCGGAAGGTCTCTGGTATGAGATCGGATGGTCGAACGGTGTGTGGGGACCGCTGTGGGGCGTATGGTACAACAACAGCGGGCTGACCAATGCGGATGCTCCTGGTCTTGTTCCACCCGAAAACGTACAGAATTTCTTCCGTGAGATGGATCTGACCTATCAGGTGAGCCCCGAGCTCGGCGCGACCGAGGTGTACGAGAGCCTCGCCAACCAACTGGCGGATATGAACTGCGCCATCATGCCGCTGACCCAGGTGCAGCAGTGCGTGCTGGTGAACTCCGACATCGGTAATGTGCCGACCGGCGGCATCGGCATCGGCTGGAACTACTCGATCGAGCAGATGTTCTATCGTTCGTTTAGCTACTGATCGGCAGATTAACCAGGTCAATCGGTCGCCCTCCGAGGAAACTCGGAGGGCGGTTCTCTATTATGATGATCGGAAATTTTCGGAAGCTGCTTCCCACTTTAAACCGCGTATGATATCATACAATCAGATTATGTAAGAGGGTAAAACGATGGATTGTTTCATTGGCAGAGGAATTGATGATACGTTCATTGCCGATCTGAAAAGCGGCGAGCTTCGATCGATTCTCGAATTGGCATTGCGCGATGATACGCTGTGCTTCGAGATTCGGGAAGGGTACATCAATCTTTATTATCGCGGCGGCAGCATGCTGCGCATCCGTCAGATGCGCAGCGGCTACTCGCTTGCGTTTGACCCGAAGTATTGCGCGCACAAAACAGGAAAGTCGGCATACGCCGCGCAGATCCTCCGCGCGAAAACCGTATCGGAATACGTTCATTTGATTCCGCATATGAAGGCGGAGATGGATTGGTATTTTCATGAGCATCCGAAACTGGAGCGCGAGATCCAGCAGCAGATTTTGCGCGAGAACAACCGCGGCGCTCTTGCCGGGGATACGGATTACTACATCGCCGACATGGAATACGCCAATGCGAAGAATGGCAGCCGCTTTGATCTGATTGCGGTGAAATGGCCGTCCAACGCCCCTTCTCGCAAAAACAGCGCCGGGCTGACGCTCTGCTTGATCGAAGTCAAGTACGGCGATCACGCATTGACGGGCGCATCGGGGCTCATAAAGCATATGCGAGACTTGGAATCGTTCCTGAGAATCCAGCCTCTTGCGGGATTTTGCTCTGAAGTGCAGCGGATGCTCAATCAAAAAAACGAGTTGGGGCTGATCAGCGGCGTGAAAAAGACGACGCCCGTCACCTTAGACCCGGCGCAAAAGCCGGAATACATACTGCTGTTTGCCAACCATAAGCCGACCAGTTCGATTTTGAGGCGCGAGCTGAAAGCAGCTGTTCAAAGCGATGTCTATCAACGCCTCGGCAATTTGGCGAACATCCGAATCGCCGCATCCAGTCTGATGGGATATGGGCTGTACGAAAGAGAGATGCGTTCCGTAGAAGAATATTTGTATGCGGATTGTCATTTACAGAGGTCATGATCAAATCGGCGATGCTATTGTGGAAATCGCAACAGCGAATACGAAGATCATCATTGCACAGCCTAAAACATGAAAAACCCGAAAACCCTTGATTCCATCGGGTTTTCGGGCTGTTTGGCGGAGAAGCCGGGATTTGAACCCGGGCGGCGCTTACGCACCCTACTCCCTTAGCAGGGGAGCCCCTTCGGCCTCTTGGGTACTTCTCCATTTTACGCGATGGCGGAGAGAGAGGGATTCGAACCCCCGGTGCCTTTCAGCATCACTGGTTTTCAAGACCAGCGCCTTCAACCACTCGGCCATCTCTCCTGAAATAAAACCAGCGAAAATAATTATAGCAGGGTTTTATGTGAAAGTCAACGCTAAATTCTGCGGCTCAGCGCACGATGACCAACACTTTTAGCATATCCGTCGCCCTTTTAGTGTGTTTCTTGATAGCTCTGGTCATTTAGCGCTCACCGCTGGTCTTGGACCATGTAAGAGCGCCATATAGTTATCATCGTATGCGCGATCATTATCTCAGTATTTGTAAGTGTTAACGCACATTTCGTGTTTGTTGGAGCGCATAATTCGAGCGATCCTCTTGTTTGACATCCATTATGACATCACTGGTTTGGCGGTTTATGTCTCTGGGCTGGAATCATGTCATACGTCTTCATCGTGCAAGCTGCCATCAAGGGAAACCATCAATTCTCTCATCCTTTTGCTGCTTGATATACAACAAAACAGGGCAGACGGCGCATAGCCGCTGCCCATACGTTTGCCCATAAAGTATCCTCACGAATCCTTCAGATAGAAGATAAATATGCGCACTCCTTCATCCGTGACGGCATATACAGTTCGGACATCCCCTTGTGTCTCCGACACGCCACCCATGATATCCATCAGCAATAACTGTCCTGACTGTGCGAGTGTCTCCCAGATGATATTCGATCTCTCGTATCGCGTTTTGTTGGACAGGATCGTTTCAGCGACGATATCGATGGTCGAAAGGTATTCCTCAATGTCCGGCGAGGGGACGTCTCTGAGCGCAACGGCAACCGCAGTCAGTTTATCTTCTTGCTCTGTGATCTCAAAGTATAGGCTTGCATCATCATTAAGAAACGAAAAACGTGACCCATCCTTCCCCATATCGATCTGCGCTTCGTGCCCCATCAATAGCTCATCGGCATTCTCATTGTAGATCTCTATAAATACATCCACCGTCATTCCAAGCGCAAGTTGATTGCCTGCTATGATTATAAATAAAGCAACTGTCAGGATCCGTACTGCCCGTAGATTCATGATGGTTCCCTTCTTCATTTCAAAGTATCCTCCTTATTCAATTCATGTTCTTGATATTCATCGCCAATCATCTTGGCTCACTCATCGATGCTGCGCCAATCCAAAAGGAATTGGATTGCATCACCAAACCCCGCACAATAATAATAGCGTATCTCCTCACCAACCTGTAAACTCAAAGCATTCACCAGTTTCCGCAGGTGCGTCGCTTGATCCTGCGTGAGCGCATCCGCCAATCGTTCTTTTCGCGTCTCCACCTCCTCAATCGCTTTTGTTACCGCGATCGGCATATCTGCACCCATGTCATTCACTCTGCATGTGACAAATGCCGATATCCCCCTCGCCAATTTTTCGTCCATCCGAATCACCCACCTTCCTCTGGTGGATCTATCTATCACTCAGATCGATATAATTAGCAAGCATATATATCTCATACTGTTGATACATTTCTGATAAGTAATAAGTGCAAAATCTACCGTCCTCGGATCCTTGCATCGAATAATTCGGATATACGGTATATTCGCCTCCGCCATTATAGCACACAATAGGCATAAAATAAACGCACAGTATACGCTACGAGGTGCAGATATAGCAATAAAGAGCGTATCCATACGAGTCGAAGAGGAGATGCTAGATAAAATTGGTCATGTGGCAGATTATGAAGGGCGATCGGTGAATAGCCACATATTGGTGCTGATCCGGGAGCGCATCCAGGCATTTGAGAGCGAACATGGGGCAGTTGAAGGCACAATCCGTCCGGATGAGAATGTCAAGCCCTCCCGGAAAAACAAAGAATCATGATTTCTACCCGGCTCAGAGGGCGCTCTACTCTCCCACTGCCTTCCGAAGAGTATCATCAATGTCGTGCTTGAACAGATGGATGTATCGGTTGTAGGTGATATCCACACTCGCGTGCCCGAGCAGTTTTGATATGATCTTGACCTCGACGCCGCGCGCGTACAGGTTGCTCGCGAAGCTATGCCGCAGCGCGTGCAGTCCGCGGTGTTCGATACCCGCCGATTTGCAAGCGCGCTTCATGGTTTCGAGCAAATTCCGGTAGTTGACATGGCGCCCAGTTCGGGTCGCAAACACAAACGGGCAACCGTGAACCGCCTGCTCGTGTAACCGCGCCACCGCCTCCATCGCCACGGCGTTTAGCGGGATGGTGCGACTTCCCGCATCCGTCTTGGTTGTAAACTGTACGATGTTCCCACCGTTTACGCGCACCAGGTTTTTGTGCACCTTGAGCGTTCGATTCTCTCGATCAATGTCACACCACTCCAACGCAAGCGCCTCGCCCGCGCGAAGTCCGGTTTCCAAAATAAGAACAGCGCCCCATCCGTAGCGGAAGCGGCGCTTGCCGTTCTTCTCTTGTGTGAATGCCGCCATGAGTCGTTCTTGTTCGTCCTTTGCATAGGGCAGGATCATCTTCACATTATGCGTCGCGGGCGGCAGTTGTACGCCGCGCACGGGGTTGCGCGAGAGAATCTCGGACAACACCGCATGCTCGAAGACCTGACTTAGTAACAGCTTCTGTTTTTTGATCGTCGAGCAACTCAGATGATCCAACCGATTGATATAATCCTGAATGTCAATCAACCGAATCTCTCGGATATCCATTCGCGCGATCTCATCCTGACAGAGTAACTTTAAGCTGAATTGATACCGCGTATACGAAGACGGCTAGATTTTCCCGCGCTTGAATCGCTCCAACCAATACAGCGCGTAATTTGCCAATCGCAAATCCTGTCCTGTCCCCTGATCGATTTGGGGAGAGCCGACCGGTTCTTTCTTTATTTCAACCTCCTGCGTTACCTGCAACGCGCGAAAGCGCCGCATAACCTCCTCCTCCGTCCTACAGGTGATGAACTTGCGCTTCCCGTTGATGTCGCGATAACCCGCTTGGTATCGTCCGTCTTTGCGCTTGGTGATCTTCCCGAGCTCCATGTGATAAATAGCCACGCGCTTCCCTCCCACTTTATTATCGCCATTTGGCGAGCCAGCGACATGATAGATCGTGCGCATCATGATATCAACATCCTCCTCACATCCTTTGCAATAAGCCGGAGACAAATAAAGCGCCGAGATTTGTTGTACATAAACAAGCAAATCTCGGCGCGCAGCTGGCTCGATTCCGTGATCCAACAGTGGCATTATAGCTTGAAAACTATGAGCCCTCTTTCCCGGATGCACATTGAATTAGGTTCGAGATAAACCAAACACCGCCCTTTCCGATGCTGAACTGCACCCCAATTGTTAGACAATATGTTATATTGAAAACAAGAGGGGTGTTTTTCAATGCCAAAAGGGATACCGAACAAACGATACACAGCAGAGTTCAAACAAATGGTGGTAAAAACAATGCTATCAGAA
>JBMNUA010000053.1:0-12334 GCA_050945995.1 Christensenellales bacterium
GTCAGCCGCGATTGTTTCCCGATCGAGCTTTCGCAGGATCGGCGCAAGGCGCTGGTGAAGGCATATGAGGCGATGGGGGGCGCGATCACCGAGATTCAAACCACCATTGAAAACGAGCTGGATGCCATGAAGGCGCTTCAGGAATTGCGCGCGGCGGGTGTAAACGCGCTGGTCGTGTTCCTCGGAAACTTTGGGCCGGAGGGTCCCGAGACGATGCTCGCGGAGAAATTCGGCGGGCCGACGATGTTCGTGGCGGCGGCGGAGGAGAGCATCTCCGTGTTGTCCTCGCAGCGCGGCGACGCATTCTGCGGCATGCTCAACGCGAGCTACAGCCTCCGGCTGCGCGGCGTGCAGGCGTACATCCCGGAGTACCCCGTGGGCGATGCGGAGGCATGCGCGAGCATGGTGGCGGACTTTTTGCCGATCGCACGCGCGATCCTCGGCATCCGCGATTTGAAGATCATCACCTTTGGACCGCGCCCCTACGATTTCCTCGCGTGCAACGCGCCCATCGCGCCGCTGTTCAAGCTCGGCATCAACATCCAGGAGAATTCGGAGCTTGACCTGCTCGCGGCGTTCAAGGCGCACGCGGACGACCCGCGCATCCCCGATGTGATGGCGGACATGGCGGCGGAATTGGGCAGCGGCAACGAGATGCCGGGCATCCTGCCGAAGCTTGCGCAGTACGAGATTACGCTGCTCGATTGGATCGAGGAGAACCGCGGCGCGGCGAAGTTTATCGCGATGGCGAACAAGTGCTGGCCGGCGTTCCAGACGGAGTTCGGCTTTGTGCCCTGCTACGTCAACTCCCGGCTGACGGCGCGCGGCATCCCCGTGGCGTGCGAGGTGGACATTTGGGGCGCGGTTTCCGAGTACATCGGAACGTGCGTCTCGGGCGAGTCGGTGACGCTGCTGGACATCAACAACACCGTGCCCGCGGACATGTACAAACAGTCCGTCGAGGGCAAATTCGGCTACCGTGCAGACGAGGTGTTCATGGGCTTTCATTGCGGCAACACCCCCATCTGCCGGCTGACGAAGGGCACGATGAAGTATCAACTGATCATGAACCGCGGGCTCGAGGGCGGCGGCGAGCCGGACATCACGCGCGGGACGCTCGAGGGCGACATCGTCCCCGGCGAGATCACCTTCTACCGCTTGCAGGCGGACAAGGACAGCATGCTGCGCGCCTACATCGCGCAGGGCGAGGTGCTGCCGGTGGCGAGCGAGTCGTTCGGGGGCATCGGCGTGTTCGGCATCCCGGAGATGAACCGCTTCTACCGCCATGTGCTCATCCAGCACGCGTACCCGCACCACGGCGCGGTGGCGTTCGGGCACATCGGGAAATATCTGTTCGCGGTGCTCAAGCTGATCGGCATCGAGACGGTGAGCTTCAACCAGCCCAAGGGCATGCTCTACCCCACCGAGAACCCGTTCGCGTAAACGACGAAACATAAAAAGCGCCCCCTCGGTGAGCAATCACTGAGGGGGCACTGTCATTTGGGGATGTTACTTCGCAAGCGCCTCGTTGCTGATCTCCACGAGCGCGGCAAGCGCGTCCTCCGCGGTCTCAAGCCCGCCGGCGACGTTCGTCGCGGTGCGGGTGATCTCATTGCGGATGGTGTTCGAGCCGGTGATCGCGGGCAGCGCGCCGGCGATATCCAAGTTCGCGGCGACGCTCATCAGCGCGGGATCGTTCTCGGCGTAGGCGGCGTAGCCCTCGAGCGCCTGGGTCGTGCCATAGGGCGAGAGGGTGTTGGTCGCCTGCACCCACGCGAAGTTGTTCTCGGGCTGCAGGAAGAACTTGATGAACTGATAGGTGGCGAGGTTCTCCTCCTCCGTGCCCGCAAACGCGATCGGTCCGCGGTTCCAGGACGGATACCACTCGATGCCGTCCGCCATGCCGCGGATCGCGGGCGCGGTGGCAAACTCGAAGCCGTCGGGGGTGATGTAGGGCACGCCCGCGACAGAGCCGTAGTAGCTGGCGACGAGCCCGGCGTTAAAGTCGTTCGACCAGTAATCGCCGGAGGGGTTCAGCGCGAAATAGCCCGCCTGATTCTGCTCGCCAAACCAGTTGAGCCAATAAGCGGCAACGTCTGTCCCGAAGGTGACGGTGCGAGACTCCTTGTCGATGTAGCCCGCGCCGGACTGAATAAAGAGCGAGTGCATGAGGTCGGTGAGCGAGTCTACCGCAAAGCCGGGGATGCCCTTCGCCTCGTAGATCAGCATCGCCTGCTCGGCAAGCTCCTCCCAGGTGGTGGCGGGGCTGATGCCCAACTCGTCATACAGGGTCTTGTTGTAGAACAGGATCGGGCCTGTGGTATAGGCGGGCAGGTAGTAGATGCCGCCGTCGTCAAAGCCCAGCACCTCGCCCTCATAGACGGCGGGGGACATGGACTCGATGATGTCGGTCATGCCGATTTCGGGGTCATTGATGTAGTCGGTCATGTCGAACACGAGCCCGTCGGGCACATAGTCCGCCGCGAGCGACGCGTAGTTGAAGATGATATTGGGTCCAACGCCGTTGGCGACCGCGTTATACACCGTATCGGTGAACCCGGAATACGCCTGGGATTCGAGCACCGCCTCGTAATCCGCCTGGCTGGCGTTGAAGGCGTCCACGAGCGCCGCGAGCGCGGACTCCTGCCCCTCGGTGAAGGTGTGCCAGATGGTGACCTGGGTCTTGCCGCCCTCCGCAACCGCCGCCGACGCCGTCAGAAGCATCAGCACGGCCAGAAACGCGGCCATGATGGAACGGATCTTCATGGGAACTACCTCCTTAGATTCCACGCGTGTGTTTCGGTTATCAACGGAACAACCCGTGACAACTCCATTATAGAAAACGATCATCAAAACGGATACCCCGCATATGTTAATTCTGGTTTCTCGCGTTGTGGATCGGGCCTAGCGCGGAGTATTGGCGGGTGATCCATCGGCAGATGCCGTCGAGCCCGGGGTAGATCATGCGCTCGGAGATGTTGATGTAGTCGAGCTTGTCGCGGATCTCGAGCTTCGCCTCCCGGCGGATGACGAGCTTCTGGCAGCAATCGTCCTGAAAAAACAAATCGCCGAATGTGACCGCGGGGTCGCTTGTGACGGAGAACAGCGCGTACTGGTTCGCGATGCGGTCGAGCATGGACGCGGGCTCGAAAAACAGCGCGAAATCGCCGCCGAAATCCTTGAGGCTGTCGAGCGCGGGCGCGATGTTCTCCAGCATCTCCACCGAGAAAATCTGGCTGCGGGTGCTCGCAAGCAGCGCGCGCAGCTTGCTTGGCAGCCGCGCGTTGACCGCCTCGACATCAACCAGCCAAATCGCGCCGTCGCGGTCGTACATCGTGATGTCGTCGGTCGCGAAATGCGCGGCGACGAGGGGCGAGTACGTCCAATCGAGCAGCCGCGTGGGCAGCCCATGGTGCTGCGCGAGGGGCAGTATCTGCCAGATGGAATCGTAGTCCACCAAATCCGCATACGCGTACTTGCGAAAGCTGCGGATCACGGAGGTTTCAAGCGACAAGTCGTGCGCGCAAATTCGGTTGAGCGACGGCGTGAGCAGCCAATTGCTGTCCGATGCGCCGCGGTACGCGCGGTTCGCGCGGTAGCGCATGATCTTTTCGTCCCACACGCCGTCAAACACCGCGCGCTGCAGATCGTCCCAGCTATCGATGATGATCTCTCGCATTCCCCCACCCCCCTTCACATGTTCATTCGACGTTCAAACACATAAATCCTGCGCGCCGATGCGCGTCGATAAAATCGACGCGCTGTCCGAGAAATGCAAGGGCGCATTTCTCGGAGTTCGGAATTTTCCCGCACACCTTCGGTGCACAGGAAAATTCCGCAAGGAAGCGCTCAAAATGAGCGCTCCTCGGCGACGTACACGCCGCCGCCTGCGGATTGGAAGATGAAGGGGCTTCACAGCCCCTTCATGCATCCCCATAGGAGGAAACGAAGATTATTGGCAGCTTCGGGCACGCAAATCCTGCGCGCGGGCGCGCATCGATTGAATCGGCGCGCAGTCCCCTTCCTTCTCGTCAAAAACCGTGAGGTTTTTGACGAATAGCGCGGGCAAATCCCACGCGCTGTCTTGTCAGCGAAACGCGAATATGCTATGATATTTCCCACGGGGAGATGATGGCATGGGCAAAATATTATTGACCGGCGGCGCGGGCTATATCGGCGCGCACACCTGCGTGGCGCTTTTGGACGCGGGCTATGAAATCGTGGTAGTTGACAATTACGCGAACAGCTCGGAAGAGGCGCTGCGGCGCGTGATCGAGATCACGGGAAAACCGTTTTCTTATTATGAGGCGGACGTATGCGACCGCGGCGCGATGGACGAAATTTTCAAAAACGAGTCGATCGGCGCGGCGATCCACTTTGCGGGCTACAAGGCGGTGGGCGAATCGGTGGCAAAGCCCGCGATGTACTACCGCAACAACATCGACGCGGCGCTGACCCTATTTGAGACGATGGAGAAACACGGGGTCAAGCGCGTGTTGTTCTCCTCCTCCGCGACGGTATACGGGACGGACGCGGGCGCGGACTGCCGCGAGGATCAGCGACTCACCTTCTCGACCTCGAACCCCTACGGATCGACAAAGTTCATGATCGAGCGCATCCTGCGCGACATCTCCGTCGCGCGCCCGGACTGGTCGATCGCGCTGCTTCGCTACTTCAACCCCGCCGGCGCGCACGAGAGCGGCAGAATCGGCGAGGACCCCAACGGCATCCCCAACAACCTCATGCCGCGGGTGATGCGCGCGGCGAGCGGCAGGATGGAGAAGCTCGGCGTGTTCGGCGACGACTACCCCACGCCCGACGGCACCTGCCGGCGCGACTACATCCATGTGTGCGACCTCGCGCGCGGGCATGTCGCGGCGCTCGATTACATCATCAAACACAAGGGCTGCGAGGTGGTCAACCTCGGAACGGGCGTGCCCTACAGCGTGCTGGAGATCATCCGCACCTTCATGCGCGTCACGGGCACGGAATTCTCCTACGGCGTCACCGCGCGCCGCCCGGGCGATCTGCCCGAGGCGTATGCGAACGTCGAGAAGGCGAAGGAATTATTTGGCTGGCAGGCGGAAAAGACGCTCGAGGACATGTGCCGCGACGCATGGCGATGGCAGATCATGAACCCAAACGGCTACGCGAGCCGATAAGATAAACGCGCAAACGCTATGAAAAAGACATGGATTTGGATGCTGCTCGCGCTTGTCCTGCCCCTCGGCGCGATCGCGGAGACGCAGATCACCGCGATCAGCGTGGGCAAGGGCGACGCGATCGTCGTGACGACGGGCGAGCACGCCTATCTGATCGACACCGGGAAGGGCTACGCCATGGGGCGGGTGAAGCGCGCGCTGCGGATGCTCGAGATCGAGCGGCTCGACGCGGTGTTTCTCACGCACATCGACGACGACCACGCGGGCGGGCTCGAATGGCTTTCGCAGTCGGGCATCGAGGTCGGCGCGTGGTACGCGTCCGACTTCTATTTTGAGGAAAAGCCCAAAAATCACCCGCTGACGAAGCTCGGTCTGCCCGTCACTTGGCTGCGCGCGGGCGATGTCGTGCCCGCCGGCGCGGACGCGGCGTTTACCGTGCTCGCGCCGCTTACATTGAGCGAGGAGGAGGAAAACGACAACTCGCTGATCTTAATGCTCGAAACGCCCGACGGGCGCGCGCTGTTTACGGGGGATGTGGAGTTCCCCGGCGAAGCGCCGCTGCTCGCGTCGGGCGCTGATCTTTCAAGCGCGATTCTAAAGGTTTCCAACCACGGCGACGGCGACGCGACGAGCGCGGAATTCCTCGCGCGCGTGAATCCCGAAATCGCCATCATATCGACCGACACCCGCGAAAAGGCGGACACGCCCGACCTCGACGTGCTCTGGCGGCTCGAGGCGATTGGCGCGAAGACCTATATCACGCAGGAAGCCTCCGCCGTGGCGGCGCGCCTTGCGGACGGGCACGCCTCAGCGCAGTATCTCTACTGGGACGACGCGCGCTACGATGGCATATCGCTATCCGTCGATGTCGAAGGCGACCGCGTAATCCTGAAAAACGCGGGCAATTCGGAGGTGCCGCTTGAAGGGTTTTACCTCTATTCCGACAAGGGCAACGAGCTGTTCCAATTTGAACACGGGCTTTTGCCCGCCGGCGGCACGCTCGTGATCGGCTCGAAAAGCGCGGACGGCGCATACGACATCCTATGGGATGAAAAGAATGTGATCTCAAACAAGGGCGGGGATGTCGTCACGCTCTACGACGCGGACGGCACGCCCATCGCATACGGCAGCTGAGTTGCGGGGATACTGTCCCGGAGGTGATGGTATGGCGAAGATCGCTATCATCGGCGCGGGACATGTGGGGGCGACCACGGCGTACACGCTCGCGCTGCACGGCGCGGCGCGGGAGATCGCGCTGATTGACTTAGACGAGCACAAGGCGCGCGGCGAGGCGCTCGACATCGCGCACGGCATGCCGCTGTGCCCCGCAGCGAAGGTTTCGGGCGGCGGCTACGAGTTATTGGACGGCGCGGACATCACGGTGATGACCGCGGGCGCGAACCAAGAGCCGGGCGAGACGCGCCGCGCCCTCGCCGGCAGGAATTTTCAGGTGATGGACATGGCGGCAAACGAGATCGTCGCGCGCGCGCCGGACACGATGCTGATCGTCGTGACCAACCCGCTCGACGCGCTGACCCGCGCGGCGATCGACATGACGGGCTTTCCCACGCGGCGCGTGATGGGCAGCGGCACCACGCTCGACACGCTGCGGCTGCGCGCGATGCTTGCCGATCACACGCACATCGACCCGCGCAACATCCACGGCTTTGTGCTCGGCGAGCACGGCGACAGCGAACTGCCCGCGTGGAGCACGGTTTCCATCGCGGGGATGACCATGGAGGAATACTGCCGCGACTGCGGGCAATGCGATTGGCAGCTGCCCGAGCGCATGCGCGAGGCGTTCGACGGCGAGGTGCGCAAGGCGGCGTACCGCGTGATCGACATGAAGGGCGCGACGTATTACGCCGTGTCGGTTGCGATCCGGCGCATTGTGACGGCGATTTTGCGCGACGAGCACGCGATTCTCACGGTCTCCTCGCTGCTCACGGGGGAATACGGCATTGCGGATGTGTGCTTGAGTTTGCCCTGCGTGATCGGTCGGCGGGGCGTGGAGCGGCTGATCCCGCTGAAATTGACGCCGGAGGAGGAGCTGATGCTGCGCCACAGCGCGGATGTGGTGCGCGCCATGACGGCGACGCCGCAATACTCATAACCCACCACGGTTGCATTCTACTTGCAGTTGCATTCTATTGCATTGCGGGCAGACGCATGGTATACTGGTTACAGAAGAAAGGGAGGGGTTCTGCATGACGAATGAGAAAATCGCATTTGACGAGGCGGACGTGCGCACCAACAAGGATATGGCGTCACTCGGCTATGTGCTGTTTTTTATACCGCTGTTGACCTGCAAAGATTCCAAGCTCGGCAGATTCTGCGCCAATCAGGGGCTTTTACTCATGATCACCTACTTCGTCGCGCGCTTCGTGCTTGGCTTCTTCCGATGGCTGTTTTTGTATGAATTCCTAAGCAGCGTCGTGAGCATCGGGCTGCTCGCGCTCGGCATCTACCTTGCGTACCAACTGCGCAAGCACGACAAGGTGACGCGGCTGCCCTACATCGGGCACTACACGCTGATTAAGTAAATGCGTGTTGACAAAGTCAACACTATCCGAGAAATGCAAGAGCGCATTTCTCGGAGTTCGGTATTTTCCCGCACACCTTCGGTGCACAGGAAAATACCGCAAGGAAGCGCTCAACATGGGCGCTCCTCGGCGACGTACACGCCGCCGCCTGCGGATTATAAGATGAAGGGGCTTCACAGCCCCTTCATGCATCCCCGGGAAGGAAACGAGGTTTGTCATCCATCTATCCGCGGCTTCCATCATCGGAGCCGCATTTTTTGTCCCTATCGTTATAGGTACGCCCTGCCCTCCGCCACGATGCGCACATCCGTCGCGATGCGAAGGGCGCGAACCGCGCCGTTTTCATACGCCGCCGAAACCGCGATCGCGCCGCCTGGCTGCGCAAGCGTCGCCGCAACATCGCGCGCCTGCGTGAGCGCGAGGTACGCGCCCACCGCCGCCGTGCCGCTGCCGCAGCCGCGCTCCCACACCATGGTATCCGACGAGGGCACATACACAAGCGGCGCGAGCGCCATCTTCCTGCGATCAAGCAGCATCACGCCCGCCGCCTGCGCGCCCGTGTGCGCCGCTATCTCTTTGGCAAGCGCGGGCGCGCCCGCGCGCAGCGCGTCGATGTCCTCCCCCTCGCAGATGCCGTGCGCGATGCCGGGCAGTTGGATCACGGGCACATCGCCCATGCGCGCAAGCCGCGCGGGCAGGGGCATCTCAAGCGCGCAATGGTGCGCATCCCCGCGCGCATCCCCGCGCACATCGACGCGGCAGTTGACAAGCCCTCGTGCGCCGGATATTTCCAGCGCCATCTCCCCCGCCGCCCCGGTTTCGCGCGCCAGATGCGCGCCCAAACACATCGCGGCGTTGCCGCAGAACTCGCCGCCCATCATCTGCAGCCGCATCCGCGCGCCGGGCAGCGTCGCGGGCTCTACAAAGCCCACCTGCTCGGCGTGCACACTACCCTCGTCCATCAGCGCGGCGGCGACGCGCGGCTGCTGTGCGCGCGCGACGGGCGAGAGGATCAAAAGCGTCATATTGCCCGCGGGGTTATACTTGATAAAATCGTATGTCACCGCTGAAACCTGCTCAAAAACTGTATGGTGCGCTCCTGCTTCGGGTTGCCGATGATCTCCTCCGGGCTGCCCTCCTCGACGATCATACCGTCGTCCATGAAGATCACGCGCTCGGAGACATCGCGCGCAAAGCTCATCTCATGGGTGACGATCACCATGGTCATCTTCTCCGCGGCGAGATCGCGGATGACCTTGAGAATCTCGCCCGTCAATTCCGGGTCGAGCGCGGAGGTCGGCTCGTCGAAGAATAATATGCGCGGGTTCATCGCGAGCGCGCGGGCGATCGACACGCGCTGCTGCTGCCCGCCGGACAGTTGGTAGGGGTACGCCGTTTCCTTGTCCGTCAGCCCCATCTTGCGCAGAAGCTCCGCCGCCTCGGCATACACCTCGTCCTTCTCGCGCTTTTGCACGAGCATCGGCGCTTCGGTGATGTTGCGCATCACCGAATAATGGGGAAACAGGTTGAAATTTTGAAACACCAGCCCGAAATTTCCCTTGATGCGCTGCAACTGCTGCGGCGGCGCGTACTTCGCGCGCCCGTGTTCGGATGTCGCCGCGTAATCGCCGAGGTACGCAAGCGAGCCGTCGTCCATCTGCTCGAGCAGCGTCGCGCAGCGAAGCAGCGTCGATTTGCCCGAGCCCGAAGGCCCAATCACCGCGACCACCTGGCTCTCGTCCACCGCCAGCGAGATGTCCTTGAGCACCCCCGTGCCGTCGAACGCCTTTTTACAATGCTTCATTTCCAGTATCCGCAATTCCGGCACCTCCCTCAGCGGTAGTAGCGCAGCTTCTTTTCAATGCGCTCCATCCCAAACGCGACGATCGCGTTGAAGATGTAGTAGAACACGCCCGCGACCATGAACGGCACAAACGATGTCTGCGACGCGGCGATCTGCTTGGCGATGGAGAACACCTCCTGATACGCGAGCGAGAACGCGAGCGAGGTGTCCTTGACCAATGTGACGACCTCGTTTGTCACCGACGGGAGGATGCGCTTGATCACCTGCGGGAGGATGATGCGCAGAAACGTCTGCCCGCGCGTGTAGCCGAGCACGGACGCCGCCTCATATTGCCCCAGCGGCATCGACTCGATGCCGGAGCGGAAGATTTCCGCAAAGTATGCGGCGTAGTTGACCACAAAGCCGATGATCACCGCATAGAACCGAAACCCGCGGATCGATATGCCGAACAGGTAGAACGGACCGAAGTACACCGCGATCAATTGAAGCATCAGCGGCGTGCCGCGCATCACCGAGATGTAAATGCGCGTCAGCGCGCTGACGAGCCGGTTTTTCGACATACGCGCGAGCGCGACGAGCACGCCCAGCGGCAGGGAGAGCACGAGCGTCAATACGAAGATCAGGCTCGCGCGCCCCATGCCGACGGACATCTTTTCTAAGATCACGGAAAACGGCATATCGACACCTCGCGTTTTATCATTGATGCGCCGCGGCTCGGTGCGCATGCCCCGAAACCGCGGCGCAGATTCCAATCAATCAGGGATTATTCGTCGATCGTCAGGCAGATGAAGTCCTCGAGCCCGTACTTCTCGGCGAGCGTCTGGTAGGTGCCGTCGGCGACCAACTGCATGATCGCGCCCTCGACCTCGGCGACCAGATCCTCCTCGCCAATGCGGAAGCCCACGCCGTACTCCTCGGACGCGATGGCGTCGCCGATGACGTAATTGTCGGGATCGGACTCGACGTAGAACTTCGCAACGCCGATGTCGATCACAAGCGCGTCCACAGAGCCCGCTTTCAGCTCGGCGGCGGCGGTGACATACGAATCCACGACCTGGATGCTGCCGAAGGTATCGGCGAGGGGCTTGAGCCCTTCCTCATCTTCAAGCAGTTCCTGCGCGCTGGTGGCGATCTGCACGCCGATGATCTTGCCGGCGAGGTCGTCCGCGGTCTGGATGCCCGAGTCGGGGTAGGTGAGGATCACCTGCGAGTTGTCCACATAGGGGAACGACCAGGCGTAGTCGTCCTCGCGCCCGTTGATAGTGAAACCGCTCCAGACACAGTCGCACGCGCCGGCGTTGAGCTCCAGGTCCTTCGTGTCCCAGTTGACCGCGTATTCGGCGTACTCCCAGCCGAGCACCTCGCACACGGCCTTTGCCATTTCGATGTCAAAGCCCGTATACGCGCCGTCGTCGCCCATGTAGGAGTAGGGCGGGTAATTCGGATCGAAGCCCACGGTGAAGGTCTGCGCA
This sequence comes from Christensenellales bacterium, assembly GCA_050945995.1. Classification (GTDB taxonomy): domain Bacteria; phylum Bacillota; class Clostridia; order Christensenellales; family Aristaeellaceae; genus RUG11247. Next base: position 10,982 of record JBMNUA010000053.1, read on the forward strand.
AATGCGCCGGTCGCGCTCACAAGGAGCATCAGAGCGATGGCGATGGATACGAGCTTTTTCATGATGGTTCCCCCGTTCAAATACTTTAGTCTGCTAATGTGATAGTATAATAGCACGGCGTGCCGCGCGTGTCAAGCCCGCCGATGTTAAGATTGATAATCGGCGGCGGCTGTGATAAAATGAGCGTGTCGCCTTTGTCGCCACGCTGTCCGAGAAATGCAAGAGCGCATTTCTCGGAGTTCGGAATTTTCCCGCACACCTTCGGTGCACAGGAAAATTCCGCAAGGAAGCGCCCAACATGGGCGCTCCTCGGCGACGTACACGCCGCCGCCTGCGGATTGAAAATGAAGGGGCTTCACAGCCCCTTCATGCATCCCCGAGGAGGAAACGAAGTTTACCTATAATCTGAAACATTCGGAGGTTTTTTTGATATGGATTATGCCGTAGGGCACCTGACGACGGAGTTGATACGCGCGCCCCTGGGCATCGACGAGCGCGCGCCGCGCTTTGGCTGGCGGATTGCATCGAGCGGGCGCGATGTTGTGCAGACGGGGTATCGGCTGCGCGTATGCGAGGGCGATACCGTCGTGTGGGACACGGGCGATGTCGCAAGCGGTGAAACGCAGTGGACCGAATACGCAGGCGCGCCGCTCAAGCCGCGCACAGCGTACACATGGCAGGTGATCTCCCGCCACGCGGGCGGCGAGGCGCAGGCGTCCTCGACATTTGAAACGGGCTTGATGGACGCAGGTCTCGGCGCATGGCGCGGCGCGCGCTTCATCGGCGATGCCTCGCAGGGGCTTTGGGCAAACGCAAAGGCGATTTTCTCCCTCACGCTACATTTCATGTTAAAGGGCGAGGCGGCGGGCATCATCTTCGGAAAAGACGACCCGCGCCTTCTTGACAAAAACAAGAACGATTACAACATCGCGGGCGAGCACTACATCAAATACCGGATTTCGCGCGCGGGCATGCTCTCGATCTACCGCGTAGGCTATCACCCATCCGACACGGACGCGCCCATCGCGGAGATTCCGATCCCTGGCTTCAACCCCGCGCACCCCCACACGCTGCGCATCGATGTGACGGGCAACAACGCCTACGCCTACCTCGACGGCGCGCGCATCGACGAGACCCGCAAGGAGCTGCCGCCGCGCATGGTACGCCCGGGCATGCCATCGTTTCGCATCGCGCCCCGGCAGCTGAACCCCGCCGGCGACAACGATTTGACCACCTACCCCATGCTCGCGACCTCCGGCTTTTTTGCCGAGGGCGTGTGCGAGGTGATCGGCTTTGAAATCGGCAATCTGCGCCCGCCGCAGGCGACGCTTGTGCGCGTGGAGGCGGCGACGC
>JBMNUA010000054.1:0-12231 GCA_050945995.1 Christensenellales bacterium
GTGGAACATATACATCGCGAGCACGCCCACGATCATATACGCGCCGAGCGGATCGGTCACGCGCCACGCGAGGTAGGTCAGCCGCGCGAGGAGCAGCACATACGCCAGAACGAGCGCGAACCCGCCCGCGAACCCGAAGGATTCGCACACCACGGCGAAGATGAAGTCCGTATGATCGTCGGAGATATACCCGAGCGACGCGAAGCTGCCCACCGAAACAATGCCCTTGCCCCACATGCCGCCCGAGCCGACCGCGATCTGCGCGTTGATCACCTGCCGCGCCTCGTCGGGGTAATCCGCGGGGTTGAGCCACATGAGGATGCGCGTGAGCCGGAAATTTTCGCCCGTCGCGTTCATGAGATACCACGCTGGGATCGCGACGAGCACCGCGACCACGATTGCGCCGAGGATCAGCTTATAGCTCGTCCCGGACACAAACACCATCACGCAGAACACGGCGATGTACACAAGCGCGGTGCCGACATCGGGCTGCGCGACGATGAGCAGCAGCGGGATCGCCAGGTAGATGAGCAACGGGAGGATGTCGCGCATGGTCGCGATTTCCTTTTTACGCTGCGCAAACGCGCGCGCGAACGCGATGATGACGCCGATCTTCCCGACCTCGGAGGGCTGAAAGGTGCGCTCCGCCGCCGAGCCCCAGGAGAAAAACGCCGTCATGCCGCCGCGCCCCGCTTCCACCATCATCAAAACCGCGAGCAGCACGACGATGTTTGCAAAGTAGATCACGTTCGCGTACTTCCCGTATAAATCGTAGCTGAAATACATGATCGCGCCCATGGTCACCAGCCCGCCGAGCAGCCACAGTAGCTGTAGCCGCGCATAGGTGATCGGCTGCGTTTCGAGCATTTCCATGATCGTCGCGGGCTTTTCGGTGACGGAGGTCGTCGTCGCCGAGAAAATCGATACGACGCCGAACAGCGAGATCGCAATCACAATCAGGAACAAGGGCCAATCGAAGTGCTTCATCAAGCCGCGATTGAACCGATTCTCCCGCAGATATTTTAAGATGGACGCCAACCATTTTCGCATCGCGCAACTCCGTCAGTCTCCGAGCGTAAAATCCGCCTCGACCGCGGTCGAGTCGTATCCGCCCAGGTTATCCAAGTAATATTCGATCGTCGCCTTCGCCGCCGCGGACGATTTCACGCCGCCGTACCCGTTTTGGATGTACACGACGACCACGATCTTCGGGTCCTCCGCGGGCGCGAAGCACACGAGCCACGAGTTGTTCTCCACGTCCAGCTCCGTTCGCTCGGACGTACCCGTCTTTGCCGCAATCTTATACTTCGAGCTCGCTAGTTCCTTCGCCGCCGTGCCGCCGTCCTCCACCGACGTCGCGTCCTCCATGCCCTTGCGGATCGCCGCGAAATACGCGGGATCGACCGCAATCTGGTTGGCGACGACGGGGTCTTTTTCGAGGATGACCTCGCCGTTGGCGGAGACGATTTTGTCGATGATCTGCGCGTCGTAGACCGTGCCGCCGTTGACAATCGCGCTGACATAGCGCGCCACGGCGACGGGCGTGACCTGCGTGATCGACTGCCCGATGGCGAGCATGATGGTCTCGTTGGGCGTCCAGAACAAGTCCTGCAGATAGGTGACGAAGGTGTTCACCATGTAGCGCGAGGCGATGTACTCGCTCGGGATGTTCATGTCATACAGCAGGATCTCGCGGATCGGCACATACCAGTCCGCCTTCAAATCGTACTTCGTCACGATGTCGAGCAACGATTTCACCGCCTCGTCCACGCGCTCGTCGTCGTACTCGATGCCCCTGTCCTCGCCCACGCGGAGCAACGTCGCCTTGATCGCGTTTGCGATGAAGATTGGCTTGGCGGTGTACTGGTCGGCGATCGCGCGGTCGGGGTCGTAGAGCGTCGTCTGGTTGCCCGCAAAGCTCATCGCCTCGCTCGGCAGCTCGATGTTCGTGCGCGAGGTGAGCCCCAGCGCCGCCGCCCATTTGTTGATCTTCTCCGAGCCGAGCTCATGCCCGGTTTTATAGAAGAAGTAGTTGCACGAGTTCTTGATGCCCTCGACGATGGTTTGGTTCTGATGCAGGCTCACATCCCGCACCCAGCAGCGGGCAGGGTTGGTGGGGTCGGTGTCGGTGTACGAACCCAAACAGTCGATCGTGTGACTGAGGGTGAGCGTGCCCTCGCCGAGCGCGCCGAGCGCGGTGCAGAGCTTGAAGATCGAGCCGGGGGTATCCTTCGCCGAGATCACGCGGTTGTACAGCGGGTTGTTCTCGTTGTTGATGATGTAGGACCACTCGCTGCCCGAAATGCCGCCCTCGAACAGGCTCAAATCAAAATCGGGGTGGCTGACCATACCGAGCACCCTGCCCGAATTCGGGTCCATGGCGATCATGCCGCCGGTTTCCGCAAGCGCGACCTCCTTGCCCTGCTCCGCGTATTGCTCGAGCACGTCCGCGTTCTGGCGCTGCCAGCGATCGGTCGCCATGACGTCGCGCTGCTCGCGGTTGATCTTCTGGATCGTGGACGCGAGCGCCTCCGCCATCACGTTTTGCAGGTCGGTATCGATCGTCAAAACGATGGAGTTGCCGTCCTGCGGCTCAGTATACGCGATCTCGCGCACGACCTTGCCGCGCGTGTCAACCTCGACCGTGCGGCTGCCCTGCCGGTACTGCACATATTGCGAGAGTTGATCCTCCATCGAATATTCGATGCCCGCGACGCCCACGGTCGCGTCGATCGGGTAGCCCTTTTGCGAATAGGTCGCCATCGCGCCGTCGTCGGTGATTTTGGAGATATAGCCGATCGCATGGCTGGCGGTGCTCCCCTGCGGGTAGACGCGCTCGGAGCTCGTGCGCACGGAAATGCCGTCCAATTCGACCGCCAGCGCCTCGACGCGCGTGACGCACTCAAAGCCCACGTCGTTGGCGATCACCACGGGCTGGGATGTAAACGCGCTCATCCGCGACGCCTGCCAGATGGCGAGCACCTTCACCTTCATCTCCTCGCTCAAATCATCGGGGATGAAGTATTTGGCGTTCAATTCGCGCCACAAATCCGCCTCGGGCACATATTTCACATAGAAATTCTCGCGCCATTGCCGCTCGCGCGTCGCCTCGACCGCCTCGGAAGTCGCGCCAGTGTTGAATCGCCATACGCCGTCCTCGTCTTTGACGAGCCAGAAGGTGTCGATGGTCGTCTTTCCGAGGGATTCGACCAATTCAATCGTCCGGATGATCACCTTCGTATAGTTTTCGCGGTACGCATCGCTCGTTTTCGATGGGTCGCGGTAGAAGCTGATGTCGTAACTCGTGCGGTCGTAGGCGACCGGCATCATATTCGTGTCGTAAATCGTGCCGCGCATGCCGTACACCGTGAGTGTTTTTGTGGATTTCGATTCCGCGGTCGTCGCGTAATCCGCGCCGTTTTGGAAGATCATGCCGCGCATGCGAAAAAATACCGCGCCGCCGACAATCAATACCACAAGCATGAGGATCGCCAGCCGCATGGGTCTTGGGTTCATAGGTTCTTCACCTCCCGCTTCCTGCCGATGTGCACGCGCGCATCCGTTTTGCCGATGAGCGCGTAGGTCAGGGGGTAGTACAGCGCGTTGACGATCGCCGCGCCGATCACAGCGCGCGCAAACGCGCGGCTCAAAAACGCCGCGCTGAACAGCGCCGTATGAAAGTATTGGTATACCATTGTCACCAGTTCAAATAAAGTCAGCATGAAAAGCACCGCGCCGAACCTGCGCGCGAGCGCCCAGGGGCGCGAATAGGCGTCCTGCGCGCGATCCTCGTCGCTGTCATAGCCGATGAGCCCGGCGACATAGCCGCAGGCGATGTACGCAAGCGTCATGTACCCCAGCGGGTAGCCCACCAAAATGTCGATGAGCAACCCGCCGAGGAGTCCGCCGAGCATGCCGTGCGTGCGCCCGAGCAAAAGCCCCAGGCACATCACAAACAGCATCGTCGCCGGCAGCGCATACACGCTTGTGAATAATAGCGGCACCACCGATGTGTCGAGTAGCACGAGAAACACGATCAATATGTAGGGCAAAAACCTTCGTAACATTCATTTCCTCCGCGCGTCAGCCCGCCCAGTTGTCCTCAGGGAGGGTTTCGATCTGCGTGGGCGCAGGCGTCGCGCCATCCGCCGGCTCGGGCGTCGCGTCGGGCGCGATGGTCGGGTACTGCCACGCGCCGCCATCCGCATCGGGCGATATCACAGAGCCGTCCGGGTTCGTGGGCGGATCGGTCGGTTTCGGCGTGAGGTAGGGCGCGGGCGTGGGCGTCGCGACGACGGGCAATTCCTCGTGCGATTCGATCACCGTGCGCAACACGAGCACATCCTCGATGTGCCGAAAATCGACATACGGCGCGACGATCACATAGCTGCCGTCCGTGCTCGTCTCCTGGCTGACCGCGATCACCTCGCCGATCACAAGCCCCTTCGGGTAGAGCGAATCCGTGCCCGATGTGATTATGACGTCGCCAGGCACGATGTTGTTCACATTCGGCAGATAATGCACGCGGCATTGCGCTTCGCTCGCGTCCGCTGTCACCGCGCCGCACATCACGCCGTTGTCGCGCGTGCGCTGCACCAGGCAGGCGAGTGCGCTGCGCGTGTCGATGATCGACATCACCTTCGCATACGTCAGCCCCGCCTCGTAGACATAGCCAACCAGCCCGCCCTGCGAGACGATCGCCATGCCCTCGGTCACGCCGTGCGCCGTTCCGCGGTTGATGGAAAACGTGTCGAACCATTGCCCGGGGTCGCGCCCGATGACCTTTGCGTGCACCGGGTCGAGCGAGGCGTGATCCTCGCGCACGTCGAGCAGCGTGCTCAGCCGCGCGTTTTCAATCTCCAATTCCTCCAGCGCGCTCAGCCGCAGGTTGAGGTGCTCGTTCTCAAGCTCGATGCGCTCGTACTCCCCTTGCAGCTTGTCATAATCGCGCCAGTTCGTAAAAAAGCCTTTGACCCACATCGTCGCGCTCGTAAACGCGCTTTGGACAGGGCGAAACACGGTGCCCACCGCATTTTCAAAAACGGATATATTGTTGTCGCTTCTGAGCACCAGAAACGATACCGTCACAACGACGAGCACGACCGCCGCCGCGGTGAACAGGAGCCTTCGGATTCTGCCCCCCCGCTGCCTGCGCGAGCGATCCACATGCGCCCGCGAATATCGGCGTCCCGCGCCCTTGCCGCCCGTGCGGATCGTCCTTCTGCCTGCCATAGATTTCTCCTTCGGATGATCGCGGATTCATCTCGCGGTATTACGAAAGTTCGAGCACGCAGCCCGCCTGCACGAGGCGCGCAAACAGCTTGTCGTCGGATGCGATCATCCCCGCGCCCGTCGCCACATCGTCCTGCGGCGCTTCGCCCGCCTTCACCGGCAGTTTGACAAGCTCCGACAGCCGCCGGTCGAGCCCCTCGAGCAGCGCGCCACCGCCGCAGAGTTGTATGCCGCGCTCGAGGATGTCCGCGGCGAGCTCGGGCGGCGTGTTCTCAAACGCCTCGCGGATCGTCTCGAGCAAGTCCTCGATCGGCGCTTTCATCGCCTCGCGCACCTCCTGCGCGGTCACGCTCACGGTGGATGGTTTCCCCGTATGCGCGTCCCTGCCGCGAAGTAGCACCTCGTAATTATCCGTCAATCGAGATTCGACGGCGGTGCCGATGTCGATTTTTAAATCCTCCGCCGTGCGCTGCCCGATCACCAGCCCTTTTTCGCGCCGCACGAAGCGCACAATCGCCTCGTCAAACGCATAAGAGCCCGTGCGCGCGGTGCGCGCCGCGACGATGCCATTCATCGAGATCACGGAGATATCCGTCGTCTCGCCACCGATCAGCACGATCATGATGCCCTTGGGTTCGTTGATGGAGATGCCCGCGCCCACCGCCGCTGCGATCGGCGACATCACAAGCGCCGCGCGCCGCGCGCCCGCGGCGCGCACCGCGCCCTCGAGCGCCTTCTGCTCGACGTGCGTGAGCCCCTGCGACATCGAAACCAGCATGCGCGCGCGCTCGAGCGCGCGCTTTTTGCCGATCACGCGGTTCAAAAACGCTTGAATGAGCAGCGTCGCCTGCTCCGAATCGGCGATTGCGCCGCGCGCAACGGGCGCGATCAAATCGACATCCTGCGGCGTTCTGCCCAGCATCTGGCGCGCTTCGCGCCCGACAGCGAGGATGTCCAGCGGGTTTGCCGCGTCGGTCAACAGATAACTCGGCTCGCGGAGCACCACGCCCTCGTTTTCAAGATAGATCGTAACATTGCTCGAGCCGAGGTCAAAGCCCACGCCCCCAGACGAAAATACACCCATCGCTCAGCCCTCCATCCGCGCCGCGAGCATCTCGGCGACCAGATCCACCGGAAAGCCCATGACGTTTTCATATGTGCCGTCAAGCCGCGTGACGAACGCGCCCGCGCCGCCCTGTATGCCGTATGCGCCCGCCTTGTCCATCGGCTCGCCGGATTCGACATAGGCATCGATCTCATCATCCGTCAGCGCGCGGAACGCAACGCCCGTGCGCGCGACGTGCGCATCCTCGATGCCGGTTTTCGTGTCGATCATGCACACGCCGGTGAACACCTCGTGCTCGCGCCCGGAGAGCGCGCGCAGCATGCGCCGCGCGTCCGCATGGTCAACCGGCTTTCCGAGCGCCGCGCCGCCCAACGAAACGAGGGTATCGGAAGCGATGATGATGGCATCACGATACCCCGCGGCGGCGGCGCGCGCCTTGCGGACGGCGAGCAGCCGCGCAACCTCGTCCGCGCGACCTTCGATCCGCTCGTCTACATCCGGCGAGCATGTTTCAAATGTGTATCCCATCCGCGCGAGCAGCTCGCGCCTGCGCGGCGAGCCGGACGCGAGGATCAGCCTGCGCTCCGGCATGCGGCATCCTCCGGCGAAATCATTTGTCGATATGCTGCGCGACACGCGCAGTTTGCTAACCGACATTATAGCATAGATGCCATGATTTTCAAAGCATGAACGTTTTTTGTCACAGAAAAATACCCGCGCGCGTGAAAAAATAACCCGGGACAGCGCCGTCCCGGGTCGCGCAAAACAGATCGATATGCGCCTGTTAAATCGTGGAATGCTCGCTGCGGCGGATGATCTCGTCCTGGATTTCGCCCGCGAGGTTGACAAAGTAATCGCTGTACCCCGCCACGCGCGTCATGAGCGTGCGGTGCTTTCCGGGGTTCGCCTTCGCATCGATCAAATCCTTTTGGTCGATCACATTGAGCTGCAATTCAAAACAGCCGCTGTCCATGAACGCGCGGATGTAGTGCTTCACGCCCGTGCGCCCTTCCGCGCTGTTCATCAGCTTTTTGGTGAACCGCAGGTTCGTGGCGATGCCGCCGATTCCGTACTTCTGATCGAACTTCTCGATCGAGCGCAGAATGCCCATCGGCCCGTTCTTGTCCATGCCCTGCACTGCGCCGAGGCATTCGGAGAGCGCTTCGCCGCGCTTCCTGCCGTCGGGCGTCGCCGCGGCTTCTTTTCCGAGCACGCCGTGCATGATCCATGCAAAGTAGCTCGGGTGGAACGTCGCGCCGACGCTTGTCGTGTATTGCCGCAGCTCCGCGCGCAAAAAATCGTACAGTTCGACCCCGAGCGCGTCCACATCCGCCATTCCGTTGCCGATCTTCGGGCAGCGGTTGATGAGGAATTGCCGCATCCGCTCCTCGCCCTCGAAGTTGCCGCGCAGCAAATCTCCCATCTGCGAAAGCGACATCATGCCGCGCTCGTACACCGCGCATCGCACGGCGGCGAGCGCGTCCACGAGGTTCAAAAATCCGGGGAAGCAGGGGTAGACATAGCTGTATTTCGCGCCGCCCGCGCCTGCGTCCATCCCGCGCGCGATGCAATCGTCGAGGAAGGCGGAGGCGAGGGGCGAGGCGCAGTATTGCGAAAATGCATAGAGCTGTTTTGCGGTTTCCTCGAGATGCGCGCGGATGATGCCGCCCACCACGCGCTTGGTGAGCGATTTGAAATCCTCGAAGGTTGGAAGGTCGCCCAAATCGAACGCGATGTCCGGCTTCACCCGGCATTCCGCGCCGCTGATCGCGCGCCCGTCGTTGAAGATGTACTCATACGCCTTGTTTAAGTTGATGTAGGGCGTCGCCACCTGCACGTTTGACGAGCCGATCGGCGTGATCTCCACGCAGGTGGAGTGCACATAATATCGGCTGTCGCGCTCGTCCATGCCCGCCGCACGCAGCCCTTCGCGGATCACGCGGTCGTTGAAGAACGCCGGGCGCGTGTAACCCTGCGCGATGATCTCAAGGCTTTTGTCCATGAGCGGCTCCGGCATGTCGGGCGTGTAGGCTACGCTCACGGCGGGGTTCACAAGCCCCGTCGTGCGGATCGCCTCGATGCACATCTCCGTCAATTCGTTCCAGACGGGTCTGCCGTCGCGGTCCACGCCGCCCACCATGATGGACGCGGGCCAAGTGCCGTAGATTTCGTTGTGCTTGAAATAGAGATGCTCGATCAACTCGAACGCGAATTCCTTCGTGATGTGTCCGCTTTCGATGTCCTTTTGGTAGAAGGGGAGCATGTAGTTGTCGAGCCGTCCGGTAAGCGAGATGTCCCCCACGAGGCAGAGCGCGAATTGCAGCATCCACATGATTTGCAATGCCTCGTGAAAATGGGTGCAGGGCTGCATGGGCGCGCGCTCGAAGTTCGCCGCCATGCGCAGCAGGCGCGCGCGCATTGCCGGTTCGGACTGCGCGGCGGCGCGCTCGGTCAGCGCTTCGCGCGCGCGTTCACAGAGCCGCACGAACGCGCGCAGCGAGATGTCCACCGAATCGTAAAACGCCGCCTTCGCCGCGTCCTCCGCGTTGGAGAAATCGACTTGTGCACGCTTTTCTTCGACCTCCGCGAGGATCGCGCGGATGCCGACATGCAAAAGCTTCTCGTAATCGACCACGCGATGCCCCGTAAACGCGGTCGTCGTGCCGGCGAGTTTGCCGCTCGCGGCGAGATACCGCCGCGCCTCGTCCGCGCGCGCCTCTTCCTCTGGCGTGAGTACGCGCGGATCGGCGAACCGACCGATGATCCATTCGTCGTCGTCGATCTCGATCGGGTATTCTTCAAACAGCGCGCGATCGATCGCCGCGCGCCGCAGATGGTGCGCATACGGCGCGCGCTCCTCGAACAACGCCTTCCCGATCAGCGATAATTTAATGTTTTCGGATTCCGCGATCCGTTGCCCGCGCGCATGCGCGCGCTCCATCCGCTCACTTCGCATGATAACCCCTCACATCCTGTATTCCGTGTCGATGCCGCGCGCGCATAGCAATTGCGCATACCCGCGCATCTCCGCCTCGGCGGGCTCTTTGACGCCCGCCATGGGAAACGCCTTGCCGAGCGCGGCGTATTTCGGCTCGCACATCGCATGATATGCAAGCAGTTCCACCCGATGCCGCTGCGGGAGCGACGCGATGAACGCCGCGATCCGCGCCATCTCCGCACCGCCTGCGTTGAAGCCCGGCACGACGGGCACGCGCAGGATCATCTGCGCGCCGCTTTCGCTGATCCGGCGGATGTTATCAATAATTCGCGCGTTTCCCGCGCCCGTGCCTGCGCGGTGCACATCATCCGAGACCGCCTTCACATCCGCCAAAAATAGGTCGGTGTGCGCCAAGATGCCCGCGACGTCCGCCCAAGGGACGTCAAGCGCGCTCTCCACCGCGGTATGTACGCCCGCGGATTTGAGCCGCGCGAGCATCTCGCGCAAAAACGCCGGCTGCAGCAGCGGCTCGCCGCCCGAAAACGTGACGCCGCCGTCGCTCGTTTGATAGATGTCGCGGTCGGCGAGCAGGTCGTGAAGCAGCGCATCCGCATCGATCTCGCGCCCCGCAAGCTCGATTGCGCCGGCATAGCATTCCTGCGCACACGCACCGCAGAGCGTGCAAGCCCGCGTGTGGCGCGCACTTTGTCCGCTTTGGGTTTGCGGGCAAATCTCGACGCACGCCCCGCAGCCGATGCAGCGTTGCGCCCGAAGCAGCAGCGCGCCGCGCATCGGCTGGGACTCCGGGTTGTGGCACCACGCGCAGCGCAGATTGCAGCCCTGTAAAAAAACCGTGGTGCGCGCGCCCGGTCCATCATGGAGCGAGAAGCGCTGCACATCGAATATCCGCCCGCATATCATCTCAGCGATACAACCCCTCGATGGGGTCAAAGCCGTAATCCGCCTGCGAATCGTAGATGAACACCACGATGTCGCTCCCCTCGGCGAACGCGATGTAGAACGACGCGCTGCCCGTGGGGTCGATCAAAAACACATAGCTCCAGCCCTCCGCGTCCGGTCCATCCTCCAGCTCGTTCCAACCCGATTCGGCAAACAGCGCGCGGTAGCTGGTCAAAAGCGCGGGGTCGTCGGGATAGAAGTAGAGCGTATACATGCCATCGCCCTTGGAGGTATCCGCGAACTCATAGGGCATGTCGTTGGCGAAGATGTGAAACGCGGGGAGCGGCTTTTCGTCCGCAGCGGGGATGGCGATCTGTCTTTCCCCCGGCTTCCCGAGCCCGCCCCCGATTGGGCGCGCGCCGACGGTGTTTTCAAGCCCCGCTTGGCGCGCCTGCGCGTCCAGGATATCGGGCACGAGGGAGTATAGGAGCGCCGCCTTGTCCGCCTCGCCGTCCTGCTCGAGGACGCGCGCCATGGCGTATATGTAGTAATCCTTGCTGTTTTCATAGCTCCCGAGCGCAAGGAACATCTCCTGCGCGCGCGCAAACTCGCCCGCATCGAGCGCGTCGATTGCCGCTGCGAACCGCTCCGCTTCGGTCACCGCTATCGCCACAAACGAAATCGCATGCGCATCCGCATAGGACTGCGCGGTCGATCCGGCGGGCGCGCGCAGCACGAAATCATCGTCCAAACCGTCAAATACGAGCTTGCCGAATTCGCAGCCATCACCGAGGATCGCGACGGAGGTAAGCGATGCACAGCCCAGGAACGCGCCGTCCGCGATATAGGAAACCGTCGCGGGCAGCGTTACCTCCGTGAGCGCGCCGTTGCCGGAGAACGCGCTGCCGAGGATCATCGCCACCTCGTATCCGTCAATCGCATCCGGCACGACCACGCGCGTGTCCGCCCCGTGATAATGCGTGATGCAGGCAGCGCCGTCAACAAGCGCATAGGCAAAATCCCCCGCCTCGGCAAACGCCGCGCCGGAAAGCGCGAGAAGCGCCGCAACAATCAGCGCGAAAACCTTCTTCATTTGATCGCCCCCTCCCATATATGCCCATTTTATACCCTCGCGCGGCGCATGTCAATTCACATACCGCGCACTTTGATATATAAAGCGAGCACTCCATGATGAAGCGCTCGCCCATGCGTTTATTTAATTCGCCGTGACGGCGTCCGCGTCGGTCGTCCCCGGCGCGCCGTAGATAAATTCGTGCAAAATCGCCTGATTCTTCTCGTAGTTCGGTCGGATCGACCAAACGCCGTCGTAGGTGTCCGACACAAACGTGCCGTCCGCGGGCAACCGAAGCTCCTCCACGTTCGCCAGGTCGATGGAGAGCCCCGTGGTCGCAAGCGCGACCATCTGCGTAAGCGACAGGTTTGTCTGCACATACGTCGCAAGCACCGCGATCGCCGAGGCGAGCGTGCGCATGTCCGATTCCTGCAGGCTGTTCGCAATCGCCATCAGCACCGCGCGCTGCCGCTCGGTTCTGACATAATCGCTGTCCAGCGCGCGAATGCGCACATACGCAAGCGCCTGATTCCCGGTCACCGTCACGCGCTCCCCGTACTCCGTCAAAGGCGTCGCGTCGTTTAACTTGAAATCCTCCGCGTCGTAGGTGAGCTGGCGGTTGATCATGTCCATCTCCGCCTTGGTGATGTCGAAGGTGACGCCGCCGATCATATCGATGATGTCGGTGAGCGCTTCCATGCCGACGAGCACATAGTTTGAGATGTTCATGCCAAAATGCTCGTTCACCGTGCGCATGATCAGCTCCGGTCCTCCATAGACGTTCGCGGAGTTGATCTTGCGCTGCCCGATGCCGTAGATGTCCACCCAGGTGTCTCGCATCACGGAGGTCAATTTCGCCGTGCCGTCCGCCGGATGGATCGAGAGGATGATGATGGTGTCCGTCAGCCCGTAGTAGTTGTTCATATCGCGGGAGTCGGAACCGAGCAGCAGTATGTTCCACCAGCCCTTTTCGTCCAAATCCGCGTTGATCCGAAGATCGTCCACATCGACGAGCTCCTCGAC
>JBMNUA010000055.1:0-12165 GCA_050945995.1 Christensenellales bacterium
TAGGCGACGTTGCCGAGCACATCCCGGTGCGACATCAGCCCGAAACTTTGAAACACCATCGAAATCTTCTTGCGCCGAAACTCGCGCAGCTCCCGCCGCCCGAACGCGCCGATGTCGCGCCCCTCGAACAGTATTTTGCCTGCGCTCGGGTTGAGCAGCCGGTTCAGGCAGCGGACAACCGTCGATTTTCCCGAGCCCGAAAGCCCGATCAACACGAATATCTTGCCGCGCTCCACCTGAAACGACACATCGTCAATCGCGACGGTCACCCCGGTGCGCTTGAGAATTTCGTTTTTGTCCGCGCCGCGCGCGAGCATCTCATACGCCGTCTTCTTGTTCGCGCCGTAGAGCTTGTACAAGCCCTGCACGTCGAGGATGATATCCTTTTCCTGCATCTCACGCACCGCCCTTCAGCGCTTTTTCTTCCGATTGTTTCGTCCACCGCTGCGTCAGCCGGTCGAGCAGTATCGCGACGATCACAACCGCCGTGCCCGAAACCAGCCCGCGCCCGACCTCGATGCGGTTCACGCCCGTGAGCACCTCGTAGCCGAGCCCGCCCGCGCCGATCATCGAACAGGTGACGACCATCGCCATCGCCATCATGATCGTCTGGTTCAGCCCGCTCATGATCGTGGGGATCGCCTGCGGCACCTGCACCAGAAACAGCGTCTGCCAGTAGGTCGCGCCAAACGCGCGCGACGCCTCGACCACCTCGCGGTCCACCTGCCGGATGCCAAGCGACGTCATGCGCACCATCGGCACGATGGAGTAGATCGTCGTGGCGAGCACCGCGGGCGGCGCGCCGATCCCGAAAAACATCACCGACGGGATCAGGTAGACGAAGATCGGCATCGTCTGCATGGTGTCGAGCACCGGGCGGATGGCGTTGGCGATGCGGTCGTTGATCGACATGAGTACGCCCAACGGAAAGCCCAGCGCGACCGACAGCAGGACGGATGCGATCACAATCGCAAGCGTCGCGTTCATCTCCGCCCAGTAGCCCACCGCGCCGACCAGGTATAACAGCGCGCCGTACAACACGCCCGTAAACACCCGCCCGCTGCGCCGCCAGCCGATGAGCGCAACCAATAGCACCAGCGCCCACCACGGCGTCCAGTTCAGCGCCCGCTGGAGCAATTGGATCATCGCGCGGATGAACCCCGAGATGCCCGAAAAGAACGCGTCGTATTGAACCGCGAAGGATTTGATCGCCCGATCAATCGCGGCAAGGTCGATGTCGAAGGTCAGCGGCATTTGTCTGAAGAAGTCCATTTCGATCAAATCTCCTCTACTGAAGATTTGCCTGAACCGCTTCGACCTGCTCCGGGGTCAGCCACTGCGCAAGCATCTCGGGGTGCTCGTTTAAAAACCACACGGCGGTTTCGTTGACATCCGCCTCGTTGTCCTGCATGTACGCCATCGCCTCGTTGAGAAGCGCGCTGTTTGTGGTGAATTTTCTCAAAAATTCACAGAAATCCGGCTTCTCCTCGACAAGCGCGTTGCCCGCGACAATCGTCACATCGCACGGCGGGAAGGCGGTCGCCCCGTCGTAGAACGTCGCCGCGTCGTAGGGCGCATCCTCCAGCAGCACGAAGTCGTACTTGCCCAGAAGCCACGTCGGGCTCCAGTAGTAGGCGACAATCGGCTCGCCGCGCTCGTATGCGGATACGATCGCGGTGCTCAGTAGCGTGTCCGAACCGGGCGCAAAACAGTTGTACATCGCGTCAAGCCCATAATGGGCGACTTTCGCCTGCACGACCGCGTCGGTCGTCGAGCCGACCACATAGCTGTAAATCCGCCCCTTGGACGGGTCGTCCTCGTCCGGGAACAGATCGGCGTAGCCCGCGAGATCCTCCACCGTGCGCAAATTCGGCGCAAGCGGCTCGATCCCGCGCGCGTCGTCGCCTTCGATCAGATAGCGCGGCACATACAGCCCCTGTTCGCTGTCGTCAAAGTTGGTGGCGAGCACCTGCACCTTGCCGCTTGCGACAAAATCGTCATACGCCTCAATCTGGTCGCTCCAAACCTCGATGTTGACATCGATGTCGCCGCCCTCCATGCCGGTGATCATCACCGCCGTGGATACGGACACCTCCTCGGTCTGGTAGCCGAATGCGTCCTCGGCGATCCTGCGCGCAATCGCGTTTTGCAGCCGCAGGCTGTCCCACCCGCAGTCCGCAAATGTGATGATATCGCCCGACGCGGATTTGGAACCGTCCGAAGTGCAACCGGAAAGCGCTGCAAGCGCGAAAACCAGCGAAAGTGCTAGAAACATCCATCGTTTCATGGTCATATCTTCCTCCTTTTCTCGTCTCTCGGCAGGGCAACCGCCCGTACCGACAACCCCGATTATATTACAAGTTGCTGCTTGTGTCAACCCGCGCCCCGTCCGGCAGCCGCCTATTGCATCTTTTTGCCCGCCGCATTATAATGTTCCCATAACCCTTTTGAAAAATAAAAAAGAAAACGGTGAGTGGCTTGTCCAAGCAGGTTCGGGTCGAATCATCGGCGTATCAGCGCATCGCCATCGACCTTGCGCAGAAGATCGCAAATCAATTCTATGCCGAAGGGCAGCGGCTGCACGGCAGATCCACGCTCGCCGCGAACTACAAGGTGTCCCCCGAGACCATTCGCAAGGCGATCTATCTTCTCAAAGACGTCGGCATTCTGAACACAAAAAAGGGCAGCGGCATCGAGGTGCTCTCCGCCGAGAAGGCGGCGCAGTTTGTCGAACGCCACCAGCAGATCGCCGCCATCGGCGACATCAAGGGCGATTTGCTCAATTTCAGCCAGACCATACGCCGCGAAACCACGGCGATTTACGACAAACTCAAACTGCTCATCGACACCACCGAGCGGTTCAAGGACTCCAACCCGCTGATGCCCTTTGAGCTCGTCGTGCCGCGCGGCTCGCCCGCCATCGGCAAAACCGTGTCCGAGCTCAACTTCTGGCACAACACCGGCGCGACCGTCGTCGCCATCCAGCGGGGCGATCATTTCATACTCTCCCCCGGTCCTTACGCTACTTTCTATGAAACAGATGTATTTTTTATTCTAGGCAACGACATGGCGTTCCTCGCCGCCAAGAAGCTGCTCGCGCCCGAAAAACCGCCCGCGGAGGGCTGACCCGCCGTTTCAAAACCCCCGCCCGCGTGTATTTGTTTATCAAGCATTTTACAAGGAGGCGATGGAATGTATCGCGTATTGGGCGGGCTCACCGTCCTTTTGATGATCCTCGTCACATCCCCCTGGTGGGTGCGCATGCTCGCGCGGCGCGTATTGCGCCTGCCGGGCGCGAAGGTCAACCCCCTGATCAAAAAATTGCGGCTGATCCACAAACCGCTGGGCGCGGCGCTTCTCGTCATCGCCGCCGTACACGGCTATCTCGCGCTGCGCGCGCTTCAGCTGCACACCGGCACGCTCGCCTACCTCGCGCTTCTGACAACGGCGATCCTCGGCATCGCCTTCGCGGCGCGCAAAAAGCCGCCGATTTTCAAATGGCACAAGCGCGCGGCGCTTCTCACCGTGCTGCTCATCCTCCTTCACTTGATCGCCCCCGGCGCGCTGAATGCGCTGCTTCGGTAGGTGGCGCGCATGCTAAAAATCGGCAGCCATCTCTCCTCGGCAAAGGGCTATCTCGCCATGGGCAAGGAAGCGGTGTCCATCGGCGCGAACACCTTTCAATTTTTCACGCGCAACCCGCGCGGCGGCGCGGCAAAGCCGCTCGATCTTGCAGACATCGGGGCGTACCGCGCGTTCGCACAGGCGCACGCGCTGTTTCCCATCCTCGCGCACGCGCCCTACACATTAAACGCCTGCGCCGCAAAGCCCGATCTGCGCGCATTCGCGAAGGCGACGATGGCGGACGACCTCATGCGGCTTTCGCACATTCCGGGCACCTACTACAATTTCCACCCCGGCAGCCACGTCGGGCAGGGGATCGAAGCGGGGATCGCGCGGATCGCCGAGGCGCTGAACGAGGTGCTCACGCCCGCGCTTGAAACGACGGTGCTGCTCGAGACGATGGCGGGCAAGGGCAGCGAGGTCGGCGCGCGCTTTGAGGAGCTGCGCGAAATCATCGACCGCACGGCGCACGCGGAGAAGCTCGGCGTGTGCCTGGACACCTGCCATGTCCACGAGGCGGGCTACGACATCATCGGCGATTTGGACGGCGTGCTCACCGCGTTTGACCGCGTCATTGGGCTTTCGCGCCTGAAGGCGATCCACCTAAACGACAGCAAAAACCCCGTCGGCAGCCGCAAGGATCGCCACGAGAAGATCGGCGCGGGCAGCCTGGGCACGGACGCCATCGCGCGCATCATCAACCACCCCGCGCTGCGCGCGCTCCCCTTCTACCTCGAAACGCCCAACGACGTGGCGGGCTACGCCGCCGAAATCGCAATGCTCAAAGCCCTGCGCGATTGACATTCGCCGCAAATTCTTCCGAATTTTCCCATAAATAATCAAAAACACGGTTTGGCATCTTTCGCGTTTTATGGTAGAATAATAGAAATAGGTGTGCGCCTGCGAGGGGAGACGGCTTTTTTGAAAAACGAGCGGCGCGGGAACGGCAAGGATCGCAAGGCGCGAAGCGAGCTGATGCGCGCCATCACCGCCTTTTCGCAGATCGGCGTGACCATCGTCGCGTGCGTGCTGGTGGGCGTGTTCCTCGGCAGGTGGCTGGACAACCTGCTTGGCACGTCGCCGTGGCTGCTTCTCGTGTTCTCGCTGTTCGGCGCGGGCGCGGCGCTCAAAGCGCTGTTTGACATGGGCAAACGATAGCACGCGGAGGTGCGCTTCATGAAATTATCGGAGATCGCGAAAAAAATGGTGCGCGCCATACTGATCATGCTGCTCGCGCTGATCGCGGGCGCGATCCTCTACTACCGCTCGCTCGCGTTTTTACCGTTTCTCTACGGCGCGCTCCTCGGCGGCGCGGTGAGCATCGCCAAGGTGTTTTTGCTCGACCGCGCGATCACCAGCGCGCTCGGCATGGAAGCGCGCGCAGCGGGCAACTATGTGCGGCTTCAGCACCTGCTGCGCCTTTTGATCTCCGGCACGGCGCTCGTTGTGGCGGCGCTTGTCAAGCCCATCAGCCTGTGGGGCGCAGCGGCGGGCGTATTGACCTTCCAGCTCGCCGTATATCTGCTCAAAGCGCACAAAAAATCCTGACGCGCCCGGCATCCCGCCGGCACCCGGGAGGTGGTACTCGCTTGGATTTTAACATCGACAATCTCTGGGTTCTGAACGTCTTTGGCGTCGAGGTGTGGATCACCCGCACCATCGTAAACACCTGGATCATCATGCTCGTGCTGATCGCGATTGCCGCAATCGTGCGCGTCAAGCTGCGCACCTTTGAGGAAATCCCGCGCGGCTTCCAAAACGCGGTCGAGGCGGGCATCGAGATGTTCGACAACTTCGTACTCAACACCGTCGGCGAGGAGCTGTTCTTCCTCGGCAGGTGGTTTTTCACGGTCTTTGTGTTCCTGCTCGCCTCGAGCGTATCGAGCGTGTTCGGGATGCGCCCGCCGACCGCGGATTGGGCGACCACCTTCGCGCTCGCCATGGGCACATTTTTCCTGATCCAGATCGTGGGCATCAAGTTCCGCGGCAGGAAATATCTCAAAACATTCATCGAGCCGAATATCGTGTTCTTCCCGCTCAATCTGATCGGCGAGCTTGCGCGCCCGGTCTCGTTGAGCTTTCGTCTATTCGGCAATGTGCTCTCGGGGCTGATCATCATGACGCTTCTATATACGCTCACCCCGCTGCTCGTGCGCTTCGGCGTGCCGGCGGCGCTGCACGCGTACTTTGATCTGTTCATGGGCGCGCTTCAAACCTACATCTTCTGCGTGCTCAGCCTCATGTTCGTAAAGGGCGCGACGGAATAAACAACCAAGCGGCAGACCGCCGCAAAAAACATATTGGAGGTATGATCCATGCAGGATTCCTTGGCCGTCATCATCTCGGTTGCGCACATTGCCGCCGCCATCGCGCTGCTCAACGGCATCTTCACCACCTACGGACAAAGCCGCATCGCCGTGCAGGCGATCGAGTCCATGGCGCGGCAGCCCGAAGCGTCGGACAACATCCGCGGCGCGATGTTCATCGGGCTCGCCATGGCGGAGACCTCGGGCATCTACGGGCTGCTCATCGCCATCGTCATGCTGTTTGCAAACCCGCTGGTCAACATCTACATCCAGAACATGCCCAAGTAATGCCGATGGCACAGAGCAGTTTTCGAGGAGGTGGCATTTTTGCAGGTTGATCTCGCGTTTCTTCTGACCGTCGTCCCCGAGGGGCGCGTGTTCGGGCTCGACCAGCAGACCTTCATCAGCGTCGCCATCCAGTTGTTCAACGCCTGCGTCCTCGCGATCGCGCTGAGCCTTCTTCTGTACAAGCCGGTGCAGTCGTACATGCGCAAGCGCGCCGAGCGCATCCGCGCGCAGTTTGATACGGCGCAGGCGCGCATCACCGAGGGCGAGCAATTAAAAGAGGAATACGAAAAGAAGCTGCGCGCCATCGATACCGAGCGGCTGCACATCCTAGAGGACGCGCGCGCCGCCGCCGCCGAGCGCACCAAGCACGTCTTGGACGAGGCGCGCCACGAGGCCGCGGTGATCAAGCAGCGCGCGGAGGACGGCGCGCAGGCGGAGCGCGAGCGGCTCAAGGAGGACGCGCGCCGCCACATCATCGAGGTGTCCGCCGCGATGGCGGGCAAGTTTGTGGAAGCGTCCATCGACGGCGCGGCGCAGGATCGGCTCTTTGACGAGACGATGCGCGAGCTGGAGGAGGCGACATGGCTGAGCTGAAGGATCGCTACGCCGCCGCGCTGTACGAGCTGTCCGTCGAGGCGGGCGCGCTCGATGCGCATGTCGAACAAGCGCAGTTCATGTTGGATGCGCTCAGCGCCGGCGATTGCGCGGATTTTCTTTCGCACCCCCACATCCCGGACGATGCGAAACGGTCGCTGCTTCACACGCTGTTTGCGGGCAAAATCGCGGACAGCTTCCTCGGCTTTTTACACCTCGCCATCGAGAAAAGCCGCGAGGGGATCATCCTCCCCACGCTCACTGCGTACCTCGCGCGCGCAAAGCGCGCGCAGGGCAGGCTGCCCGCACGCGTCGTGTCCGCCGCACCGCTGACGGAGGATCAGCTGCGCGCGCTCACGGACGTGCTCTCGCGCAAGCTGAAAAAGAAGGTGGAGCTCGCGCCGCGGGTGGATCCCGCGCTGATCGGCGGATTCTACGTCCATGTGGACGGGCGGCTGATCGACCGCACGGTCAGAACGCAGCTTTATAACCTCAAAGAAAGCCTGATGAAAGGAGGCGCGGTATGATCGTCAAACCGGATGAGCTAAAAAGCGTCATCAAACAGCAGATTCAAGCGTTCTCCTCCAAGCTCGATGTCACCGAGGCGGGCAGCGTGATCCAGGTCGGCGACGGCATCGCCCGCGTGTACGGGCTGGGCGGCGCGATGAGCGGCGAGCTGTTGGAGTTCCCCGGCGGCGTGTTCGGCATCGCGCTCAACTTAGACGCCGATAGCATCGGCGCGGTTTTGATGGGCTCGGATGCGGGCATCAAGGAGGGCGACCCGGTCAAACTCACCGGGCGCATGGCGGAGGTGCCCGTGGGCGACGCGATGCTCGGGCGCGTGGTGAACGCGCTGGGGCAGCCCATCGACGAAAAAGGGCACATCGCCGCATCCGCACACCGCCCCATCGAGGGCGCGGCGCCCAGCGTCATCATGCGAAAGGCGGTCGATATGCCGCTGCAAACGGGCATCAAGGCGATCGACGCCATGGTGCCGATCGGTCGCGGGCAGCGCGAGCTGATCATCGGCGACCGGCAGACGGGCAAAACCGCCATCTGCATCGACACCATCATCAACCAAAAGGATAAGGACGTATTGTGCGTCTACGTCGCCATCGGGCAGAAGGCGTCCACCGTCGCGCGCATCATCAGCGTGCTGCGCGAAACCGGGGCGATGGCGTACACCACCGTCGTCGTCTCCACCGCGAGCGACTCCGCGCCGCTTCAGTACATCGCGCCGTATGCGGGCTGCGCCATCGGCGAGGAATGGATGGCAAGCGGAAAGGACGTACTCATCATCTACGACGATCTGTCCAAGCACGCCGTGGCGTACCGCACGCTCAGCCTGCTGCTTCGCCGCCCGCCGGGGCGCGAGGCGTACCCGGGCGACGTGTTCTATTTGCATTCCCGGCTGCTCGAGCGCGCCGCGTGCATGGCGGACGCGCACGGCGGCGGCTCGCTCACCGCGCTGCCGATCGTCGAAACGCAGGAGGGCGACATCTCCGCCTACATCCCAACCAACGTCATCTCCATCACCGACGGGCAGATCTACCTCGAATCCGATCTCTTCAACGACGGCGTGCGCCCCGCGATCAACCCGGGGTTCTCCGTCTCGCGCGTGGGCGGCTCGGCGCAGATCGAGGCGATGAAGCGGATCGCAGGCCCTCTGCGCATCGAATTTGCGCAGTACCGCGAGCTGCAAGCGTTCTCCCAGTTCGGCTCGGACTTGAGCCCCGACACGCTCGATCGGCTCAAGCAGGGCGAGCGCATCATGGAGGTGCTCAAACAGCCGCAATACCGCCCCATGTCGGTGGAAAAACAGGTGCTGATCCTATATGTGCTCATCCACCGCCATTTGATGGACGTGCCGGTTGAGCGCGTGCGCGAATTCCAGCGCGATTTTATCGCGTTCATCGACCGCGACAAGCCGCACATCATCGCCGAAATCCGGGACACCGGCGCGATCTCGGACGCGCTCGAAGATCAGCTCAAAGAGGCGATCGGCGAATTCAAGCGGCTGCACGACTACAATTGACCTCGGCGCGGATCGGAAAGGAGGCGGCGAAATGGCATCGATGAAGGCGGTCAAGCAGCGCATTGACAACGTAAGCTCCACCCGGCAGATCATGAAGGCGATGGACATGGTCGCCGCCGCGAAGCTCCAAAAGGCGCGCGTGCGGCTGGAAACCACGCGCCCGCTCTACCGCGAGGTCACGCGCATGATCGAGCATTTGCAGAAAAGCGAGGAAGCGCGCGAGAATCTGTTCCTGAAGCCGCGCGAGGGAAAGAGCACGGCGTACATCGTCGTCACCAGCGACAAGGGGCTGTGCGGCGGCTACAATGTCAACATCGCGCAGGCGGCGCTCAAGCACATGAAGGGGCGCCGCGAGCGCATCTTCGTCATCGGCGCGAAGGGCGGCGAATACTTCCGCCGCCGCGAAAAAAACATCGCGAGAAGGATCACGGACTTGTCCGAAGCGCGGCTGTACGAGTGCGCGGCGCAGCTGGGCGAGGCGATCGCGCCGCTGTTTGTCTCCGGTGAGGTGGGCGAGGTCTACATCGCCTATACGCATTTTGAAACGACGCTCCAACACGCGCCGCGCGTGGAGCGGCTGCTCCCGATCCCGGGCGAGCCCCAGAGCGCGCGCCCAGACGAAATCATGCGCTACGAGCCGAGCATCGATCAATTCCTCGCGCGCGCCATCCCGCTGTATTTGCATGTGTATCTCTACGCGGCGATCGCGGAATCGCTCGCCTGCGAGTACGCCGCGCGCATGCTGAACATGGAGTCGGCGGGCAAAAACGCGGGCGATATTTTGGACGATCTGACGCTCCAATTCAACCGCAGCCGCCAGGCTGCCATCACGCAGGAGCTAAATGAAATTGTAAGCGGCGCCAATATACTGAGTTAAAGGTGGGATTTCATGTCCGATATACGCACAGGCAGCATTGTGCAGATCATCGGCGCGGTGCTCGATGTCCGATTCGAGGGCGCGCTCCCCGCGCTGTATAACGCCATTGAAGTACCAAACGGCGACGATACGGTCGTTTTAGAGGTGATGCAGCACTTGGGCGACCACACGGTGCGCTGCATCTCCATGCACCCGACCGACGGGCTCAAGCGCGGCATGCCGGCGACGGACACCGGCGCGCCCATCCGCGTGCCCGTGGGCGAGGAGACGCTCGGGCGCATGCTCAACGTGCTGGGCAACGCCATCGACGACAAGCCCAACCCCGTAACCCGCGAACGCTGGCCCATCCACCGCGACCCGCCGAGCCTGTCCGCGCAGATCGCGACCCCGGAGATGCTCGAAACCGGCATCAAGGCGATTGATCTGCTCTGCCCCTATCCCAAGGGCGGCAAGATCGGGCTGTTCGGCGGCGCGGGCGTGGGCAAAACCGTGCTGATTATGGAACTGATCAACTCCATCGCCATGGAGCACGGCGGGTACTCGGTGTTTGTGGGCGTGGGCGAGCGCACGCGCGAGGGCAACGATCTGTACTACGATATGATCAAATCCGGCGTCATCGACAAAACCGCGCTCGTGTTCGGGCAGATGAACGAGCCGCCGGGCGTGCGCATGCGCGTGGGGCTGACGGGGCTGACGATGGCGGAATACTTCCGCGACGAAGCGCAGCAGGACGTTTTGTTGTTCATCGACAACATCTTCCGCTTCGTGCAAGCGGGCAGCGAGGTGTCCGCGCTTCTGGGGCGCGTGCCCAGCGCCGTGGGCTACCAGCCCACGCTCGCCAACGAAATCGGCGCGCTGCAAGAGCGCATCACCTCCACAAAATCCGGGTCGATCACCTCGGTTCAGGCGATCTACGTCCCCGCGGACGATTTCACCGACCCCGCGACCGCGACGACGTTCGCGCATTTGGACGCGGTGACGGTGCTCTCGCGCTCGATCGTCGAACAGGGCATCTACCCCGCGGTCTACCCGCTCCAGTCCACCTCGCGCATCCTCGAGCAGAGCATCATCGGCGCGGAGCACTACCGCACCGCGCGCACCGTGCAGAGCATATTGCAGCGGTACGAGGATTTGCAAGACATCATCGCCATCCTCGGCGTGGACGAGCTCTCCGAGTCCGACCGGCTCATCGTCAGCCGCGCGCGCAAGGTGCAGCGCTTCCTCTCGCAGCCCTTCTTCGTCGCGGAAAAATACACCTCCATCCCCGGGCGGCATGTGCCCGTGGACGAGACCGTGCGCGGGTTTCAGGAGATTGTGGACGGCGCGCACGACGAGATCCCCGAGGGGCATTTTTTGAACGCGGGCACGATCGACGAGGTGGTCGAGCGCTTCCGCACATCCGGCGGGTGAGCGTATGAGCGAAAACAAACTGCACCTGCGCATCGTCACCCCGCACGCGGTCAAGGTCGATCAGCCGGCGGACATGGTCGTCTTCCGAACCGTGACGGGCGATATGGGCGTGCTGCCCGGGCATGAGCCGACGAGCGCGGTGCTCGGCGACGGCATCCTGCGCATCAAAGAGAACGGGGATGTGCAGCGCGTCGCCGTGTTCGGCGGCATCGCCGCCATCGAAAACAACAAGGTCAACATACTCACCGAGTCCGCGGAATGGCCCTGGGACATCGACCGCGTGCGCGCCGAGCAGGATCGCCAAAAGGCGGAGCAGCTGCTGCAGGAGCGGGCGGACGATTTGAACATTCGCAGCTATCAGGTGCTTTTGCGGCGCGCGCTCGTGCGCATCGAGGTCGCCGTGCACCCGGAGGACGAGGACGAATAACATCGGCGCGCATCGCGCGGGAGGTAAGGCATATGGCAAAGCGGCTTACGGAAAAGGTGACCTGGGTCGGCAAGACGGATTGGGAGCTCACCCGCTTTCACGGCGACGAATATTCCACGCACCGCGGCTCATCCTACAACGCGTACCTGGTGCGCGATCAAAAGACCGCGCTGATCGATACCGTCTGGCAGCCGTTTGACGAGGAGTTCGTCGCGCGGCTCAAGGAGGAGATCGACCTGCGCGAGATCGACTACATCGTTTCCAACCACAGCGAGGTCGATCACAGCGGCGCGCTCGATGCGCTCATGCGCGAGATTCCGGACACCCCGATCTACCTGACCGCCAACGGCGTGCGCGCGCTGAAGGGGCATTACCATCAAAATTGGAACTTCCAAGTCGTCAAAACCGGGGACAGCCTCGACTTGGGCGAAAACAAGCTCGTGTTCGTGGAAGCGCCGATGCTGCATTGGCCCGATTCCATGTTTACCTACCTGACGGGCGAGAACATCCTCTTTAGCAACGACGCGTTCGGGCAGCACTACGCCACCGAATCGCTCTACGGCGACGCGGTGGACGAGGCGGAGCTCTTCGCCGAGGCGCGCAA
>JBMNUA010000056.1:0-12165 GCA_050945995.1 Christensenellales bacterium
TATCATAAGATAGCCTGCAGGTAACATCTTTGATATCCAAGGAAAGTTGCTGTCCGCTGGATGAAATGTCACCGTTAGCATAATCAGGAAGAGACGCCGGTCCGGTGGGGCCGATTTCACCCTGCGGACCTGTGGGTCCATCAGCACCGTCTGCTCCGGCAGCGCCAGTGGGGCCGATTTCGCCCTGCGGGCCTGTGGGACCGATGTTGCCCTGTGGACCTGTGGGACCGATGTCGCCCTGCGGACCGGTGGGACCGATATCGCCCTGCGGGCCGGTTTCGCCGATGTCGCCCTGCGGACCGGTGTCGCCGATGCCGCCCTGCGGACCGGTGGGTCCGATGTCGCCCTGTGGACCTGTGGGTCCGGTCACACTGGGGTTTTCAATGTTGACATGTGCTGATCCGGGGGTTACGTCAATGATCAGACTAGACGAAGAGAAATCCAAAGTCGAGCCCAATGTCATGGGAACGGAAGTGCCGCCCGAGGTTTCTACGGTAAATAATACCGTGTCTGCATCGATTCCCGTAGGACCAGTGGGACCGATGTCTCCCTGCGGACCGGTTGGACCGATATCCCCTTGCGGACCAATTGGACCTGTAGGTCCTATATCACCCTGTATTCCCTGCGCGCCTTCGGAACCCTGGCAGCCTTGAGGACCTTGGGGTCCCTGAGGTCCAGGCACACCGGCAGGACCTTCCGGTCCGATCGCACCAGCCGGTCCAGGGATACCCTGCGAGCCCTGAGACCCTTCAGGTCCCGGAACACCCTGAGGACCCGCGGGCCCTGTATTCCCTCTTGCTCCAATAGGTCCCGGAATCCCCTGCGGACCAGCTGGTCCGGGATTGCCGCGAGGTCCAATGGGACCTTGACAACCGGGATCTCCCTGAGGACCAATATCCCCACGAACACCTAGAGGACCTTGAGGACCTATCTGCCCCTGCGGACCACGCGGCCCCACAGGACCCGGGCACCCCGGATCACCTTTATCGCCTTTTTCTCCTAGCGGGCCCCTTTGTCCTCGAAGACCCTCCGGTCCCATCGAACCAGGCGCTCCCTGAGGACCAGGGTAGCCTACATCACCTTTTGGACCGGGACATCCCGGATCGCCCTTGGGACCGCGCGGACCTTGTAGACCCTGCGGACCCGGAGGGCATATATTTGGGCAACTTGATTGACAATCAAGGTTATTATTATTAACGTTCTCGTTAAGCATAATTTTTTTCCCTTCTCAGTATACTGGGGCGGATTGCTCCCCCCTACCCATGATATTCAACAGAGAAAAGATGGTTACTTATATCAGGCAACTATGGTACACACAGCCTGCTGTCGATACATGAAAGGCGGCAATCGCCAGTTCCCAGTTTACACACAAAATCGGTTCATATAGCAGCAAAACGTGCCGGAACCATCCGGACACGTTTGACTCTATCATTGCCATTGACGGGATGCTGTGCGTCAATCCGTTTGATTTTAATCGGAAGCTCAGCCTGAAAGCGTGAGAAGGGATTTAATAGTACCCAGATTTGCTGATCTTATCACGCAGCTTGCACAATGCCGAGTGGAAACTCTCGATCATGTTCGTCGTGTAGACCATGCGGCGGATGTGCGCGGCGGCGGGGTATTCCGCCCAAGTCTGCGCAAGCGCTCGCAGCGCACCCTCCGCCGCCTGCTGCGATACCGCGGCGTAGATCGCCCGTACGTCCCTACAAAACTTCTTGTAATGCTTTGTGGGGATATCTCCAGGCTGTTGCGCTGTAGATTTACCATGGCGGTGTACGGCTCGTTCGCATCCGTAATCCCAAGCGCTCGAACCATGTCCATCCTCATCGCGCGACGCTTCGTTTCTGCTGCGCGCAGCTTCCTTTTCATCTCTACCATGCGAGGTTTACACAAAGCATATTACACGACCGTGGGTTAGCCTCCTACTTAATTCGCCTCCACAAACCAGCGCTGGTCGTCCTGAAACAGGTACGTCTCCCGCCCGAGGATCCGGCAGGTATACCGGATGCCGTGCCCGCCCGCCTTCGTCGCTGCCGCCATGCGGGTGTCGAGCAGTCGATCCACCGGATAGACGCGCCCATCCTCCCACTCGATGGACACCGGTCGCACGCGCCCGGCGGTATCGAACTCCACCAACGCCTTGACATAGACCTTTCTTGCCACAAGATCACCCCGCTTTCCAGCCCACAGGATGGATCGTATGATCGTCCTTGGGGTTGATCGCGCCCATGTCGCGGTGGGTGATAAACACCGCGCGCTGCAGCGCAAAATGCCCGAACCGCCGGCGCACATCCGCCACCGCGCCCTCGAATTCAAACAGCCGCTCGCGCGGGAGATCGGGAAACATCGTCAGCTGCTCGTCGCAGGCGAGCGGCTCGAGGGAGGTGACGCTCACGCCCAGGCTGCGCACGGGGCGATCCCAATGGTAGTGCTCGGCAAACAGGGCGAACGCGGTCTGCGCGATCTCGTTTGAAATCGCCGTGGCGCGGCTCAGCTTGTGCTGGCAGACGAAGGAGTCGAGCGCGCAATCGCGCACCGACAGGCAGACCGTCGCGCCGCGCAGCCCGTGCTCGCGCAGCCGCTCCGCCACGCTCTCGGAAAGCAGGTACAGTACCATCCGCGCGTCCGCGTCGTCTGAAATGTCGCGCGGCGTGGTGGTGGAGTTGCCCACGGATTTGATCATCGCCTCCTCGCCGAGTTTTGTCACGGGGGAGCTCTCAAGCCCGTTGGCAAACGACCAGATCATCTCGCCCGCCTTGCCCAGCGCCTTTCGCAGGATCTCCACGGGGCAGCGCGCGATGTCGCCGATGGTGTAGATGTTCCGGCGGCGCAGCTTCGCGGTGGTGGCGTAGCCGACGTAGAGCAGCTGCTGCGCGGGCAGCGGCCAGATGCGCGATTGATAGTTCTCCCGGGTGATCACGGTCGTCGCGTCGGGTTTTTTCATGTCGCTGCCGAGCTTGGAAAACACCTTGTTGAACGACACGCCGATGGAGAGCGTGAGCCCGAGCTCCTCCTTTGCGCGCAGGCGCAGCTCGTCTGCGATCGCCTCGCCGGACATCGCGTGCCCCGTCACATCCAGCCACGCCTCGTCCAGCCCGAAGGGCTCGATCTTCTCGGTATAATCGGCGTAGATCGCGCGCATGAGCCGCGCGAATTTGAGGTAGCGCCTGAAATTCGGCTTGACGCTGTGCAGCCCGGGGCATTTTTGGCGCGCCTGCCAGATCGCCTCGCCCGTGATCACGCCCGCCGCCTTGGCGAGTTGATTTTTTGCAAGCACAATGCCGTGGCGCGCCTCCGGATCGCCGCACACGGCGATGGGGATATCCCGGAACGCGGGGTTTTCGACGCACTCGACGCTGGCGTAAAAATTGTTCAGGTCGCTGTGCAGTATCGTGCGCATACGACAATCCCTCCATATACTTCGCGGTCAGAACGTTTGTTCGCCGCCCCTATTATAGCACAGGTGTTCGAGCTTTTCTATCGAACGCCGGATTAAATCACATCCTTTCGCGCCGAATCGCAGAAAAATGGGGTTGGAATGCGAACGCTTGACGAAAGCGAGCGCGGCATTTACAATGGTTGTGTTGATATGAAATGACGGCTTTCTGGCGCAAGGGAAAGTGCCGCGCCGCCGAGTCGTTTTACTACATGAGGGAGATGGAATGAATGCGGGAGAGAAACCTGCGGGTGCTGGAATATCCCAAAATTCGGCGGATGCTGCGCGAGCATGTGGTGACGGAGATGGGGCGGCAGGCGGCGGACGCGCTCGAGCCGGTGAGCGAGCCGGACGCTGTGGTGCGGATGCAGGATCAGACCGAGGAGGCGGATACGGTACTATCCCTCAGCGGCGGCAACCCGATCGCCCATTTTTCGGACGTGCGTCCGTTTTTAAAGCTCGCCGCGGTGGGCTCGACGCTTTCGCAGAAGGCGCTGCTTGACATCGCCGAGGCGCTCAAGGCGGCGCGCGTGGTGCGTGCCGCGCTGGTGAGCGACCGCGAGGACACGCCGATTTTAACCGAGATGGGCGCGCGGCTGACCACGAACCGCAACCTCGAGGAGGAGATCTTTTCCGCGATCCTCTCCGAGGACGAGATCAGCGACCACGCGAGCAAGGATTTATACGACATCCGCCGCCACATGCGCAAGATCAACGAGCGCGTGCGCGAGCGGCTCAATTCCATCATACGCTCGCCGTCGTTGGCAAAATATTTGCAGGATGCGATCATCACCATGCGCAACGACCGCTACGTCGTGCCCGTGAAAGCCGAGTGTCGCCAGTTCGTGCCGGGGCTTGTGCACGACCAATCCGGCAGCGGATCGACCCTATTTGTCGAGCCGATGGCGGTGGTCGAGGCGGGCAACGAATTGCGGCAATGGGTGATCCGTGAAAAGCGCGAGATCGAGCGCATCCTCTCGGATTTTTCCGCGCGCGTCGCGCCCGATGCCGATTTGATCCGGCACAACCTCGAGATCCTCAGCGAGCTCGACCTCGTTTTCGCAAAGGCGCTGCTCGGGCGGGGGATGCGCGCGGTGCGCCCGAAATTGAACACCCAGGGGCGGATCAACCTCATCCGCGCGCGCCATCCGTTGATCGACCCGGAGAAAGTCGTGCCGTCGAACCTCTGGATGGGCGACGCGTTCAGCATACTGATCATCACAGGTCCCAACACGGGCGGCAAGACGGTGACGCTCAAAACGGTGGGGCTGTTTGCGCTGATGGCGCAGTCGGGGCTTCTGCTCCCCGCGGCATACGGCAGCGAGATCGCCATCTTCGACGAGGTGTTCGCGGACATCGGCGACGAGCAGTCGATCGAGCAATCGCTCTCGACCTTCTCCTCGCATATGACCAACATCGTTGCCATCCTTGACGGCGTGACGAATCGGTCGCTTGCGCTGTTTGACGAGCTCGGCGCGGGCACAGACCCGACCGAGGGCGCGGCGCTCGCGATGGCGATCCTCGAGCATCTGCTATCGATCAAGGTCACCACGCTTGCGACGACGCATTACAGCGAGCTCAAGGCGTTTGCGCTCGGCACGCCGGGCGTTGAAAACGCGTCCGTCGAGTTCAATGTAGAGACGCTGCGCCCGACCTTCCGGCTTTCCATCGGCGTGCCCGGAAAATCAAACGCGTTTGAGATTTCGCGCAAGCTGGGGCTCCCGGATTTCCTCATCGAGGGCGCGGGGCGGCGGCTCACGCAGGATCAGGTGCGCTTCGAGGACGTGATCGCCAACGCCGAGTACCACCGGCAGATCGCCGAAAAGGAGCGCGCGCTCGCCGAGCAGGCGCACATCGAGACCACGCGCCTGCGCGACGAGGCGGAGGCGCTGCGGCGTGAGATCGCCAAACGCCGCGAGGAGGAGATGAAAAAGGCGAAGGCCGACGCGCGCAAGCTGCTCATCAAGGCGCAGCGCGAGGCGGAGGGGATCATCGCCGAGCTCAAAAAGACGCGCGCCGCGGCGAATGTAAAAGAGCACGAGTTACACGAGCTGCGCGGCAGGCTGCAATCCGAAATCGACGTGAACGCCGATGCGATACAGCCCGCCGGCGCAATCGGCGAAGCGCCCAAGACGCTGAACATCGGCGACACCGTCGAGCTGATCAGCCTCGGCACGCGCGCGGTGGTGCTCACAAAGCCCGATGCGAAGGGCGAGTGCACCGTGCAGGCGGGCGCGCTGAAGCTCAAGGCGGCGCTCGAAAACATGCGGCTTGTCGCCGCCGAGAAGCCCGCGAAGCCACGATCCGGCGGGAAGATCCGCGTTGCGGCGCGCGCCGTCGAGCGCGAATGCGATGTGCGCGGTCTGAACACCGAGGAGGCGATCCTCGCCGTCGATATGTTCCTCGACGGCGCGGTCATCAACAAGCTGCACGAGGTGAACGTCATCCATGGCAAGGGCACGGGCGTGCTGCGCGCGGGTGTGCAGAAGCATCTGCGCAGCCACCCCGCGGTCAGCGAGTTCCGGCTCGGCAGGTACGGCGAGGGCGAGGACGGCGTGACGGTGGTGACGCTGAAGTAACACGCGGAGGAGGTCTGCGAGGGCGCTGCCCTCGCAGGCGGATTACATATTCTACTGACTTTTCATTAAGTTCGACAATAATAAATTTAGTGTAGAATTGACGAAGTGACGAGGTGGGTGAGGCGATGAAAAGCCTAATGAAAAGCGTAGTTAGTTCTTCGATAATCTTATTGTCCTTTATTATATTCTACTATCTTTATGTCATAAGACATGCCATATCGTTGCAAACATGGACATGGTTAGTATATGGTCGCGATGGTCGAAATCTTGTGAGTACATTGATGTGTATTCCTATGATGACTATATTCTGCATAAACTTTACGCACAGAACGATATATCCATTAGTTGAAATCTATATATGTAAAAAAGTGATTACCAGAAACACGTTACTTGATTGGGTTTTGGCGGAGACCAATGTTGGGTATTATTTGCCATGGACAACCATGACAAAAATGCGTATTAGCAATGAAAAAGGAATCTTTGAATATCCAAGTTCATTGCCGAGTGGGATTACAAGAGGAACGCGCGTCAGAATCGTGTTCTTGCGAAAATCAGAACTGGTGTTGTCGATTGAATTGGATGATTGACGTGGCGTTTTGTGGTATTTGGTATCTTTAAAAGGCGCATATGTATATGGTTTGTATTTAAAACAGGAGGAGCGGAGCGAATGAAAAGAAGATTCGGAGTGATCGCTCTGGTGATAATCCTTATATTAAGCATACTTAACATTGCAACTGGCGAGATACGATATTCATATACGGCGGACAACGATTATATTTATATAATGAGAATCAAGCAACGAATCTTGTGGGGAAGAGAAACAACTCTTTATAGAATCGATATGAATGACAAAAATAGATTAGAAATGTGTTTCCGAACTTGGAAATTATATAAGGGTATTTCTGTTGATGATGAATACCTGTACTTTTCCAGCTATGATTGGTTTAAGGCAGCTGTATATACAACGGGGCATTTTAGGATAAAGAAGGATCATCCTTTTAGATTACATAATATAGAGAAAACTCCTGACGCGCACTATTTGGCACAGTCATCCGACAGATTGGAAATTGGTGTCTTATTCGCAACAAACATGAGGTTATTTCGGAGCTTCTTCTCTATCGATCGTGAGATTAACCTCTCATACTGGATGGATAAAGAGGGGAATCCCATAGGTGATGTTTGGACAGAAGATGTTATGAGGCTTATTGAACATGATGACATTTTCATTATGTCATATCATTTGCAGGGCAATGAATATCAATACCAATACTATAGCGAAGAAAAAGATGATTTTGTTGATTTTCCGATACCGCGCAAATGGCAAAATGATTATGCCGTGGTCAATGAGACTTTTTATGTATTAGAATTAGGCGGAATCGCAAGATTTAATGTAGATACTGAATCATTGGAGTATTTGATAACAGATGATCATTTGGATTATGAAACATTTGCCTTCTCGGATAATAAAGTATTTGTCGGAACAAAGGACACAAGAAAAGTTTGCGTATATTCGTTAGAAGATGGTTCAATGATAAGGGAGATTCGTTTTGCACACAATGGATCTATTCATATATTGGACAATCTGTTGTATTCACTAGATGGAAAAAGGGGAACGATTCGGATGCTTGATTTGCTGAGCAATACAATGACGACTTATATATTGTGATGAGGCGGCGAACCCGCGCAACACAAAATAAAATCCATCTGAAAAACCATTGTTTTCAGACGGATTGTGGTGGAGCCAAGGAGATTCGAACTCCTGACCTCCTCGTTGCGAACGAGGCGCGCTACCAGCTGTGCTATGGCCCCACGAAGTTTGTTTGACCCCGCGCCGGGGGGAGGGGTGATGACGTTCTACGAGCAATTCCGCTTGCATTCAATTGACATCGCCTGCGCCCGATCGCCTGCGAAGAACCTTGATTGCGCTGCGGTTTTACCCGCGGAACGAAAATTATTATATCACGATTCCACGCATTTGGCAATACCCAAATTCGTTTTTGAATGTAAAAAGAATTGTCACAAGAAATATAGAGTCGAAGGTTGATTTTTGTAAAATATTTTGATAAACTGATAGAAATCGAGTCCAGAAGCGGAGAAGGATTTGGAGGTAGTGGCATGGCGAGCTTATCTCTTAGGAATTTATATAAGGTGTTCCCCGGCGGCGCTGCAGGCGATGTAACGGCGGTTGACAACTTCAATCTCGAAATCGAGGACAAGGAATTCATCGTGCTCGTCGGTCCGTCGGGCTGCGGGAAATCCACGACGCTGCGCATGGTCGCGGGGCTTGAGGACATCACAAGCGGCGAGATGTACATCGACGGCAAGCTGGTCAACGACACGCCGCCGAAGGATCGCGACATCGCGATGGTGTTCCAAAACTACGCGCTATACCCGCACATGTCGGTGTACAAGAACATGGCATTCGGGTTGAAGTTGCGCAGGCTGCCGAAATCCGAGATCGACCGGCGCGTGCACGAGGCGGCCGCGATCCTGAGCATCGAGGAGCTGCTCGAAAGAAAACCCAACGCGCTCTCCGGCGGACAGCGCCAACGCGTGGCGCTCGGGCGCGCGATCGTGCGCGAGCCGAAGGTATTTTTGATGGACGAGCCGCTTTCCAACCTCGATGCGAAGCTGCGCGTGCAGATGCGTGCGGAAATCACAAAGCTGCACCAGCGGCTGCAGACGACGTTTATCTACGTCACGCACGACCAGACCGAGGCGATGACGATGGGCACGCGCATCGTCGTGATGAAAGACGGGCTGTTGCAGCAGAACGACACCACGCAGAACCTATTTGATTATCCGGCGAACCGGTTCGTGGCGACGTTCATCGGCACGCCGCAGATGAACGAGATCAAGGTAAAGCTCGTGCCGCGCGACGGCAAAATGTTCGCGGAGTTCAACGGCAGCGTGCTGCGCGTGCCCGATCAAATCGTGCGGCGCTTGAAATCCGACAGCTACATCGGAAAGGATGTGTATCTGGGGGTTCGCCCCGAGAACATCCAGGACGACGCGGCGTTCGTAGAGGCGCACCCCGAAGCTGCGTTCATGGCGAATGTGGACATGACCGAGCAGATGGGATCGGAGACGTATCTCTACCTCAAGGCAGCGGGCGCGGAGGGCACGCTGATCGCGCGCGTCGATCCGCATTCCCAAACGCGAACGGGGGACAATGTGCGGGTTGCGATCGAGGCGAACCGCATCCACATGTTCGATGCACAGACGGGGGAGACGATACTCAACCGCGCATAATAAAAAGTACGCAGATGGGCTTCGGCGATGTGCCGGAGCTCATTTTTTCTAGGGCGATACCGCATAAAGAGGACGTGCGCCGACGAGGTGAATTTTCGTCAGGTTGAGCTTGCAAAATCCGCAGGCGTAGTAGTGCTACGTCAAGGGTTTTGCAGGCACTAGATGGCGGAAATGCATCCGTCCGCGCGCGTTCGATTTGTGCGGTATTGCCCTATATGTTATCGTTGTTTCGCACTTGTAAGAATTGAGATTTGAATCGTTTTATGATATGATACGGATCATGGTAGATCTTTTCAATGGGAGGGCGTTTACATGGCGAAGTATGTGGTGGATTTTGCGCTGAACAAGCCGATGGGCGGTGTGCGGCTGACGGGTGGAGCGCTCGCGCGCGCTTTCGAGAACAACATCCGCTTCCTCAAGCAGTTCGACTTGGATCGCATGCTCTACTGGTACCGCGTCCACAAGGGAAAGCCCGCGCCGGGCGTGCCGTATGCGGCGGACGCAGGGCATTTTGAGAACAACCTGAAGGGGCAGACCGCGGGCGAATTCATGATGGGCGCAGGTACGTCGCTTTTGTGGGGCGAAGATGAGACGCTGCGCGGCATGGTGCGGGCGCTGATCGCCGAGATGGAAGCGTGCCGGGACGACGACGGGTTCATCATCCCGATCCCGCGCGCGGAGTTTGCGACGAGGGAGTATCCGAACTACACGCGCGCATGGATCACCTTCGGGCTGCTCGATGCGGGGTACGCGGGCGAGGAGAAGGGTTTTGCGCTCGCGCGCGATATGTCCGATTATTTCAACACATCGTTTGTATTGCCGTATGTGAAGGACATGAACCTGGGTTTTCAGGGGATTCTCGCGAACACGCGCATGTACGACGCGCCCAACGGCAAATGGGCGGACATGCAGGTGGCGATCGACCATTATCAGGAGACGTGGTGGCTCGAGCAGCTGATCGCGGGCGATCATCGGGCGATCTACGATCATCCCGGCAACCATCCGCATTCGACGCTTTTGACCACGCTCGAGGGGTATTTTGACCTCTACCGTGCGACGGGCGAGAGCATCTATCTCGATGCGATCAAGTCCGCGCTTCCGATGTACGAGGACAAGTGGCAGCACGTCGGCGGCGGCATCAACATGTGCGAGCACGACACCTTCTATCCCGGCTGCAACTGGCTGAGCCCGAACCGCCACTACAACGAGCTTTGTTCCACGAATTTCTGGGTGCTGCTCAACCAGCGGATGCACCTGTTGTTCCCGGACGAGGCGCATTATGTGGATGAGATGGAAAATTCGATCTACAATGTACTGCTCGCGTCGCAGGTGGGCGATGTGGGCTACCACTACCTCAACTTCCTCGAGCGCACAAAGGATTACCGATACCTCGACCGTGGGAGCTGCTGCGCGTCGCTGGGCACGCGGCTTGCGGGGTTGTTGCCGCAGTTTTTGTATACTTATACCGAAAATGATGTGTATGTCGATCTGTTCGCGCAGAGCGAGGCGGAGCTGCCCAACGGCGTTTGCATCCGCACCGAGACGAACATGCCCGACGACGGGCGCGTGCGCATCTTCATCGACAAGGCGGAGAAGCCGTTTACGCTGCATGTGCGCATCCCGCGCTGGTCGGTCAAGGACGGAAAATCGTACTACGAGGTGCATGAGCATGTGAAGGCGGGCGACAGCTTCGAGTACAACTTCGAGTTCTCTTTGAAGCTGACGAAGTACACCGGCGGCGAGGAGATTCCGCACAAGGAGCGCTGGGCGGTGGAATATGGGCCGCTCTTGTACGCGGCGATGGGCGCGCCCAACCCCGTGACGGTGACGTTCGACCCCGCGCGCGCGCAGGATTGGTTCACACCGGTTGGGAAGAAGCTGAAACTAAAGGGCGACGACCGGCACGAGTACTGGGCGTATAAGGACATCCACGACGAGCCGTTCAGCGTGTACCCGATTGTGGAGAAGCCGTAGCGCATGGGCGTGGTGTTCGACATCAAGGAGTTCGCGGTGCACGACGGGCCGGGCATTCGCACTACCGTGTTTTTGAAGGGATGCCCGCTGCGCTGCCGCTGGTGCCACAACCCGGAGGGGCTGCTCCAAGCGCCGCAGTTGCTGACGACGCGCGCGGGCGATGATAGAAAAACGCGCGTGTGCGGATACGAGATCGGCGCGGAGGCGCTCGCGCAGCGGCTCAAAAAGAGCGCGCTGTTTCCGGGCGGCGGGGTCACGTTTTCGGGCGGCGAGCCGCTGATGCAATGGGCGTTCGTGCGCGCGGTCGTCGCGCATTTGGGCGGCATCCACACGGCGATGGAGACGAGCGGGTATGCGCCGGAGGGCGTGTTTGCCGAGATGATGGGCGCGATCGACCTTGTGATGCTCGACATCAAGCAGCTCGACCCCGAAGCGCACAAAACATGGACTGGCGCGGACAACGCGCCCATCCTCCGCAACCTCGATTTGCTCATGGCGGGGGACACGCCGTTTATCATACGGCTGCCGCTGATCCCGGAGGTGAACGATTCGACCGCGCATTTGACCGATGTCGCGGCGCGGATCGCCGGTGCGCGCGCGCTCGTTCGCGTGGAGCTGTTGCCGTATCACAAAACGGCGGGCGCGAAGTACGAGATGGCGGGCATGGCGTACGCGCCGGGCTTTGATACCGAGCGCGCGCCGAATATGGACGCCGCGCCGTTTGAGGTGCGCGGGATTCCGGTGTTTAAAATGGGATAGTACGGTCTGCGGGGTGCGAAAACGCGCCCCTTTTTCATCAATGTCATTAAGCTAAGCGCACACCGAAAAGAGCAGTGCATCAAAAAAGATGCGCGGCTCTTTTTTTGTTGCGCAATAGCGAAAAAGCACTTGACAAAAGGATAAAAAAATGCGGCGAAGCCTCTT
>JBMNUA010000057.1:0-11831 GCA_050945995.1 Christensenellales bacterium
CAAGAGATACATCTGCAAGGATTGTCCGCACCGCGCCCGCTGCACCCAAAGCAGCAGCATGACCAAGGTTGTCACGCGCCACGTCTGGCAGGACTACATGGAGATGGCGGAAGAGTTTCGTCTGACGCTGGGGATGCAGGAGGTGTACCGGCGGCGAAAGGAGACCATTGAACGGGTATTCGCCGACGCGAAAGAGAAGCATGGCATGCGCTATACGCACTACCGAGGGAAGGCAAAACTCGAGTTCGAGATTTGCATGACTTACGCTGCGATGAACCTCAAAAAGCTGGCGATGTGGTCCGCAAGGCGACCTTTATTATCCTCTGTTCGTTGGTTCAATCCCATTTTATTTCCGTGGGATTTCGCAAAGCCCGTTCAGGCGGCAGCCTGAACGGGCTTTTTTCTTCAGTCTGAGAGCGGCTCCCACGAGCCGCTCTTTTTTATGTCATTTTCCCGAAACCCATTGACATCCTTCCATTTCCCGGTATACTGATTGACATAAGTCAATGCTGACTGGTGTCAGTCGATACTGGTAAATCATGAGATGAGGGGGGTCGCATATGGCGCGCATCAGCAAGCCGCCCGAGGAGCGCCGGCAGGAATTGATCGAAACGGCGCACGCGCTGTTTCTGAATCAGGGCTACGAGCAGACGACCGTGGGCGACATCGTGCGCCAAGTCGGCGTGGCGCAGGGGCTGTTCTACTACTACTTCCGCTCCAAGCAGGAAATTTTCCTCGCCGTGGTCGATCAGTTCCTCGAAGCGCGGCTGGGCGATCTGGCGGTGTTTTTGCGCGACAAGCAGCAGCCGCCGCTCAAGCGCGTGCGCAACCTCATGCAAGTCCTCTCCGTGTTCCTGCGCGAAACCGAGGCGCTCTACCCCCGCAACCGCGCGGGCATGGCGCAGGAGATGTACACCCTGATGTACAACCACGTCGTGGAGCAGATCGAGCCGATGGTCGCCCAACTGCTGGCGGAAGGCGCGGCGCAGGGGCTGTTATCCGCGCCCTACCCGGATCGGCTCGCGCGCTTTATCATCTCCGGATTTGTGGGCGTAGTGAGCATGGCGGACTCGCCCACGGCGGACGAGATGATGGAACTGATCGTGTTCGCGCTCGAGCGGCTGTTTCATGTGCCCAAGCGCGCGCTCGACGAGGGAGAATAGACGGGCATCGGCGGGAGGTTGAACCAGTTGCCGGCATATGTGGAATTTCAAAATGTAAAAAAAGAGTATCGCATGGGCGAGGTGCGCATCGACGCGCTGCGCGATGTGAGCTTCACCATCGAAAAGGGCGAGATTTGCATCATCGTGGGCGCGTCCGGCGCGGGGAAAACCACGCTACTGAACATCCTCGGCGGCATGGACACCCTCACCTCCGGCAAGGTGCTGCTCGACGGGCGCGATGTCTCGCGCTACTCCGCCCGCGCGCTGACCAAGTACCGCCGCAACGACATCGGCTTTGTGTTCCAATTCTACAACCTCGTGCCCAACCTCACCGCGCTTGAAAACGTGGAGCTCGCCGCGCAAATCGGCAAACGCCCGCTCAACCCGCGCAAGGTGCTCAAGCAAGTGGGGCTCGAGGGGCGCATGCACAACTTCCCCGCGCAGCTCTCCGGCGGCGAGCAGCAGCGCGTGGCGATCGCCCGCGCGCTCGCGAAAAACCCGAAACTTTTGCTCTGCGACGAGCCGACGGGCGCGCTCGACTACAACACCGGAAAATCAATCCTGAAGCTACTTCAGGATACCTGCCGAAACACGGGCATGACGGTGGTCATCATCACCCACAACCAAGCGCTCACCGCCATGGCGGACCGCGTGGTGGAACTAAAAAGCGGCGCGGTGCGCGCAGCAACCGTTAATCACAACATCCAACCCGTCGAGGCGCTCGAATGGTAAAATCGGCGTTGCGAAACAGCGCGTTGCGCGAGGTGAAAAACAGCCTCGGGCGATATCTGGCGATCCTCGCGATCGTCGCGCTCGGCGTGGGCTTTTTTTCCGGGCTGCGCGTGAGCCGCGACGCCATGATCCGCACAGGCGACACCTACCTCGCGCGCCTGCAATTCTACGATTATCGGCTGATCTCGACCGTCGGCTTCTCGCGCGGCGACGCGGCGGCGTTTCGCGCGCTCGCGGGCGTGGTGGACGCGGAGGGCAGCGTCACGGCGGATGCGCTGTATGCCGCGGGCGACGCGTCCGGCGGCGTGTTGAAGATCCACTCGCTCACCGAGCGCGTCAACCGCGTCAGCCTCGTCGCCGGGCGCATGCCCGAGCGCGCGGACGAGATCGTCGTCGATTCGCGCCGCTTCGGCGCGGACGCCGTCGGCACATCCGTCACATTGCTCCCCGAAAACGAGGAAGATACGCTCGCGCTGTTTCATCATACATCCTTCACCATCGTCGGCACGGTCAATTCGCCCAGTTACCTCAACTACGAGCGCGGCGGCACATCCCTCGGAAACGGCACGGTGGACGGCTTCGCCTACCTGCCGCGCGAGGGCTTTGCCAGCGATTATGATACGGAAATCTACGTCGTCTGCGATGTGCCGGGCGCAATCTACTCGGACGATTACACCGCGGGCATCGCGGATATGGAGGACGGCATCGCCGCCTCCGGCGAGGCGCGCGCCAACGCGCGGTATCAAAGCATCGTAGGCGATGCGCAGACCGAGCTTGCGGACGGGCAGGCGGAGTACGACGAAGGGCTTTTAGAATACCGCGAGGCGCGGGCGGACGCGGAGGCGGAGCTGCGCGACGCGCGCGAGGCACTTGCGGACGGCGCGCGGGAGATCGAGGAACACACGCAAACGTTGGAGGATGGCGAAGCCGAGCTCGCGGACGCGCGCGACGAGCACGCCGCCGGGGCGCAGGAGCTTGCGCAGGCGCGCACCGCGCTCCGGGGCGCCGAGCGCACGGCGTATGCGGAGCTGGACGGCGCGCAAACCGAGGTCGAGGGCAACCTCGCCGCCGCGCGCGACGGCATCGCGCAGATCGAAGAAAGCGGAATCATCGAGCAGTACGCCGCGCTCGAAGCAGGCATTGCCGAGTTGTCGGCGGGGCTGGATGCCCTCGCATCCGCGCGCGAGCAGCTTATGGGCGCGGGGGACGCGCTGCGCGGCGGCATCGCGCAGGCGCAGGCGGGGATCGACGCGCTGCAAGCGCAGAAAAAACAGGCGCAGACCGATTGGCAGACCGGGCGCGCGGCGATCGAGCAATCCATCGCCGCGCTTGAGGGCGAGATCGCCGCGCTCGACCCCGGCGACGACGCGCGCATCGCGCAGTTGGACGCCGAAATCGCAGCCCTCAAAACCGAACAGGCGCGCGTATCCGCCGAAATCGCCGCCCAACAGGATGATTACGCGGCGCGCATCGAACAGGCGGAATCGGACAAACACGCGCGTGACGCGCAGCTTGCACAGGCGCAGGCGAATTTGGATGGATTACAATCCGCGCGCGACGCGGAGATCGGCGCGCGCACAAGCGAGATCGCCGCCGCAAAAGCCGCGCGCGACGCGCTCGATCCCGAAACCCAAGCGGAGGAGATCGCCGCGCACAACGCGCGCATCGCGCAGTTGGAGGGCGAAATCGCATCCATCGAATCGGCATACGCCGGGCAAATCGCAGACGCCGAATCGCAGGTAAATTCTGCGCAGGCGCAGGCTTCGCAGGCGCAGGAGGCGGTCGATTCGCTGATCTCCGCGCGCGACGCCGCGCTCGCCGCGCTCGCGTCGGAGCGTTCCGGCATCGAATCCGGCATCGCCGACGCGGAAAACGAGCGCGCCGGGCTGACCCCCTCCCCCGACGCGCAGCGGCGCAAGCAGCTTGAAACGCAAATCGAATCTGCGCGCGCGGAACTGGACGCGCTCGACGTGCAGTTCACCGCCGCGCAAACGGCATACGACGAGCAGATTGCGCAGATCACCACCCAAAAACAGGCGCTGGAGAATCAGCTCTCCGCGCACGAAGCGTCTTTCGATAAAAATCTTGAGACCATCGACGCACAATCCGCCGCGCTTTCGGAGCAACTCTCCCAAGCCATAGCGGCGAAAGCGCAGATCGAGGGCGCGGGCTACCCGGATCAATTCCGCCAATTGCAAGCCGCGATCCCCCAACTCGAAGCGGGGCTTTCCGAAATCGCCGCCCAGCGCGCCGCGGCGGACGCGCAATTTGCGGACGCATGGCGCGCGCTCGATGACGGCGATGCCGCGCTCGCAAGCGCGCTCATCCAAATCAACCGCGCCCGCGCCGAGCTGACCGACGGGCGCGAGCAGCTCGCGCGCGCAAAGACGGAGCTGGAAGGCGGCTACGCCGAGTACGACGATGCGGCGGCGCAAGCGGAAGCCGAGTTTGACGACGCCGAACAGACGCTTTCCGACGCGGCGCGCGAATTGAGCGACGCGCGCGCGAAGATCGCCGAGATCGAAGCGCCCGATGTGTATGTGCTCGACCGCACCACGAACGTAGGCTACATGAGCTTTGACAG
Organism: Christensenellales bacterium; assembly: GCA_050945995.1. Classification (GTDB taxonomy): domain Bacteria; phylum Bacillota; class Clostridia; order Christensenellales; family Aristaeellaceae; genus RUG11247. Next base: position 4,480 of record JBMNUA010000057.1, read on the forward strand.
CGACGCGCAGATCGTGCACGGCATCTCGCGCGTGTTCCCGCTGTTCTTTTTCATGGTCGCCGCGCTCGTGTGCATGACGACAATGACGCGCATGGTCGATGAGCAGCGCACCCAGATCGGCGTGCTCAAGGCGCTCGGCTACGCGCCCGGTGCGATCCTGTGGAAATATGTGTTCTACGCGGGCAGCGCGGCGGCGCTCGGCAGCGTGATCGGCTTTTTCGGCGGCTCGGCGCTGTTTCCGAAGGTGATCTGGATGGCGTATGACATCATGTACGGGTTCGCGCCGCTCCAGCCGGTGTACGACTGGGGCTTGGGCGCGGCATCGCTGGCGGTATCGCTTTTCTGCGCGGTGGGCGCGACCTGGTTCGCCGTCAAGCGCGACCTCGCGCGCACCCCCGCTGCGCTCCTGCGCCCGCAAGCGCCGAAGGCGGGCAAGCGGATCTTCCTCGAGCGCGTCACCCCTCTCTGGCGGCGGCTCACGTTTTTGCAAAAGGTGGCGATCCGCAACATCTTCCGCTACAAAAAGCGGCTGGTGATGATGATCATCGGCATCGGCGGCTGCACGGCGCTGCTCGTCACGGGGCTTGGCATCCGCGATTCGGTGCGCAACGTGGTGGATCATCAGTATGACGAGATCACCGTCTACGACATCGCCGTCCACTTCGTCGAGCCGCAGGACGCGCGCGCGCAGGTTGAAATGATCGAATCCGGCGCGGAGGACTGGCTGTTTCTGCACGAGGGCGCGGCGGAGGCGTCCGCGGGCGGCGTGACAAAGACCATCAATTTGATCGCGACCGACGCGGCGGACATCTCCGCCTACCTCGATTTGCACGACAACGAAGCGCGCGTTTCGCCGCCGGGCGCGGGCGAAGCGGTCATCAGCCGCGGGCTGCACGAATTGACCGGCGCGGGCGTGGGCGACGAGATCACCGTGCGCGACGGGGACATGCGCGAGATGCGGCTAACCGTGTCCGGCGTGTTCGACAACTACGTCTATCACTACGTCTATGTGCGCGCCGAAACCTGCCGCGCGCTGTGGGGCTACGCGCCGGATGTCAAAACCGCGTATGTCAACGCGCCGGAAAACGCGGATCTGCACCGCGCGGCGGCGCGCATCGCGGACCTTCAAGACGTGGGCAATGTCTCTGTCAACCTCGATGTCCGGGCGCGCGTGGGCAGCATGATGGACGGGCTCGATTCCGTGATACTGCTCGTGGTGTTCAGCGCGGGCGCGCTCGCCTTCATCGTGTTATACAACCTGACCAACATCAACATCACCGAGCGCACGCGCGAGATCGCCACCATCAAGGTCTTGGGCTTCTACCCCAAGGAAACCGCGTCCTATGTGTTTTCCGAAAATTTGATCCTGTGCATGATCAGCGCGCTTGCCGGGCTGCCACTGGGCAAATGGCTGCACGCGTTTGTGATGTCGCAAATACGCATCGATATGATGTATTTCCGCGTGCGCATCCTCGCGCCCAGCTACCTCATCGCCGTCGCCCTCACGCTCGCGTTCGCGGGGCTTGTGCATTTCGTGCTGCGCTTCAAGCTCGAAAAAATCGACATGGCGCAATCCCTCAAAACCGTGGAATAGCCGCCTTGCAAATCCGCGCGCCATCCGTTACAATGGGAACTTGGAGGGATTGTGATGAAAAAACGAAATTATGATGTCGCAGCGTACATCTGGCCCGCGTATACCGGCGACGAGCCGCGCAGCCGCATCTTTTGGCCCGAGGGCATGGGCGAATGGCAGAGCGTGAAATCCGCGCGCGCGATGTTCGACGGGCACCTCTGGCCGCGAAAGCCGCTGTGGGGCTATGTCAACGAGGCCGATCCCTATGTGATGCAGATGCAGATCGACGCCGCGCTCGACCACGGCGTGAACGTGTTCATCTACGACTGGTATTGGTACGATCGCCGCCCGTTTCTGGAGCAATGCTTAAACGACGGCTTTTTGAAGGCGCGCAACAACCGCGAGATGAAGTTCTACCTCATGTGGGCGAACCACGACGCGGTGCAGCTTTGGGACAAGCGCAACAGCCACGACCTTTCCACCGTGGTGTGGGAGGGCGCGCAGGACCCTTCGGAGTTTCGCCGCGCCATGCGCCGGGTGATCGACCGCTATTTTACCCTGCCCAACTACTATACCATCGGCGGGAAACCTGTGTTTATGATCTACGACGTACCGAACCTCGTCGCCGGGCTCGGCGGCGCGCAGCGCGCGGGCGAGGAGATCGCGTGGCTGCGCGAGGAGTGCGTGCGCGCGGGGCTGCCCGGCATCCACCTTCAGTTTGCGATGTGGAGCGATGGCGCGACGAACATCTCGGGCGTGGACGGGCAGAAGGGCGTTTCGGCGCGCGAGTTCGGCGCGCTCGGCTTTGATTCTGCGACGCACTACCAGTTCGTGCACTTCACCGACATCGACCGCGCGTACCCGGATGTGCTCGCCGACGCGCGCGCCGAATGGGCGCGGCTCGAGAAGGAATTCCCCTTCCCCTATTTCCCGCACATCTCGCTCGGCTGGGACAACAACCCGCGCTTTGAGCGCTTCCGCCCCGGCATCCTGCGCGATTGCACGCCCGAGAACATCGAGGCGGGGCTGCGCGCGGCGAAGGAATACCTCGATCAGCGCCCGGAACTTGCGCCGCTTGTCACCATCAACAGCTGGAACGAATGGACGGAGACGAGCTATCTCCAGCCGGATGATCTGTACGGATACGGCTATCTCGAGGCGGTGCGCCGCGTGTTCGGATCAAGGTAAATATCGCAATCATATCCCACCCAAATACCGACCTTCGTCTGATTGTGACCAAAGTCGGTTTTGAATAATCCGGAAATTGGTGATCAAAATGGGCATTGATATTCTGCGTCTGGGCGTGCCGGACGCGCGCGAACACATCTGCCGGCAGGTGCTTTCTGCCCTGCCGGACTGGTTCGGCATCCCCGAAGCCATCGAGCAGTACGCCAAAGATTGCCGCGCGCTAGAGATGCACACGGCGTTCGACGGCGGCGCGCCGGTGGGCTTTCTCGCGCTCAAGGAGGCAAGCGAAACCGCACTTGATATGCATGTGCTGGGCGTTACAATCGGCTACCAGAAACGGGGCATCGGTCGCCGCTTCTGCGCGCTCGCGGAGTCCGCCGCCCGCGCCGGCGGCAAGCGCTTTGTCACCGTGATGACATTGGATGATACCCACCCCGACCCCTACTACGCGCGCACCCGCGCCTTCTACCGCGCGATGGGCTATCTGCCGCTGCTGCGCCTGCCCACGCTCTGGGGCGAGGAGAACCCCGCTCTCGTGCTCATCAAACCGGTTGTATGACGGCACACAGCCCAACCATATGTTAACTTTCATGTTTTCACCAAAATATTGACGCGCGCGCGCGCAGCGTGGTATATTATCCCAAGAGGAGGGATGTGCTATGATCCGGAAAATCACACTTTTCATGCTGACACTAACCATCGTGTGCGCACCGGCGCTTGCGGCGGGCGACCTCACCGTCAATATGGACAACATGCTCGCCTACGATTCCTACGGATATGCAACCGTCGAGGTCTACGCCGAGATTGAGAACACGGGCGACCGCGACATCGAATTCAGCTCCGGCGTGGTCGAGCTCTTTGACGCGGACGGCAACACCGTCGCGTCCACCGACTATCTCTACAGCTATCCCCCGGTGCTCGCGCCCGGCGACAAGGGCTACGCAAGCGCCGTGCTGTACATGGAGGAGGGCATCGCCGCCGCCGACATCGCCGATTATTCGATCACCGTGCTCGGAAAGAGCGCGACCACGCAGGTGATCCGCTACGAGAGCGAGGGCACATACCTCGCCGATGTCGAGGAGCAGTATTGGACGTATGACTACGTCGTCGCCGAGATCAAGAACGAAACCGATGACCCCGCCTACAACTTCTACTGCGCCTATGTCATCAAAGACGAGGCGGGCGACGTGCTTCACTTTACCTACACATCCGCCTATGACGTGGGCATCCCCGCCGGCGGATCGATCCTCATGCGGCTGACCGTGCCCGATTACGTCATCGAGCGCTTCGCCGAGCAGGGCGTTTCCCCCGCAACCGTGGAAACATTCGCCTACCAGATCAACTACTGATTTGTCCGCGCCCGCAGGCAGCCGCCCGCGGGCATTTTTATGCGCCGTAACACATGATGCTTGAAAACGCGCCGTTTTGCGATATAATAAGAAGGTACGGATGCTACAATCGGGAGATGTGACATGGCGAAGCTCTATTTTCGATACGGCGCGATGGGTTCGAGCAAGACGGCGAACGCCATCATGGTACAATTTAATTATCAGGAGCGCGGACAGCGCGCGCTGATGCTCAAACCGCGGCTCGACGACCGCGACGGCGCGCGCACGGTCGGCTCACGCTCCGGGCTGTCCGCGCCCTGCCTGTATGTGGAGGAACTCGGCGCGGTCGATCTTTCGGGCTACGACTGCGTGATCGTGGACGAAGCGCAATTTTTGACAAAGGCGCAGGTCGAGCAGCTGGTTGAAATCGCCGACGGGCGCGACATCCCCGTCATCTGCTACGGGCTGCGCGCGGATTTTCAGGGTAATCTCTTCGAGGGCAGCCTATGGCTGCTCGCCTGGGCGGACACCATCGAGGAGCTCAAAACCGTGTGCTGGTGCGGCAGGAAGGCGATTTGCAACACGCGCGTGATCGACGGGCGCGTCACCAAAGAGGGCGCGCAGATCATGCTCGGCGGCAGCGAGAGCTATGTCGCGCTCTGCCGCAAGCATTGGCAGTCGGGCGAGCTCGCGCCGCGCGAGATTCGGCGCGTGCCGACCGGGAAGCGCGCGTATTTGCCGCTGCTGCTCGAAGCCGACCCCGAGGAGCAGGCGATCGAGAAATACTTGGACGCGGGCGATCTGTATGTGCTATTTGAGCGCGGGCAAGCCGCGAGCGTTTTGATGCTCGCCCCCCGCGCGGACGGGCACATCGAGATCAAATCCCTCGCCACCGACCCCGACGCGCGCGGCAAGGGCTGCGCAAGCGCGCTCATCCGGCACGCGCTGCGCGTTTGCGCGCCGAAATACGAGCGCATCTACGTCGGCACGTCCGAGGAAATGCGCCCGTTCTACGAGCGGTTCGGCTTCCGCTACGCCTACACCGAGAAGGACTTTTTTGTCACCAATTATCAAAAGCCCGTGATCGAGCAGGGGGTTGTGCTGCGCGACATGCTGTATTTCTCCATGCGGCTCGGCGGGCAAAAGGAGTGATCGGTTCATGAAGGTACTGGTTTACAAGGACGCGCAGACGGTCGCGCAGGCGGCGGCGATGGTGTTTGCCGCCGAGATCATGGGGCGCGAGCAGACGGTGATCGGGCTTGCGACGGGCGCAACGCCGCTGCCCACCTACAAGGAGCTCGTGCGGCTCTACGACGAGGGGCTTGTCGATTTCTCGGGCGTGACGAGCTTCAACCTCGACGAGTACATCGGGCTTGACCCCGACCACCCGTGCAGCTACCGCCGCTACATGGACGAGAACCTGTTTTCGCACATCAACATCCCGCGCGCGCGCGCCATCGTGCCCGACGGCGTGAGCCCCGATCCCGCGGCGTTTGACCGCATGATCGCCGACGCGGGCGGCATCGATCTGCAACTGCTCGGCATCGGCTCGAACGGGCACATCGGCTTTAACGAGCCGGCGGACGAGTTCGTGTACCCCTCGAACATCGTGCCGCTCACGGAAAACACCATCCGCGACAACGCGCGTTTCTTCGATTCCATCGACGATGTGCCGAAAACCGCCATCTCTATGGGCATCGGCACCATCCTCTCCGCGCGGCGCATCGTGCTGATCGCAACCGGCGCAGGCAAGGCGGACGCCATCGCCGCCGCCGTCAACGGACCGATCCGCCCGCAGATGCCCGCGTCGATCCTGCGCACGCACCACGACTGCCTGCTCTTGCTCGACAAGGACGCCGCTTCAAAACTATAACTTTTTCAGACGAAACAAGCGCTTCGATTCGCTCGAAGCGCTTGTTTTTTAACGAGGGAACGTCAGGGGCGCCGCCCCTGAAACCCCGCTTAAGGGTCTTAGACCCTTAAGAATCCCATGCACCGACGCTGCGCGTCGGGGAACGGGTTGGTTGGATGGATGAAGCATAGAGAGAACTAAAATTATCGCATCCCCTGCCGATGCGAAGCATCGGCGCATAGGGATTCCAAAGCCTGCAAATAAAAAGTCAAGCCCTGATTGAAGGAAAACAGGAAGAAATTTTATGACGAGAGAAGAGTGCAGGAATGGCACAACAAACAGACTGCCACACGAAGCGCCAGCCGAATGGATACGAATAGCACAGCCGTCCTGCCCCGTCAAGGACAAGCGGCTTCGCCGCGCCTGCGGCGTCCTTGACAGGTCATGCCATCTGCGCTCGCAGTCAGACAAGAGGTGGTTTCACCACCTCCGTCAATCAAGGATTGACCGGAGTGTCATCATGAGAGCCAGAGAACGAAAGCGCCGGAGGCTGGGGATCCAACGACGCGAGATAATCACGCACCTTGCCGTAATAGATGCGCAGGAACTTGTTGGCTCCGGCGGTCATGTAGACGTAATAGGGCTTTCCCTCGGCTCTCTTGCGGTCGAGGAACTGGTAGACGGGGACATCGGGCGGCGCCTTTTGCATAAGTACGGTCATGATGTTAAACAGCGTCTTTCTCAGGTAAGGGGAACCGCGCTTGGAGGAACGGTTGCTGCGGCTGTTCTTCATGCCGGACTGGTTGGGCATCGGATCGACGCCCGCAAAGGCGACCAAGGACTGTTTCCCGGCGAAGCGGCGGATGTCGCCGATCTCCGCCATCAGCTGCGGACCGAGGGATTCGCCCACGCCGTACATCCCCATGACGACCGGATACTCCGGCAGCTGCGCCGCCAGACGGTTCATCTCGGCGCGGAGCACTTCCACCATGCGGGAAAGGCTCGTAAGCTGCGCGGCAGCCTCATCAATGAGCAGCTTGGTTGTGGGGGACTTGGGAACCAGCGCGATCATCTCCTTGGATGCGCGGTGAATCTGTTCGGCCTTCTCGGCGCTGAACTGATAGCCGCGGCGCTTGCACCACTTGCGGTAGCGCTCGGTGAACGCACTCCGGCTGACGCAGCGGACACAGTCCGCATGCCAGAAGGTCTTGGCAAAGTCCACCCACTTCTGGCTTCCGTCCGCGCGCACGGGGCTGTCAAACCAGCCGCGCACGCCGGGAAAGGAGATATCCAGCAGGGCGATCAGGTTATTGGAACAGGCAGTCCGGTTCTTGGATGCCAGATGGAACTGCCGGTTCAGCGTCTTAAGCTCATAACGGATGGTATCCATAGGGGTATATTCGCGCAATTC
>JBMNUA010000058.1:0-11680 GCA_050945995.1 Christensenellales bacterium
TTGGGCGCGAGCAGACCCTTCATCGCCTTTTGGACGTCCTCAATCGCGTTGTAGATGACGCGGTAGAGGCGGATATCGATCTTCTCGCGCTCCGCCATGTCGCGCGCGTTGTTGTCCGGGCGCACGTTAAAGCCGATGATGATGGCGCTGGACGCGGAGGCGAGCATGACGTCGGTTTCGGTGATCGCGCCGACGCCGCCGTGGATGGAGCGCACACGCACCTCGTCGTTGGAGAGCTTCTCCAGCGACTGGCGCACCGCCTCGACCGAGCCCTGCACATCCGCCTTGATGATGATGTTGAGATCCTTGACCTCGCCGGCGGAGATCTGGCTGAACAGATCGTCGAGCGAGGTGCGGCTCGAAGTTTTCACAAGCGCCGCGCGCAGCTTATCCTTGCGCTCCTCGGCGACCTGGCGGGAGAGCCGATCGTCGTCCGCCGCGGAGATGATGTCGCCGGCTTCCGGCACATCGCCAAAGCCGATGACCTCAACCGGGCAGGAGGGTCCTGCGGATTTCACGTTCTCGCCGCGGTCGTCTGTCATGGCGCGCACGCGCCCGTAGGCGGTGCCCGCGACGATGGTGTCGCCCACGTTGAGCGTGCCGTTTTTGACAAGCACGGTGGCGACCGGTCCGCGTCCGCGATCCAGGCGCGCCTCGATGATGATGCCGCGCGCCTTGCGGTTCGGGTTCGCCTTATAATCCTGAACCTCGGCGACGAGCAGGATCATCTCGAGCAATTGCTCGACGCCCTCGCCCGTGTGCGCGGAGACGGGTACCATGATGGTGTCGCCGCCCCACGCTTCGTCAACCAGCTCGTACTCGGTCAGCTGCTGGCGGATGCGCTCGGGGTTGGCGGTGGGTTTATCCATCTTATTGATGGCGACGATGAGCTGTACACCCGCCGCCTTGGCGTGGTTGATCGCCTCGATCGACTGGGGCATGACGCCGTCATCGGCTGCGACGACGAGGATCGCAATGTCGGTGGACTGCGCGCCGCGCATGCGCATCGACGTGAACGCCTCGTGTCCGGGGGTGTCGAGGAAGGTGATCGTCTGACCCTTTAATTCGACGGTGTACGCGCCGATGTGCTGGGTGATGCCGCCTGCCTCGCCCGCGGTGACGCGGGACTGCCTGATGTAGTCGAGCAGCGAGGTTTTGCCGTGATCGACGTGACCCATGATGGTGACGACCGGCGGGCGCGACTCGAGATCCTCCTCCGCGTCCTCGATGTTCTCGCTCTCGAGCGCGTCCTCCGCGGTCTCGGCGAGCTTCATCTCGAATTCGATGCCGTACTCGGCGCAGATGAGCGACGCGGTGTCGAAATCGAGCTCGTTATTGATCGTTGCGATGATGCCGAGCATCATGAGCTTTTTAAGGATCTCGCCCACGGGCTTGCCGATGCGCTCGGAGAGGTCTTTGACGGTGATCGTCTCCGCGGTCATGTACGCCTTTTCGATGCGGATCGGCTCGATGACGGTGCGCTTCTGGGCGGACTTGCGCTTTTTCCTGCCGCGCGAGAAGTCGTCCTCAAAGCCCCTGCCGAAGTTGCGACCGTCGCGCCTGCGCAGGTTCGGGTTGCCGCCGCGCTCCGGGTTCTTCGGGCGGTCGTACTGTTTCTTATTCGGATCGTAGTTGGATACGCGCTCCTTCTCCGCCGTGGGCGTGAGTTCGGGCGCGCGCGGGCGACCGCCGAAGCCCGGGCGCGGGGCGGGCGCGCCGAAGCGACCGCCGGTTTGCGGTCTGGGTGCGCCGCCGGGCGGCACGGGGCGACCGTAGCGCTGCTGGCCCGGCGCCGGCTGCCCATAGCCACCCTGCTGTCCGCCCTGCTGTCCCGGCTGCACGGGGCGACCGTAACGCTGCTGTCCCGGCGCGGGCTGCGAGCCGGGCACGGGGCGACCGTAGCGCGGCTGACCCTGCGCGGGCTGCGAACCGGGCACGGGGCGACCGTAGCGCTGCTGTCCCTGCGCCGGCTGCGAACCGGGCACGGGGCGACCATAGCGCGGCTGACCCGGCTGCTGCTGCGAACCGGGCGCAGGTCTTCTCTGCGGCTGCTGCGCGGAAGTCCTCGGGGGCTCGGATGCGCGATCGGGCGTTTGCACGCCCCGCGCCGCGGGTCGATCCCCCCCGGCGGCATCCGGCGCGGCGGTCGTCCGATTCTCCGCGGAAGCAACCGGCGCTTCGACCGCATGGGACGTGTCCTCGCTCGAGTACGCCGCCATGAAGTTCGCCGCTGCATCCTTGTGCGCCGCGAGCTCCTGACGTTCGCGCTGTTCGCGGACGAAGTCGTCCTGAATCTTGCGCAGCGAACCGAGCACGTCCTGCGACTGCCTGCGCATGCGGGATATGCTCTCCATGAGCTTTGCCGCGTTCGTGCTAAGTTCCTTGGTTGCGTCCTGGATCCTGACTTTTGACATTGAGTTCATGCACCCCCGAAAGTAGTCTGTATATTTCAATCATCCTGCGCGCAAACGATGCATCCGCGGTCGCCGCGGCCTTCCGACCGGGCTTGCCGATTGCGCGACCGAGCTGTTCGGGCGGTATCGCAATGAGCGGGACTTCGTATGTACGGCAGGCATTGGTGATCGCCTTTGCGGCGTTTTGCGAGGCGGATTCGTCGAGGAAGGCGACCTTGCACGCGCCGGAGCGGATGAGCCGCTCGCTCGCCTCCTCGCCGGTTACGAGCCTGCGCGCGCGGGCGCACAGCCCGAGCATGCCATAGAGTTTGTTCATTCGGGCGTACCCTCCGGTATCTGCCCTTCGAGCGCGTCGAACACCACATCGGATATCCGGCACGCGAGCGCCCGTTCCAGCGCGCGGGATTTGCGCGCCTTTTGGAAGCACGCGAGCTGTGCGCACACATACGCGCCGCGCCCGGGCGATTTGCCGGACAGGTCGATGTGCGCGTCGCCCTCCTGCGGCTTTGCGACGCGAACGAGCGCGCGCTTGGGCATCATTTCGCGGCAGCCCACGCACATGCGCATGGGGATTTTACGCGGTTTTGCCATCAGATATCGCCGCCCTCCGGTTCGATCTGGGCATAGCCCTCGTCGTAGGGTTCGTCTTCATACAGCGCATCGTCGTATTCGCCGTCCAAATCGAACTGCGCCTGCGCCTCGTCGATCGAGCGTTCGACCTCGGACTGGGACTTGATGTCGATCTTCCAGCCGGTGAGCTTGGCGGCGAGCCGCGCGTTCTGCCCCTCTTTGCCGATTGCGAGCGAGAGCTGGTTATCGGGCACGACGACCTTCGCCGCCTTTTCGGTGTCCGACACATACACGCTGATCACGCGCGCGGGGTTTAATGCGTTTGCGATGTATTCGGCGGGGTTTGCCGACCATTTGACGATGTCGATCTTCTCGGTTTTGAGCTCGTCAACCACGTTTTCCACGCGCATGCCGCGCGGCCCGACGCACGAGCCCACGGGATCGACCATGGGATCGGTCGAGAACACCGCCATCTTCGTGCGAAAGCCCGCCTCGCGGGCGATGGATTTGATCTGAACAACGCCGGTCACGATCTCGGGCACTTCAAGCTCAAACAAACGCTTGACGAGCCCGGGGTTGGTGCGCGAGACGAACACCTGCGGCCCGCGACCCAGGCGCGAGACCTCGAGCACATAGACCTTGATGCGGTCGTTGAGTTCGAGTTCCTCGCCGGGCATCTGCTCCTTGGGCTCGATGATGCCCTCGGTGCGCCCGAGTTCGACAAACACGTTTTTGTTTTCCACGCGCTGGACGATGGCGGTGAGAATCTCGTTTTCCTTCTGGGAGTATTCGTCGTAGATGACGCCGCGCTCCGCCTCGCGGATGTGCTGCACGACCACCTGTTTGGCGGTCTGCGCGGCGATCCTGCCGAAGTTGCGGGGCGTGACGGGCACCTCGACGAGGTCGCCAATCTCGTAGCGCTCGTTGATGGTGCGCGCTTCCTCGACCGACATTTCGCAGAGGGGGTCTTCGACCTCGCCCGCGACGGTTTTACGCGAGAGCACCTCGACATCGCCCGTGACGCGGTCGATCGACGCGCGCACATTGGCGGTTTTCCCGTAGTTCTTTTTATATGCGGAGATGAGCGCCGTCTCGATTGCCGAGAACAGCACCTCCTTATTGATCCTGCGCTCTCTGGCGAGCGCGTCGAGCGCGCTGATGAACTCGCCCGAGTCGATGGATGCGTTTGCCATATTATTCATCCTCCTGTTTGTGGGCGTTTGGGGCGTCGTCCGCAAGCTCGGATTCGTCAAATTCGATCAGCGGGCGCACGATTGCGGCGTCGCGCTTGGGAATCTCGAACTCCCCGGCATCGGTCGCAAGGCGGATCACGCCGTCTGCGAGGGCGATTAAGTCCCCGACAAAGCGCTTGGCGCCGCCGATCGGGCGGTAGGTGCGAACCTCCACCCGCATGCCCGCGGCACGCGCAAAATCGCGCTCGGTCTTCAGCGGTCTGTCCGCGCCGGGCGACGAAACTTCCATATAGTCGAAATCCACCCGTTCGACCAGGGGCTGGATTTTTCTGTGGTAGACCTCGAGCTCATCCAGGGTGACGCCCTCCCCCTTCTCAACGAAGAAGCGAAGGAAGCGCCCCGCCGGCTCTTTGACCAGCTCGACATCGACAAGCGCGTACCCCATATCGTCTGCGAGCTTCTGCGCAATCCGTCTGGCCTCGGAAACCGACATTGACTGACCTGGCAACCGCAACAACTCCAATCCCATCGCGCCGGATTTCATGACTTCCGTGCGCGCAGGCAACCCTGTTTACCTAAAAACACACCGCCGATCCTAATCATCTCGGCGGGTGGTACGCCTATTTGCGTGAATACGACAGTCATTATACCACGAACGGCGGCGCATTACAACCGCCTGCGGGCATAATTTAACGCTTGACAGCGCGGGAGCGGGCGGTTTGCCTGCATTTTTAACCTTTGCCGAGCGAAAACACGCACGCCCTGCGCCCGCAGGGCGTCTGGTTGTCGTTTACGATGGTCTCGGGGCAGAGCACATCGAGCATTTGAAACGTCGCCTCGTTCTCGTGACCGAGGAAGCGCAGCACATGTGCGATGACGAGCGGCCACATGCGCTCCACGCCGTCCGCGAGTTTGATGGCGATGCCCATGCGCCTGTCCTTGAGCCCGATGCCGTAGACGGCGTTCGCGCCGCCCTTGGCGACGATGGCGGCGTCCTCGTTGATCCGCGCGCAGAGAAACTCGCGCCCGCGCATCATGAGGGGATACTGATGGATGCGCGGCATGAAGCGCGCGGCGGCGTCAGCGAGCGCGGGATCGGCGATGCGATCCGGGCAGGCGAGGTTTTTAAACGCGATGGCGATGTGCTTCATGCCGACGGCGAACACGGGCACGCCGCAGCCGTCGATGCCGTCGACGACGCGCTCGACGGGAAATTCCGACAAAGCAGCGACGGTGCGCCGGGTTTCGCGCTGCGCGGGGCTATCCGCCTTCCAATAGTCGCGTACATCGCCGCCGAGCGCGCGCTGCAAAAGCATCGCGGCGGTGTGCTTGCCGGAGCAGTTGTGGTAGAACTTGCGGGGCGCGAGCGCGGGGTCGTGCTTGCCCTGCGGGAGCGCGGGGTTCATCACGAGAAGCTCCTCGCCGAGCTGCGCCTTTTTATGGATCGATTGGAGCGCGGCGAGGTGAAAATCATCGCCCGTATGCGAGCCGGCGAAGATGACGCTCTCCTCCTCCGTGATGCCATAGGCGCGGTCGAGCCCGCGCGCGATCACCGGCAGCGCCTGAAGCGGCTTCGCGGCGGAGCGGTAGAACACCATCTCATCCGGATCGCCGACGTGATAGAGGACGTTGGAATGCTCATCGACGACGGCGATATAGCCCATATGGACAAGATCGAGCAGTTCGCCCCGGTATTCATAAACGAGCGGCTGGTAGCTCGGCATAGTAAAGTCCCTCCGATTTCGGATGATTTTACATAAACGCGATGCGCGTCCACCGCATATTATACCATTTTCACACGTCCGCGCACCGCATATTACGGAACTTAACGCCGCGAAAATTGACATTCTGCGCGCTTTGTTATAAAATTTAGGGTGGAGAAAAACGATCATCGAAAGGAATGACAATTTATGTCGATTTTGAAAGGCGCTGCGGTTATCGGGCAGTCCGGCGGTCCCTCGTCGGCGATCAACGCCTCCGCATACGGCGCGATCAAGACCGCGCTTGACAGCGACATCATCACCAATGTGTACGGGATGAGCAACGGAATTCTCGGGATATTGACAGACAACCTCATCGATATGTCGAAGGAGGACCCGGAGGAGCTCAAGTACATGAAGTACACTCCCTCCTCCGCGCTGGGTTCCTGCCGCTACAAGCTCGCCGATCCCGACGAGGACGACACCGATTATCTGAAAATCCTGGAGATCTTCAAAAAGTACGACATCCGCTACTTCTTCTATAACGGCGGAAACGACTCCATGGATACCTGCAACAAAATTTCCAAGTTTATGCTTAAGCATGGCTACGAGTGCCGCTGCATGGGCATCCCCAAGACGATCGACAACGATCTGGCGGGGACGGATCACTGCCCGGGCTTTGCGTCGGCGGCGAAGTACATCGCCACATCCGTGATGGAAGTGTACCGCGATTCGACGGTGTACGACACGGGCATGGTGACGATTGTGGAGTGCATGGGGCGGCACGCCGGCTGGCTGACCGCGGCGGCGGCGCTGGCGGGCATCTCCGGCGACGGTGCGGATTTGATCTATCTGCCCGAGGTCGCGTTTGATTTGGACAAGTTCACAAGCAAGGTGAAGTCCATCTACGAAGAGAAGAAGAAGTGCCTGGTTGTGGTGTCCGAGGGCATCCACGATAAGGACGGCACCTTCATCGCCGAGTACGCGAACAAGGATATGACGAAGGACAGCTTCGGGCATGCGCAGTTGGGCGGGCTGGCGGCGTATCTGGCAAACCATGTCAAGAACGCGACCGGCGCGAAGGTGCGCGGCATCGAGCTTTCGCTGCTTCAGCGGTGCGCGGCGCACTGCGCATCGCAGACGGACATCGACGAGTCGTTTTCCGCGGGCGCGGCGGCTGTCGAGAACGCGGTCAACGGCGTCACCGACAAGATGGTGGGCTTCGAGCGCGTCTACGAGGACGGCAAGTATGTTTGCAAGATCAAGTTGTTTGACCTGACCGTGGTCGCGAACGCCGAGAAGAAGGTGCCGCGCGAGTGGATCAACGCGGATGGCGACGGCGTGGAGCAGGCGTTTATCGACTACTGCCTGCCGCTGATTCAGGGCGAGACGCAGTTGGAGAAGGTCAACGGGCTGCCGCGGTTCGTCAACTTGAAGAAAGTGAAGGCGGAGGCGTAAGCTTTTCACAAGGGCGTCCGTGCGAAAGCACGGGCGCCTTTCGATCGTCAAAAAACGCACGTTTTTTGACGAGTAGGAAGAGGTCTTCGATTTGCTGAAAACCTCACGGTTTCCGGGCGCAAATCTGACTGGCAGGAATTCATGTCCAGTCGAAAACGCAAGCGTTTTCTTTGTGAACATGCAAGTTTGACGTACACGCCGCCAAACTTGATTAAATAGGCTGTTCTGCTAGCGACCTTCTTCTAACCGTTATTTCTTTTCAGTCTGATGCGTCCGTGCGAAGGCATGGACGTTTTTGCGCCGATTGTGTTTTGATGCGCAGCGTGCTATACTTTGTGCCGGGTGATTGGAATGAACGATGAGAAATTAGCGATTGAAATTGCGCGCGCGGTCGAATCGGGCGGCGGGCGCGCTTATTTTGTCGGCGGATATGTGCGCGACAAGCTGACGGGGGACGCGGGCAAGGACATCGACATCGAGGTGTTCGGCATCGCGCCGGAGCGGCTGCGCGAGGTCTTATCCGAAATCGGCGAGCCGTTTGACAAGGGCGCGTCGTTCGGGGTGATCGGCATGCGGGGCACGGACATCGACGTCGCCATGCCGCGCAGGGAATCGCGCGCGGGGGTGAAGCACACGGATTTTGACGTGTCGGTCGATCCCTTCATGACGCCGCGCGAGGCGAGCGTGCGCCGCGATTTTACGATAAACGCCATGATGATGGACGCGATCACGGGCGAAATCCTCGATTTTTGGGGCGGGCGCACGGATTTGGAGGCGCGGGTGATCCGGCATGTGTCGGACGAGACGTTTGCGGACGACGCGCTGCGGGTGTTTCGGGCGGCGCAATTCGCCGCGCGGCTCGGCGCGCGCGTCGCGCCGGAAACGGCAGATATTTGCAGGCGCATCGACGTGACATTCCTCTCGCGCGAGCGGGTGTACGAGGAGCTATTGAAGGCGCTGCTCAAGGCGCGGACGCCCGGCGTATTTTTCCGCGTGTTGCGCGAAATGGACAAGCTGGGCGAGTTCTTCCCGGAGATCGGGCAGTTGACCGGCGTTGAGCAAAATCCGCAGTATCACCCCGAAGGGGATGTGTTTGAGCACACTATGCTCACCATCGACGCGGCGGCGGGGCTGCGGCATATCGCAAAAGAGCCGGCGAACTTCATGCTCGCGGCGCTTTTGCACGATTTGGGGAAGTACGACGCGTCCGAGGTGATCGACGGGCGGATCACCTCGCACCGCCACCCTGAGACGGGGATGATACTTGCGCAGCGGCAGCTCGAACGGCTGACGACGAACGCGCGCACCATGCAGTATGTCAAGAACATGGTGCAGCTGCACATGCGCCCGAACATACTCGCGCGCGCGAATTCCAAGAAGGCAAAGACGCGCAAGCTGTTTGACGAAAGCGTGTGCCCGGAGGATTTGATCCTACTCTCGCGCGCGGACGCCATGGGCAAGAAGGACAAGCCGTATGACATGGCGCACTGGGAATTCTTGATGCACCGCTTAGCGGATTACCGCGCGTGCATGCAGTTGCCCATGGTGGCGGGCGCGGATTTGATCGAAGCCGGGTACGCGCCGGGCAAGCGCATGGGCGAGATGCTCCGGCGCGCGCGCGCGCTTCACTTTTCGGGCATGTCGAAGGCGCGCGCGCTGGAGCAGGTGATGAAAGAGTATCCGCGGTAGGGATATGGTTATGCGCGTTCTTTCGCGCGCCTTTCATACAGCGCCCAGAAATGCCCGCGGCTTTCTAAGAGCATTTGGAACGAACCGCGCTCGACGATGCGCCCGCTTTGCATGACGATGATCTCATCAAAATCCTTGATGGAATCGAGCCGATGCGCGACGGCGACGACCGTTTTCCCGGCAAGGCGGCGCATGACATGCCGCATGACGGTTGTTTCGGTGCGGTTATCGATGGCGGAGGTGGCTTCGTCCAAGAGCACGATTTGCGCGCGGGAGAACCACAGCCGCGCAAGCGCGAGCTGCTGGCGTTCGCCGCCGGACAGGGTCACGCCGCGCTCGCCCAACTGGGTGTCGATCCCCTGTTCGAGCTTCGCAAGAAGCGGCGAGAGCCCGACCGCGTCGAGCGCGTTCGCGACAGATTCGTCATCGGCGGCGTCGTCAAACACGAGGTTCTCGCGCAGGCTGCCGTCGAACACCGCCGGCTCTTGCGGGAGATAGGCGATGTGGGCGTAGTAATGGTCGAGCCGTATCCGGCTCAAATCTGCGCCGCCGACCAAAATCCGCCCGCGCGCGGGGTGCAAAAGCCCGGCGAGCAGCTTTGCCACCGTCGATTTGCCCGAGCCGCTCTCCCCCACGATCGCAACGCTTTTGCCGCCTTCGATGTGCAAATCGAGCCCGGAGAGAACCGCGCGCGCGCCGTAGCGCACATGAACATCCTGAAGCGAGAGTGCGCCGCCCGCGCCGCGCATCTCCCCGCCGGACAACAGCTGCGCATCGTCCGGCGCGTCCAAAAACCGGGCGTAGCGCGCGAACGCTACGCGATCGAGCTTATAATCGACATACAGCACATTGAAAATCGCAACAGGGGTATAGGCGTTGTCCAAAAGCGCGACGAGGGCGACGATTTCGCCGATGGTAAGCGCGCGCGAGACCCAGCCGTAGGCGATGATCCCGATTTTCAGGATGCTCACGAGCACGGCGAAGGCGGTAAAGAACGCTTCGTGGATCAATTTCATTTTGACGCGCGCGGCGACGATCTCGCCGGACGCCGTTTCCGCCTTGCGAATTTCGTGCGCGAAGCGGCGATGGACGCGAAACACCACCATTTCCATGAACCCGCGCACGATGAGCCGATTGAACCATTCCTCGTTGACGAGGATGCGCTCCTTGATCCGATACAGCACCTTGAGCAGAAGATTGGTCACGATGAACACAACGACATAGCCCGCGAGCACGCCCGCCATGATCGCGCGGTTGATCGCGAGCACGAAGATGAGGCTAAAGAGCATCGAGGGAATCAGCTCGCTTGCGAGCCGCACGGCGTAGCCAAAGAGGATGCCCGTGCCCGCGGACGCGCCGGTTTCGATGCGCTGTATGATCGCGCCCGTGCCGAGCTTGACATACGAAAGGTAGTCGATCGTTGCGACCTTCCGCAGCGCCTGCGTTCGGATGCCGAGCGATATGCTGTTTTCGAGCTTGCGACCGGGGTATTCCTGCGCGTAGGATAGCACGCATTGGAGGATGAGGATCGCGCCGTAGACTGCGATGGCGCGCAGGGTGAGCGTGCCGCCGGTGAATCGGTCGATGACGGTGCGGAAATAGCTCGCGCCGAAGGACGAGAGGAACGCGCAAAGCGCGCCCATGAGTATGTAGAGCGCGATGAGACCGCGAAATTTTTTGGCGATAACAAGTAGATGCTTCATAAAACCGTACTCCTTTTTTATCAAAAATCGGAACAGTACGGCTGGAAGCGCCCGCGACAGAACTGATACCAACGAACATATTGTTTCGCTGCGACGGCGAATAAATATTTACGATTGGTATTGATTACTCAGTATGGCGCGCGGTTTCCAACCATACTGAGCGATTACCTCGCGTAACGCGCATAGCACGTCCCCCCTTTCGCGGCGCATTTCGCGCCCACTTTTATGTACAGATTCGTGTGATGAACGAGCGGCGGTGCGCCGGGCAGGGTCCATGTGCGCGCAGCGCTTCGATGTGCTCCTTCGTGCCGTAGCCCTTGTTGCGCGCAAAGCCGTATTCGGGGTACAGCCGGTCGAGCTGCGCCATATGGCGGTCGCGTGCGACCTTCGCGACGATGGACGCGGCGGCGATTGCGTAGCAGGCGGCGTCGCCATGGATGATCGGGCGCGCCTCGCAGGGGAGGCGCAGTCCGTCGAGCGCGTCCACGAGGATGATGCCGCTGGCGTGCGAGAATCCGGCGGCGCAGGTTTCCATGGCGCGGCGCGTGGCGTTTAGGATGTTGATCTGATCGATCACATCGCATTCGACAAACGCGGTTTCGCAGTAATCGGCGGCGTCCACGAGCAGATCATACAACGATTCGCGCTTTTTCTCCGACAGCTTTTTGGAATCGTCCACGCCGAGCACGCGCTTGTGCGCGGGAATCGAGATGCAGGTTGTGACGACGGGCCCCGCGAGCGGCCCGCGCCCAACCTCGTCCATGCCGGCGACGACGCGCCCCTTTTCAAGGAGCGCGTCCTCCAACTGCGTCAGCCGGGCGAATTTCTCCTGCGGCGTTTCACGCATCGGGCACCTCGAGGGTGATCTTCCCCACCCTGCCCGCGCGGAACTCATCGAGGATGAGCGCGGCGGCGCGGTCGGTGTCGGGTCTGCCGCCGGCGATCAGCCAGCC
>JBMNUA010000059.1:0-11674 GCA_050945995.1 Christensenellales bacterium
CGAAACAGCGGGGTTGTCCCCCATGCCCAGTTCCATCACCATCATGCCCGCAAGCTCCGTCGCGCGCGTGAGGTCGCCTGATGCACCGGAGGTAAGCGCGTCTTCCCCGCCGACGAGCAGCTCCGCCGCGCGTCCGCCGAGCAAAACCATGATCTGGTTTTCGATGTCGGACTTTTTGTGGAGCACGCGTTCGGCGGGAATGGCGAGGTTATAGCCCATCGCGCCGCGCCCGGCGGGCAGTATGCTCACGCGCTTGAGCCGGCTTTCCGGCATGAGCGCGCGCAGCACCACCGCGTGACCGGCCTCGTGAAGCGCGATGGCGCAGCGCTCATCCGGACTTGCGGAGGAGACGCCGTCCGCGCCCGCGACGGTGTTGTAAAACGCCATATCGATGTCTGCGCGCTCGATCTCATTTGATTTCCTGCGCGCGGCGAGGATCGCCGCTTCATTTAAGAGCGATTCGAGCGATGCGCCCGAGAACGCGCAGGTTTCGCGCGCGAGCGCTTGGAGATCGACATCCGACGCGAGCGGTTTGTTCCGGCTGTGGAGCGTGAGGATATCCAACCGCTCGTTCATTCCGGGCAATCCCACCTCGATCTGCCGATCGAAGCGCCCAGGTCTTAAAAGCGCGGGGTCGAGCGTCTCGATGCGGTTGGTCGCGGCGATCACAATGATGCCCTCGCCGGTGCGAAAGCCCGACATTTCGTTGAGCAGCGCGTTGAGCGTTTGATCGCGCTCGTCGGAGGATGTTTCGCTGCGCCGCCTGCCAAGCGCGTCAATCTCATCGATAAAGATGACGCACTTGCCCGCCTTGCGCGCGCTGGAGAACAGCTCGCGCACGCGGCTTGCGCCGACGCCGACGTACATTTGCACGAAATCCGAGCCGGACATCGCAAAATACGGCACGCCCGCCTCGCCCGCGAGCGCTTTCGCAAGCAGCGTTTTGCCCGTTCCGGGCGGCCCGTAGAGCATCACGCCCCGGGGCATGCGCGCGCCGAAGCTGACATATTTTTTTGGATCCTTCAGATAATCGACCAAACCCTCGAGGCTGTGCTTCGCCTCGATGTTGGCGGCGACATCGCTGAAATTGAGCCCCGGCGTGCGGTTGATCAGCGCGTCGCGCCCAAATTTAGAATAAGCCGGGCTCTTTTTTCTGCCGAGCCCGAATGCGGACACGGCGATGACGCCGATGCAGCCGACGGCGAGCAATGTGCGCGCGGCGACATCAAGCGCGCGCATGGAAAGCGCGCTCGAGACAAGCATCGCACAGCCGATCAGCATGATTCCAAGCGATATCATAATCGGCAGATTCTCTCTTTTTGGCACGGATCATCACCTCATCATAAACTGTATATGATTATACATCAATTGTGAAACCATGTCCACAAACAAGATATTCCTTTATGCATATATCTGGTTCTTTGGTACAAAATCATATGGGAGGATTTGCGCATGAGCCGAAAGTCTATCATATGGACAGCTATTGGGGCGATTGCCGTCATCGCCCTTGGCGTGCTTTTATGGGAGCTGGATCTGCCGAACTGGCATAAATTGGATGTCGCGAAGATCGGCGATGTGCAGCTTGCGACGCGCATTTACGACGCGCAGGGCGAAAAGGCGGGGAGTTTATACGGGAGCGAAAACCGCGTGCGCGTTGCGATCGACGCGCTGCCTGCCTATGTGCCGGAGGCGTTCATCGCGGCGGAGGATGCGCGGTTTTACAGCCACAGCGGCATCGACATCCGGCGGATTGCGGGCGCGGTGGTGCACGATGTAAAGACGATGTCGTTGGCGCAGGGCGCTTCGACGATCACCCAGCAGCTGATCAAGCTGACGCATTTGACGAGCGAAAAGACGCTTTCGCGCAAGGCGCAGGAGGCGGCGCTCGCCATGCAGCTCGAACGCGAGATGTCAAAGGACGAGATATTAGAAGCGTATTTGAACGTCGTGTACTTTGGAAACGGCGCATACGGGATCGGCGCGGCTGCCGAGCAATACTTTGGGAAGAGCGCGGCGGAGTTGACCCTTGGCGAGGCGTCGCTGCTCGCGGGCGTGATCAAATCGCCGTCGGGCTATGCGCCGCACATCAACCTCGAAGCCGCGCTCGGCAGGCGCGAATATGTGCTCGCATCCATGGTCGAGAACGGATACATCACGCAAATCCAAGCGGACGCCGCGCAGGCGGAGGCGATCCGCATCATCGAGAGCCCGGCGGGAACGAGCGAATACGCCTGGTACATCGACGAGACGCTGCGCGAAGCCGTATCGGTGATGAATCTCACCTCCGAGCAGCTGCTCTCGGGCGGGTATGTGATCTACACCGCGCTCGATCCACAGATGCAACTGGCGGCGCAGGGCGTGATGGAGGACAGCTCTTACTACCCCGAGGCAGCGGCGCAGGGCGCGATGATTGCGGTTGACGCGCAGACCGGCGAGGTCGTCGCCATCGTCGGCGGACGAGAGCGCACCGTGCAGCGCGGGCTGAACCGCGCGACCCAATCGCGCAGGCAGCCGGGTTCTGTGATCAAGCCGCTCACGACATACGCCGCCGCCGTTGACCGATACGGCTATATCCCGACGACGAAGGTGTACGATGTTCGGCGCACCTATGCCGACGGCTATTCGCCCGGCAACGCGGGGCAGACCTACAATGGCGAGGTGACGCTGCGCACGGCGCTCTCGCGATCGTTGAACGCGGCGACGGTCGATCTTGCCGATACGGTGGGCATGGACATCATCAGTCGATATGCGCGGGGGTTCGGGCTGCGCGTGCCGCAGGCGGACGAAAATCTGGCGTTCGCGCTCGGTTCGATGGAGAGCGGGGTGACGCCGAGCGAACTATGCGCGGCATACGGTGCGCTCGCGAACGGCGGCATGGTGCATGCGCCGCATTTGATCCGCAGAATCCTCGATCAATACGGGAATGTGGTGTATGAATACCGCGAGGAGGAGAGCCGCGCGCTCACGGCGGCGAGCGCGTTTATCATCACCGATATGTTGAAAACCGCCGCGGACACGGGCACGGCAAAGGCGCTCGCTCCCCTCCCCTTCCCCGTCGCGGGAAAAACGGGCACGGCGGGGCTTGCCAACGGCGATACGAGCGACGCGTGGACGGCGGCGTACACGCCGGAGATCGCGGTCGTCGCGTGGGTGGGGCTTGATTCCAACGAGAATGGCGGCATGGCGGCTTCGGTGAGCGGCGGGGGGTATCCGGCGCGGATGTGCGCGGCGTTCCTCGCGCAAGTTTCGCAAAAATTGAGCGGGCGAGATTTTGTGCGCCCGCCGGGTGTGCAGCTGCTGCTCCTCGACCGCTACGCATTGGAGAACGAGAACCGCATTATGCTCGCTTCGTCGAACACGCCTTCGGAATACGCGGTGGGCGAGCTGTTTGGCAGAGAGACGGATGAGATGGACGTATCCGACATTTGGGATGCGCCCGAGGCGGTCTCCGATCTGGAACTGTTGAGCGCGCCGGGCGATGCGCCGCTGATTGGCTTTACCTCGCTGAGCGGGTACGCGGAGTATCTGCTCATACGAAAGACGGACGGGGTGTACGATGTGGTTGCCGTGCTGTCGGCGAACGCCGGGGAGACGATACAATACCTCGACGCGGCTGCTGCGCGAAACGGCGAACATGTGTACACGGTGATCGCGCGCCACAAGCTGCTGTTTGAACTGGGCAAACTGGTGACGGGCGCGGAGAGCAACGCGGTGCGCTACACGCCGGGCGGGTTGCTCAATGAATTGACGAATCTATTTCGCGGGCAGGAGGACGGCGGAGAGATCGAATCGGGCGAGCGATCGATCTTTGACTGACGGTTTTTTGAATATAATAGAAAAGCCCGATTCGCAGATAACGCGAATCGGGCTTTTTGATGGGATTGTCGCAGCATCGCGGCGATGGGCAAGTGGAAGATGCTATTTGAACTGCGCGAGCTACGGCGGTTTTGGTTTTAGTCGGATCAGCGCACCATCCCGGCGTTGGGCAAGAGTTCCGACTTTGAGTAGATATCGTTTGCCAATGTCTCGACGCGCTCGCCCTCGATCAGCATCGCCACCGCGCGCACATCCGGCAATTCGCACAGCGTGTTGACGACCGCGAACACGAGCGCGCGCTCCTGCGCAGAGTCAAGCGTCTGGCAGAGCCGATAGAAATTCGCTGAAAAATTGACGGTCGCCACATCGTCCGCGATCGCAACGCCCAGCACGTCGTCTGCGGACACGCCCGCGGGCATCACCGCGTATGCGCCCACATCAACAGACGTCGGCCCGGAGATCAATTGAAGCAAAAGGGAGTATGCCGAGCGCGATCGGCGCGCGGACATCGCGCGAACGACCTTCGTCAGCCCGCCCGCCCCGTCCGAGAAGTACACCGGCGCTACGCCCCCGATGTAGGCGGCAAACGCGTCTCGGCGCAAAAGACCGCCCGGGTACTGGCGGATGTTGCCGCGCACATTCAGTTCCGTGATCGGCTGCCCGTCCACATAGATGATCACGGCGTCGAGCTCCGGGATGAACGTGCACATGGTGGCGGTGATCGCCGCCGCCATCTGCCATTCGGACACGCCCTGCAAGATCATATAATCGCGCAATGCGCCCGTGAGGAAGATTTCGAGCACCCGCTCCCCCGCCGCGGAGGCGTAGAGCTGCGGCTCGGACGCAAGCACGCTCACGCCGCCCGAGAGGAAGCTCGAGTACGCGTCGCCGCTATACGCGCCCGCGATCAGCTCGTCGAGCAACTGCGACGCATAATCCTCGTTCCGAAAGCGCACCCCGCGCAGTTCCGGCAAAATCCATTGACCGTTTGTCGATGGGAAATAGAGCACCGCATACCGATCGAGCGACGCGGGGTTCTCGCCCGCTTCGAGAAAGCGCTCCTCCTCCGATTGGTACTGCGCCCAGAGCACAGTGACATCGCTTTCGCGCGCGGTCATCGCGCCCGTGGGCAGCGAGTAGATGCTCTCCTGCCGCGAGCCGATGAGCACATCCACCGCGCGCACGCCCTCGATGCTCATGAGCGTGTTGCAGATCGCGGTGTATAAAACGAGCAGCTCCTGATCGCTTTGCAGCCCTGCCGCGTCGATCGAGAGGTTCACCGTTACGATACCGCTCACGCTCTCGACGCCGATCACCTGCGTGTCGCCCGGGGCGACCGAGATGATTTCCGCGCCCGCACCCGGGTGCAAAAGCTCCTCCATCGCGCGCTCGACCGCTGTCTCGCCCGCCGGAATTTCCAGCGTCCGGCGGATCGGCACGAGTCCCGCGCCGTCCTCCGATTTATAAAAGAGCGTCACGCTCGCGCGGTTTACGCCGCGCGCTTCGCCGAGGATCATGTCTGTGGGCATATCCTCCGGCTCGGGCAATTCTGCGAGCGCCGAGAGCACGACGAACAAACACGCGAGCGCGAACGCCAATATCCTCTTCAACATGCCTCTACTCCTTGCGCGGGAGCACGGGCAGCTCCATGGTGAACGTCGTGCCCGCGCCTTCCCTGCTCATGGCGCTGATGTCGCCGCCGTGCAATAGCAGGATTTGCTTGACGATGGACAGCCCAAGCCCCGTGCCGCCCGTCTCGCGCGAGCGCGCACGATCCACCCGATAGAAGCGGTCGAAGATATGCGGCAGGTCGCTCTCCGGGATGCCGACGCCCGTGTCCGTCACGCGCACCACGCATTTTTTACCGCTTTTGAGCACCTCGATCGACACCTCTCCGCCCCTGGGCGTGTACTTGATCGCATTGTCGATCACATTATAAAACGCCTGTTGCAGCTTCGTTTCGTCGCCGAAGGTTTCGCAGGGATCTTTCACCACGCAGTCCATGCTGATGCCCTGCTCGCGCGCCAGCGGCATGAGCCGCTGGGTCTGCTCCTGCACGAGGGTGGAGAGCCGAAGCTCCGCGGGCTTGATCTGCATGCCGCCGCTGTCGATGTGAACGAGGGTGAGCAGATCGGAGATGATCCCGCTCAGGCGGTCGATCTCCTTATTGACATCTCCCAGAAACTCCTTTTGCATCTCGGCGTTGTATGTGTCCTGATATAATAGCGTTTCGATCAAAATCTTCATCGTGGAGAGCGGCGTTTTGAGTTCATGGGAGGCGTTGGAGACGAACTGGTTTCTCGATTTATCGAACAACTCGATCCGCTCGGACATCGAGTTAAACGCCATGGCGAGCCGCGCGAACTCGTTTTTGCCGTGCACCTTCACGCGGCTGGAGAGGTCGCCCCGCGCCATGCGCGAGATGCCCTCGTTCAATTCGCGGATGGGATTTGTGATCGTGCGCACCACGAACATGCTCATGACAAGCGCGAGGATTGCGATCACCGCGAGCCAGAGGATGATTTTGATGCGGATGGAGCGCAGCCCCTCGTAGATCTCCTCCGCCTGCGAGATGTAGACGATGGCGCCGATCACGCCCGCCTCGCCCGTGATGGCGGCTGCGTAAATCCCCGTCATGAGATCGACGCTCGAGATCGAGCCGAGGGCGTATTCCGCCCAGGAGGAATGCGCGTCTGTCTGATAGATATTCCCGGTGGAGCGCCCGCTTGCGAGCGTCCCCGCCGCCTCCGGGTTGTCAAAGCGGCTGCCGTTGAGCTGGCTGTCGGTATCCACCTGCACCACGCCGTAGCGGTCGAGCACCAGCACGCGGCTGACGCCCTCGGCGATGTAGCCCCATGCGCTGTTATAAATCGCCTCCGCGTCGCGCGACAAATAATCGCCCTCCACCGCGGCGGCGATGTTTTCTGCAATCCGCTGATCGTCCCGCACCTGCTGGCTGAACAGATAATCGCCTACCAACTGTATGAGGGACACCGCAACCACGCTAAACGCAATGGCGATGATCAGTAGGTACGCGATCATGATTCTCCATCGTATGGAATATAGGGACGAACTAATCCTTGTCTGTGAAATAATAGCCCACTCCCCATTTGGTGAAGATGAATTCCGGCTGGCTGGGCGCTTTTTCGATCTTCTCGCGCAGGCGGCGGATGTGCACGTCCACCGTGCGCAGATCGCCGAGGTAGTCGTATTTCCAAATCGTCTCCAAAAGCGCCTCGCGGGAGAACACCTTGCCCCGATTCGTCACGAAAAGCTGAAGAAGGTCGAACTCCTTCGCGGTCAGGTTCACTTCGCGCTCGCCGATGACCACCGAACGGTTGTTGAGGTTGATCGTCATATCGCGCACGGTGATCACGCGCTGCACATTGTTGCGCTCCATCATCGCGGTTCTGCGAAAGATGGTTTTCATGCGCGCCTTGACCTCGAGGATGTTGAACGGCTTTGTCATATAATCGTCCGCGCCGTATTCGAGCCCGAGGATTTTGTCCATATCGTCCCCCTTTGCGGTCAGCATGATGATGGGGACATTGCTCTTTTCGCGGATGCGCTGGCACACCTCGATGCCGTCGAGTATGGGCAGCATCACATCAAGCAGCACCAGGTCGAACTGCCCGGCAAAGAATTTGGTAACCGCCTCTTCGCCGTCCTGCGCGGACTCCGTCTCGTACCCGTCCTGCTCGAGACTATATTTTAAACCTTTGACGATCAAAGGCTCGTCGTCAACAATCAATATCTTCTTCGCCATAATCTCTCCTCCGCCCATCGCCCCGGTTGAATCGTACAACAATCTTCATTCTTTTGTCATGAATATTATATACGGATTTGAGCCTTTTTTCAAGGCGGAGTATGTAAATGTTAGGATTTTACTTATGACTGTACAAAACGCCGCTGATGATGCTATAATACATCGTGTTTGCTTGAAATTATGGGATTTCCCGGGCAAGCAAAACCGCTCAATTTCCTATGGATGAAGGGAGTATCGCATCATGCATCGCCGCGTTCGCGCGTTTTCATTATTATTACTGATCCTGCTATTTGTTACCGCTGTACTGCCCGCGCACGCTTCGACCCCGCAGGACTGGGACCCCGAGCACCCCGAGCAGTTGGAGCCCGGGCATTTGTTCGCCGAGGCGGTTCTGGTAATCGACGAGGAGACGGGCACGGTGCTGTTTTCTAAAAACGCGGACACGCGCATGTTCCCCGCGAGCACCACGAAAATATTGACCCTCGCGCTCGCCATCGAAAGCGGCATATCGCTTGATTCCATGGTGACCATCCCCAAAGAAGTCGAGAGCATGCCGGAGGGCAGCTCCTATGTGCCGGTGTACGCCGGGGAGGAGATGAGCTTTCGCGACCTATTGTACGGGCTGATGCTGCGCTCGGGCAACGACGCGGCGATCGCCGTCGCGGTGCTCGTTTCCGGCTCGGTGAGCGAATTTGCGGCGCTGATGAACCGGCGCGCGATGGAGCTTGGCTGCACGAGCTCGCATTTTACCAACCCCCACGGCTATCACGACGACAATCATTATACCACCGCGACCGATATGGCGATCATCACCCGCTATGCGATGTCGCTAGATTTGGTGCGCGAGATTTCCGCGACGCGGGAGTATACCATGGCGGCGACCGGCAGGCGCGGAAAATTGGTCATTCAATCCAAAGTCGATTTGATCGATCCCGACAGCCCATACTATGTTGAGGAATGCGTGGGCATCAAGACGGGTTTTCATAGCCGCGCGGGGCAATGCTTGGTGAGCGCGGCGGAGAAGGGCGGGCGCAGGATCATCTCGGTTGCGTTTCGCGCGTCCGTCGATTATCCGACATGGAAATGGTACGACGCCGCGCGCATCTTTGCATATGGGTTTACAAGATATGATACATACCGGGTTCGGGAACTGTTCGCCATGGCGGGCGAGGGCATCCAATCGATACAGGTTGAGAACAGCGCGAAGGACGATCTATACGCGGGCAATCTGCCGCTGATCCTATCGCAGACGAGCGATGACGGATATGCGGTGATCGCGCTAAAGGATACGGACGAGGCCGCGGGGTTTGCCGATTACTTTCGAGAGCATGCCACCGTGACGGTGACGACGGATTATTTAGAGAAGCTCGAGAACCGCATGACGATTGAGGCGGGCAGCATCGTGGGCACGCTCTCGTTTGACGGCGCGGGCGGCGAGCCGATCATGGGCACGCTCATCGCCTCCCGCTCGGTTGCGCTCGAGCCGCTCAAGCTGTCCGCATGGGAGTATCTCACGGAGAACATCCCGTGGCTTGAGTCGCTGCGCGATGAGCGCGTGGTGTATCTCTCGATTGGATTTCTCGTGCTGTTTGCGTTTATCATCATCGCCGGGATCGTGCGCAACGTCCGCCGAAACCGCCGGCGCAAGCGCATCTACGAGCAGCGCCGCCGCGCGTATCTTGCGCAGCAGCGCAGGCAGGAACGACCGCCGGTGCGGCGCAGCGGCGCGACAAGGCGCCCGCGATACGACGATTTCTAAATTATTCCGCGCAAAGGGCGTTTATCCGGTTGCCATCGGGCAAATATCGTGCTATAATACTTGAGCATATTGTGTTGATACTGAAGGAGGATATTCCATGAGCGCTGTGACCATTATTATAGACATCGTACTGATCGTTGTATCCATACTCCTGATTGTTACCGTGCTGCTTCAGCAGGGACAGCGGCAGGGTTTGGGGGCGATCGGCGGCGGCGCAGAGACCTTCTTCGGCAAGAATAAGGCGAAGAGCTACGAGGGCAAGCTGGCGACGCTGACGAAGGTGTGCGCGGCGGTCTTCATCGTGCTCGCCATTGTCGCCACGATCGTGACCGGCAGCGAGAACCGTTCGCTCGAAACCGTGCTGCCCAGCGGCTCGGTCGATCCCATCGTGCTGGATACCGAAGCGCCCGACACGGGCGAGGTTGACGATGCGGCGGCAGGCGAAGTGGACGACGCTGCGGCGGTCGACGCGGCTGACGCGGGAGATTCCGCGGAAACGGGCGACGGCGATGCCACTGTTGACGAGTAAATCGGTTTGAGGAAAGCGCCGCGTGTGCAATGGAACACGCGGCGCTTTTTTGATGGAAGGATTATCGGAGTGGGGTGCGAATGGGCGGGCGAAGGCACGTATCTCGAGTGATGTGAGAATGTGCGCATGGATATAAATCTCGCGCCGCGTGAAGCAGAGCAGGGCTCGATGAATGAGGGAAGATTCTGTCGGTTAAAAACAACATCACGCGCCGCGCGAAACGGAGCGGGGTTCGATGGATGAGGAAAAATTCTGTCGGTTGAAAACAATATCTCGCACCGCGTGAAGCGGAGCAGGGCTCGATAGATGAGGGAAGATTCTGTCGGCTGAAAACTATATCCCGCGCCGCGTGAAGCGGGGCGGGGCTCGATGGATGGGGGAAGATTCTGTCGGTTGAAAACAATATCCCGCGCCGCATGAAGCGGAGCGGGGCTCGATGGATGAGGGAAGATCTGTCGGTTGAAAACAATATCCTGCGCCACATGAAGCGGAGCAGGCTCCATGGATGAGGGAAAATTCTGTCGGCTGAAAACAACATCCCGCGCCGCGCGAAGCAGAGCGGGGCTCGATGGATGAGGGAAGATTCTGTCGGCTGAAAACAATATCCCGCGCCGAGTGAAGCAGAGTAGTGTTCTGTTGATCAAGGAAATTGCATCGATCACAAAGAACATCCCGTGCCGCGTGAGCGGAGCGGGATGTTCTTTGTTGATTGGTTCTCCTGCCTTGAATGATGCGCGTGCGTCAATGCACGATCAACGTCTCCCCCGTCATTTCCGCCGGCTTTTCCAGTCCCATGAGGTCGAGCATCGTCGGGCAGAGGTCGCACAGCTTGCCGCCTTCGCGCAGCGCCATTTTGGGCTTTGCGGGGTCAACGACGATCACAGGCACGGGGTTGGTCGTATGCGCGGTGAACGGATCGCCGCTGCCGCATTCGATCATCTGATCGGCGTTGCCGTGGTCGGCGGTGATGATGCACCTGCCGCCGTGCGCGAGGATCGCGTCCACGACCTCCTTCACGCAGATGTCCACCGTCTTGACCGCCGCCTTCGCCGCGTCCATAAAGCCGGTGTGCCCGACCATATCGCAGTTGGCGAAGTTGAGGATGATGACATCGTACTTTTCTTCGTTGATGCGCTCGATCACCGCGTCTTTTACCTCATACGCGCTCATCTCGGGCTTCAAATCAAATGTCGCGACATCGGGCGACGGCACGAGGATGCGATCCTCGCCCGGGAACTCGCGCTCCTCGCCGCCGTTGAAGAAGAAGGTGACGTGCGCATACTTCTGCGTCTCCGCGATGCGCAGCTGCGTCAGCCCTTTTTTGGAGAGGTACTCCCCCATCGTCATGGTCAGCGGCTCGGGCGGGTACGCCATATCGACATTGGGCATGGTGGCGTCGTACTGGGTCATGCACACATACTTGAGCGGGAACATGCCATTTTTGCGCGCAAAGCCTGTGAAATCGGGATCGACGAACGCGCGGGTAATCTGGCGCGCGCGGTCGGGGCGGAAGTTGAAGAACATCACGGCGTCGTCCGCGCGGATCATGCCGCTCTCGTCGCAGATGGTGGGCAGCATGAACTCGTCGGTGATTTCGCTTTGATAGGAGTCGCGGATGGCGCGAACCGGGTCGGACGCCTTCGCGCCCTCGCCGTACACCATCGCAGCATACGCCTTCTCCACGCGATCCCAAGCGAAATCGCGATCCATGGCATAGAAGCGCCCCATGACGGTCGCGACCTTGCCCACGCCGATCTCATCCGCCTTCTCGACAAGCGCTTGCACAAAGCCCGAGCCCGAGGTC
>JBMNUA010000060.1:0-11533 GCA_050945995.1 Christensenellales bacterium
TAAACGACGACTACACCAGCTTCAAGATCGTGCTCACCGAGGGCATCAAGTGGTCCGACGGCGAGGATTTTGACGCGGAGGACGTCGTGTTCACCATCAACGAGCTGCTCCGGCACAAGGAAGTGCTCTCCAACGGCGCGTGGCTGTCCAACATCGTGGCGTCCGCTGAATATGTGGACAAGTACGAGTTGATCATCAACACCGTCAACAGCCGCCCGCGCATCTCCGAGGATTTGGGCGTCACCGTTTTCGGCAACAACCTGCGCATCGTGCCCGAGCATTATTGGAAGGACAGCGATCTGACGTCCGACCCGCATGAGGATCCCATCGGCACGGGCCCTTATACGATCGCCGGTTTTGACCCCAACGGCTACTGGTTCCTGTACGAGCTGCGCGAGGACGCGGAATTCTCCGACGTCGGCGTGCTGACGGGCAAAGTGCCCGCCGCCAAGTATGTGCTCGTCACCGCCTACGGCACCGAGGAGAAAAAGACCATGGCGATGCTCAACAACGAAGTTGACATCCTCTGCGACATCTCCCCCGAGGCGTGGGAAGTGCTGCTCGCGGGCAACGACAACGTCGCCTGCTGGCTACCCGACTACCCCTACGGCTGCTTTGACGACCCCTGCGAGCGCGGCATCGCGTTCAACTGCGACGTAGCGCCCTTTGACAACCGGGACGTGCGCTGGGCGATGGCGCTCTCGCTCGACATCGTGCAGGTGTCCATGGATACCTTCAGCGGGCAGATGCGCGTATCCCCCCTGTGCATGCCCCCGACGACCTTCCTCTCCGAGGCATTCCATAAGGAGATGCGCGACGAGTTGACCGCCTATGCGTGGGAGGACGGCTACCAGCCCTTCGACCGCGATTTCGCGCTCAAACTCAAAGAGGCGCTCGCCGAAGAGGGCATCGACAGCGTCGATCACCTGACAGAGGATGAGCTTGTCGATCTGTTCGGCGTCGGCTGGTGGAAGCACGACCCCGCCAAGGCGGAAGAGCTGCTCATCGGCGCGGGGCTCAGCCGCGACGGCGACGGCTTCTGGACATACGAGGGCGAGCGCGTTTCGTTCGAGGTGCTCAGCCCGTCGGGATATGAGACCCAGTCCGAGCGCCTTGCGTATGCCTGCCAGTCCCAGTGGTACGACTTTGGCTTCGACGTGACGGTTCAGGCGTCCGAATCCGGCTTCTTCCACTCCGTCAACGGCGTGGGCGAGTTCACCGCGGGCTCCTACTGGCCGTCCTGCGGCGTCATGCAGGACCTCTACACCCAGCTGTTCGGCTGGCACTCCAAGCTGTATACGCCCTCGGGCTCTGTGACCTCCGGAACGTTCACCCGTTTCCGCAGCGAGAAGCTCGACGCGATCCTCGACACCATGGAGAAGATCCCCAGCGGCGAGGAGACCTACGAGCTTTCCAAGGAAGCGCTGATGGTGATGGCGGACGAGGCGGCGTGGCTGCCCATGTTCGGCACCTCGAAGCTCGTTCCCACCAACTCCACCTATTGGACGAACTACCCGGATTCCGAGAAACCCTACAACGGTCCTTGGTGGTGGTGGAGCTGCTTTAAGTTCATCGTCAACGAAATCGTGCCCGCGCAATAACAAGCAAGGCAACCCATGATGACCGGGCGGGGGGCGCGCATCGCGCTCTCCCCGCTTAGGCATTTCTGTTTGCCGGGTAACAAGGAGGGTTCGCTCGTGCGACTGGCGAAATTCTTACTCACCAGGGTACTTGTATGGCTGCTCACCATCTTCGTCGGCATCACCGTCGTGTTTTTTTTACAGCGCGCGATGCCATCCGACCCCATCGAATCCATGATCAGCAAAATGCTCTCCATGGGCAGGACGCTCACCCCCGAGGCGCTCGACGCGATGCGCGAGACCATGAAGATGCAGTACGGGCTGACGGGCAGTTTGTTTCAGCAGTACATCATAACGATCAAACGCCTGTTCTCCATGGACTTTGGCATCTCCATCGCCAACTATCCGACCCCCGTCTCCCACATGGTGGCGCAGGCGCTGCCCTACACGGTGTCGCTGCTTCTGACGACAACGCTCATCTCATGGGTCGTCGGCAACGCGATCGGTCTGCTCGCGGGTTTCAAAAAGGAAAAATGGTACTCCAAGGTGATGGAAACCATCAGCATGTGCATCTACCCCACGCCGTATTTCATGCTCGCGCTCGTCATCATGATTCTCATGGCGTTTGTCAAGCGCTGGTTTCCGCTGATCCCCTCGTTCGGCGAGATGGAGTTTACGTTCGCGTGGCTGCGCCGCGCGATCTACAATTCCTTCATGCCGGCGCTCTCGCTCATGCTCGTGGGCACGGGCTGGTGGATCATCAGCATGAAATCGCTCTCCTCGAACGTCTCGGAGGAGGAGTATGTCAACTACGGGCGTTTGAAGGGGCTGACCGAGGCGTCGATCGGCTACCGCTATGTGTTTCGCAATTCCATCCTCTCGCAGGTGACCGCGCTTGCGCTGCACATCGGCGGCGCGTTCAGCGGCTCTTTGATGTGCGAGATCATCTTCAGCTATCCGGGCGTCGGGCAGCTGGTGTCCACGGCGATCAACAATTCGGACTATAATTTGTTGACGGGGCTGATCTTCGTCTCGATATTCGCCGTCGCCACCTCCACGCTGGTCGTTGACCTCATCTATCCGCTGATCGATCCGCGCATCCGTTACAGCTGAGCCCCTGCGGCGAAAGGAGATACGCTATTTATGGACATCGGATATCGTGCAAACATCAAACAAACGTGGCAATCGATGAGCATCCGGTTCAAAATCGGGCTGTTGATCGTCGTCGCGTTTCTCATCATCGGCTTTGTCGTCTACCAGTTCAGCCCCGGCGAGGTGATGACGCTCAGCTCGTACAAGAAAAACCAGCCGCCCAGCGTGGAGCACTACCTGGGCACGAACAAGCAGGGGCAGGACATTTTCTGGCTGCTCATCGAATCGATCCACAATTCGATGATGATTGGCATCTTCGTCGCCTTCGCGGCGACGGTGATCGGCGTTTTGATCGGGCTGTTCGCCGGCTTTGTCGGCGGGATCATCGACAGCGTGATCCTGTTTTTATGCGATTCGATCATCGTCATACCATCGCTGCCGATCCTGATCCTGATGGGCTCGCTCCTCAAAGGGCGCGCGTCTTTGTGGATGATCGGCGGGATCCTCATCATCTTCAACTGGCCGTGGCCTGCGCGCCAGGCGCGGTCGATGGCGCTGACCATCCGCGAGCGCGAGTTCATCAACACCGCGCGCTTCTCGGGGGAGAGCACCTTTAAGATCATCCGCGTGGAGATCGTGCCCCATGTGCTCTCGTGGGCGATGGCGAACTTTGTCAACACCATATTGGTTGCGATCGGCTCGGAGGCATCGCTCGCGGTGCTCGGGCTCTCCTCCACCACCACGCCCACGCTCGGCAACATGATCTACTGGGCGCGCCAGTACCAGGCGATCATGCTCAAACAGTGGGTGTGGATCGGCTCGCCGGTTCTGGCGACCTCCATCATGTTCATCGGATTGTTTTTGACATACACCGGCTACAACGAGTATGTCGCCAAGAAAAGAGGGCGTTGAGCATATGATGAGAATCGAAAATCTGACCGCGCAATATCAAACGATCACAGGCCCGGTCGTCTCCGTCAAGGACGTCCATTTTAACATCCGCGACGACGAGGTGTTCGGCATCGCCGGGGAATCCGGCTGCGGGAAATCCACGCTGCTCAAGGTGATGTACGATACGCTCGCCTACCCGCTCGAGATCAAAAGCGGCAAGGTCGTACTTGATTACGCGGACGCGGGCGGCGCGCGCCATACGCTCGAGAGCGGGCAGATCAGCCGCGCGTGGTGGGACGCCGTCTCCTATGTGCCGCAGGCGGCGATGAGCGTGCTCAACCCCGTCTACCGCATCGAGGATCAGTTCTACGAGCTGTTTCGCCGCCACCGCAAGGGGCAGCCCAAGGCGGCGATGCTCGCGCGGCTGACCGAATACCTCTCGGAGCTGTCGCTGCCCATCGACATCTTAAAATCCTACCCGCACCAGCTCTCGGGCGGCATGCGCCAGCGCGTCGTCATCGCGATGGCGACGTTTCTTGGTCCCGGCATGATCTTCGCCGACGAGCCGACGACCGCGCTCGACGTTGTGGTGCAAAAGAGCATCCTCATGATGCTCATGGAGCTTCAGAAAAAGATGAAAAACACGCTCGTCATCGTCTCGCACGACATGGGCGTTCACTATCAAATCACCAACCGCATGGGCATCATGTACTCCGGCAGCATGGTGGAATTGGGCGACACGCGCGATCTGTTTGAATCGCCCATGCACCCCTATACCCAAATGCTGATCGGCGCGCTCCCCAAGGTCGGCGACCATTCCGACCGCGAGGGCATCCCCGGCAGCCCGCCCTCGCTGCGCAACCCGCCGCCGGGCTGCCGCTTCGCGCCGCGCTGCAAAAACGCGATCCCCTCGTGTTCCGAGGCGGTGCCGAGGTTTGAAGAGGTCGCGCCGGGTCGCTACGCCGCGTGCCATCTCTTGCCTAAGACGGGAAAGGCGGGCTGATGAAAATGCCGAATAATTTGCTCGATATGCAGCATTTGACCAAGGAATTTAAGATCGGCGGCATGCTCTCGCGCAAGAAGATGCGCGCCGTGGACGATGTGTCGCTGGCGATCACGGGCGAGCGCCCGGTGATACTATCCGTCGTCGGGGAGTCCGGCTGCGGAAAGACCACGCTCACCAAGATGATCCTGCGGCTGATCCCGCCCACGGGCGGCACAATCACATTAGGTGGCATGGATTGTCTGAGCAAAAGACAGCTCCCGAACCGGAAGTTTCGCACCGCGGTGCAGCCGATCTTCCAAAACCCGTTCGACGCGTTTTCAAACCGGCGGCAGGTCGCGCACTATCTCATCGACACCGCGCTCTCCTACGGCGGCGCGAAGAACAAAAAGCAGGCGGTCGAGTCGGCGGAGCGCGCGCTCCAGTCGGTGGGGCTGACGTATGAGGTGGTCGCCGGCAAGTATTCCACGCAGTTCTCCGGCGGCGAGCTCCAGCGCATCTCCATCGCCCGCGCGCTCATCACCTCGCCCCGGATCATCATCGCCGACGAGCCGGTCGCGATGATCGACGCGTCGCTGAAGATCAACATCGTCAACCTCTTTCGCAAGCTCAAGGACGAATACGGCATTAGCTTTATCTACATCACCCACGATCTTTCGACCGCCTACTATGTCAGCGATTACATCGCCACCTTGTACCGCGGCAGTTTGATCGAGTACGGGCCCTCCAAAAGCATCATGGAACACCCCGCGCACCCGTATACGGAGCTACTCATGAATTCGGTGCCGCATGTGGGCGAGCGATGGGAGAAGGGCGTGAGCATGTCCGAGGCGGAGACGCGCGAGTTTACCATGAAATGCTGCAAGTTCTCCGCCCGCTGCCAGTATGCGACGCGGGAATGCTTTGAAACGCGACCGCCGATGCGCGAATTGGGCGGCGAGCGCCGGGTGCTCTGCTATCACCCGCGCTGATGCGCCGAGGTGATCCGATGCGCATGATGAAATATGTCTGTTTGATTTTATTATTCGCCCTCCTCGCCGCGCCCGCGACTGCGGACGTGGCGATCGAGGTGTACGCCTACGACCCCTGCGGCGGCTGCGGCAGCATCGCAGGCTGCAAGGCATGCACCTTGATCGATGAAATCGCGAACCGCTATCGGCTTTTGTTTGCCGACCAGCCCATCGAGATCGTCATCCACAACCTGCGCATGGACAACGCGCGCGAGGCGGAACTCCATGAGCGACTGCGCGCGTTGGACATCGACCCCGCCGCGCTCGGTCTGCCGGTGCTGTTTCTCGGCGGTGCGGCGTTCCCCGCGGGCGGCAGCGCGGACGAAGCCGTGCGCGCGTATGTGGATTCGGGTTACGCGCAATACCCCGGCATCGAGCAGTTGCTGGAGGAGCGCGCGGCGTATGCCGAATCCCAGGCGCAGGGCACGGTCGTCTACCTCACCAGCGCGTATTGCGCGGACTGTGCGGACGTCGCAAAATGGCTGGAGCATGCGCTCCCGCCGGGCTACACGCTTGCGGTATATGACATCTACACCGACGCGGGGATGGAGATGGAGCGGCATCTGCGAAAGACGCTCGATGTGCCGGCGGACGCCTACTGCGTGCCCTTCATCGCCTACGGCGAGCATTGGTTCGCGGGCAAATCGTCTATCTATTTGAGCCTGCTCAGCCGCATCCAGGAGCACCCGGGGCTTTCGACGACAATACTCACGGAGGAATGACGATGCGGCGAATCGCGATCCTGATCATGCTGTTTCTTATTTTGCCGGTTGCGGCGCGGGCGCAGGTTGTGTATGTCTACGTCACGCCGTGCGAAAGCTGCGCGCGCGTTTCGGAATTTCTCGATGGTTTCGCGGATGATGTGGAGATCGAGCGCGTCGATTATATGGAGGAGTTGGCGCGCGTCCAGCTGCTGTTTGATGAACACGGCGTACCGGACGACAAGCGCTTTGCCCCGGCGGTGTTCGCCGCGGGCGAATGTTTGATCGGTGCGGAGCAGATCGAATCCCGGCTGCCCGCGCTTCTCGTCGCGCCGGCGGATATAACGAAAGGGGCGAGGGATGCGTTGTTCGCATGCCTCGCCCTCGCGCTGTTTGCGCTGTATCTTTTATATCTGCATTGAAATTACGTCACAAACTCACCTTGCGGTCAAGCAGCCGCGCGCTGAGCGCGAACGCGCCGACCATCACGCACAGGTTCGCCGCGTACTGCGGCCACGCGCGCAGCATCGCGTCGAGCAGCCGCGCGGAGGTGTTCGGCGTCGATAGCTTCGATTTGCCCCACTCCAGCCCCGCCATGATCGCAACGAAGA
The DNA here is from genome assembly GCA_050945995.1 of Christensenellales bacterium. Taxonomy (GTDB): domain Bacteria; phylum Bacillota; class Clostridia; order Christensenellales; family Aristaeellaceae; genus RUG11247. The sequence continues at coordinate 6,889 of JBMNUA010000060.1, forward strand.
TGACAAAGCTCACCAGCCCCTTCAGCTTCTTGTTTTGAAGTACCGTCGCCGCCAGCGTGATCGCCAGGTACGCGACCACCACCGTCGTAAAAAAGCTGATCAGAAATTCCACCGCGATCGCGGCGATCGTGGTGATCACCACCGACAGCTCCGTGCTGCCCATATGGAAAAACAGCTGCTCCATGATCTCGCGCCCAAGCTCGATCTCGGGGAATGTCTTGGACAAAAGCGCATAGTCCCATATCCCGATCAGCGTGAACATGCCCGCGAACGCAAGCCCCAATACGAGCGCGGCGAGCAACTTTGCGCCCAGAATCTTCGTCACCGAGTTCGGCGTCATAAACGTCAGATAACTCGTCTTCGCGTTTAGCTCGCGCGAATACAGCGCGACGCTGAACAGCATCATCCCAAACACGCTGATCCCCGCGGTGAAGATCAGAAACATCGACGAGCCGATGACGAGCTCCGTGCGCTTGGAAACGACCGAGAACAGGAAAAACCCCTGCACCAGCAAAATCGCCGCCAGCGCGACGACGATGCTCGCGAGATTTCGGCGATACTCATATTTGATTAACTTTAGCATCCGCTCACCCTCCGTCACGCGTAGATTTCTTTGTACAATTCCACAAGCCCCTTGCCGCGCACCTCGCGCAGCTCGGAAACCGTGCCCTCGAGCGCCAATTTGCCGTCCTTCATAAACACCGCGGCGTCCACAATCCGCTCCAACTCGTCCACCAGATGGCTCGACAATAGGAACGTGCGCCCGGGCGTGATGCGCTCGCGGATCGCGTCGATCACCTGATCGCGCGCGATGATGTCGATGCCGTTGAGCGGCTCGTCGAGCATCACAAGTTCGCTGTCGCGCGCGAGCGTCACGGCGAGCTTGAGCTTAGCGAGCATGCCGCTGGATAGCTGGCGCACCTTGGACTTGGGCGGCAATTGCATCTGCTCGATCAGCGCGTTGTAGCGCGCGCGGTCAAAATCGGTAAAGAAATCGGCGTAATATCTGCCGACGTCCTCGCCGTTCATATAGCCAAAGAAGTAGCCCTCCGTGGGCATGTACGCGATGCGCGCCTTGCTCGCAACCCCGATCGGCGCGCCGTCAAACAGAAGCGTGCCCGCCGTGGGCTTGACAAGCCCCGCGACCATCTTCATAAACGTCGTCTTTCCGCTGCCGTTCGGGCCGAGCGTGGCGCACACCCGCCCCTTGGGAACGTGGATCGTCAGGTTGTCCACCGCGGTGGTGCTGATATATTTCTTCGTCAGATTCTCGCATTGCAGCATGGCGTACCCTCCGTTTCTCGCGCCGGCAATCGCTTGTTGTCGCTTGCCTTGTTGTTTCCTGCCGATCTTCAGTATAACACATGGCGCCGCACGCCGTATTATGCCGCTGTTGCCAATTCTCAAATACGAATGATTTTAGAATTTACTGCGATTGATCCGCGATGCGCACGCGCATGCCGTTGACTTCCACGCCCTCGTCGGCGCGGATGAGGATGTATTTGATCCCGTCGATGATGCGCGTTTCGATCTGATCGCTCTGATCGGGATCGGCGCGGATCGCGATGTCCTGGGTGCGCAGCGAAAACTGTTTCGCGTCCACGATGTGCTGCGCGCCCAAATCCACGCCCCGCCCGATCGCCGCGTCGTATGCCGCGTCAAACGCCTCGACGCGCGCCTCCGCAACGCCGCAGTCGCGCAGCATCTTTTGCACCTCGCGCTTGGAGATGGTCAAGGGCTCCGCCTCGCGGTCCGCCTTGTGCGCTTCGATCCCCGCGCGGATCGTCTCGTTGAGCGTGCGCACCACCTCGAAGTTGAGTTCCTCGCCCAGCGATTCCTCGAGCGCCTGTTCAAACGCCTCGCGCTGCGCAGACGCGGGCATCGGCAGCTCCGCCTGAAACAGCGCCTCGATGAAGGGCGCAAACCCCGCGGCTTCGCCCCGCGAATAGAACAGCGCGTTGTAGATGTTCGCCGCGCGGTCGTCAAACGCGGGGAACAGAAAGCCCAACTCCGGCGCGCCCACGGCGGGCTCGCCCGCGCGGTTGTGGAACTCGTCCTCGCTTGCGAGGTAGCGCAGCGCGGGCTTGCCCGGCTTGACCGGGCACACGCTGCATAGGATGTACTGGAAGACCGCTTCGGACTCCTCCTCCGCCATGAAATCGCGCTTTTGCTTTTTAAACACGTCGAATTCGTCGTGGACGAGCAGGATCAGATAATCGTCCTCGACAGCGAGCGATTCGATCACCTGCGCGTAGAACGCCTGCACGCGCGCCTCGTCGCGCAGCCGCGTCTCGCGAAGCGCCATGAGCAGCGCGTGCTCTTCGCTCTGCATCACCTGATCCGGGCGAAACACGATGTCGAGTAGGTTTTTCCCTGCCGTGCCCGAGAGCGTCTTTTTGAAAATCGCCATGTATGTTTCCGCGTCCTCCTGCGAGAGGGAGACGGCGGGCTGGTAGAATTCAGACATGATCTGCTTATTTTTGTTGACATAGCAGCCGCGAATCGCGGTGATGGTGTTTTTGTCGGGGTTGAACCTGCGCCTGATTTCCGATATCTCTTTTTTGTTCATGTCGCTTCCTCTTATTTCCTGTTTTTGATCGAGCGGAGTTATTATACCAGTTGGCACAATTTCGCGCAAATGAAAATCGCGCGGCGCGCCGGATGTGAAATGCGTCGATTCGTGTTATACTATTGCCGATCACCGTGGAAATGGGAGGCGGCAATGAAGCTGCAAAAGAAAATAGAATTCGAATTTACGACGATACGCAGGCAGTATCCGAAGATCAAATCGATCGCCGAGCGCACGAAGGCGCGCCATCTCTGGCAGCAGGAGGCGGCGGTGCGCGAGCGCATCAAATCGCTGCGCAAAATGCGCGCGCACGCGCCGAAGGGCTTTGACGCGGTGTATGCCGATTATGTCGCGCTGCTCGAATCGCTCTCGCACCGCATTTTGGACGCGTACAACGAGCAGCGCGGTACGACGTTTCGCTTCGAGGCGGTGGTGAAAGGGCGCTTCAACGCGTACCTGCGCACGGGCATACTCTCCGTGCTCATGACAAGCCACATCCCCGCGCTGCTCACCGATTCGTTCAACCGCCATCTCCCCGCAAACCCCAAGGACGAATACCCCGCCGCGCGCGCCATGCGCCGGCATTTCGTGCTGCATCTGGGCGCGACGAACACGGGAAAAACCTACCACGCCATCCAAAGGCTGATGAAAAGTGAGCGCGGCGCGTACCTCGCGCCGCTGCGCGTGCTCGCGCTCGAAAATTTTGAGCGGATGAACGCCGAGGGCGTGCCCTGCAACCTGTTGACCGGGGAGGAGGAGATTCGCGTGCCCGGCGCGCGCATCACCAGCTGCACTGTCGAAAAACTCGCGCTCGACGCGCAGTACGACGTGGCGGTGGTGGACGAGGTGCAGCTCATGGCGGATTCCCAGCGCGGCGCGGCGTGGGTGCGCGCGATCCTCGCGCTCAACTGTCCGGAAATCCACCTCTGCGGCGCGCTGAACGCGAAGGAGCAGCTGATCCGCATGATCGAGGACTGCGGCGATGACTACGAATTTCGCCCGTACTTCCGCGCGGTGCCCCTTCGGGTCCAGGCGCGCCCGGTGGAGCTCTCCGGCGTGCGCCGGGGCGACGCGCTGATCGCGTTTTCCAAAAAGCGGGTGAGCGCGCTCGCAGCGCATCTGGAGGAGCGCGGGATTCCCGCCGCCGTCATCTACGGCGATTTGCCGCCTGAAGTGCGCCGCATGCAGTACAACGCGTTTTTGAGCGGCGAAAAACAGGTACTTGTCTCGACTGATGCCATCGGCATGGGCGTAAACTTACCGATCCGCCGCATCGTGTTTACGGAGCTTTTGAAATACGATGGCGAGGAGGTGCGCGAGCTGACCTCGCAGGAGGTCAAGCAGATCGCCGGGCGCGCGGGGCGGCTGGGCATCTACGATGTCGGCTACGTCGCGGCGACTTCGCGCGCGCACACGTTTTTGGAGCATCGCCTTGAGGCGGAGGATACGCCCATCGAGCAGGCGGTCGTCGGCCCGAGCGAGGCGCTGATCGACATCGGCATCCTCCCGCTGCGCGAAAAACTCGCGCTCTGGAGCGCGCGCGAGGAGGCGCTGCCGCATTACCGCAAGATGGATGTGCGCGACCAATTGCTCGTGCTCGACCGCATCGCCGCGTATCGGCTGCCCGAGCGCGTGCAATGGCAGCTGATCATGCTGCCCTTTGATGTCCACAGCGAGGAGCGGATGGATCAGTTCCTCGATTACGTCGAGGCGCGCTTCGTCCGGCGCGCAAATGCACTCCAGAAGCCCGCGATGGAGCGGCAGGATTTGAACTACCTCGAAGGCTACTACCAGGGCATCAATCTGTACTACGCGTTCTCGCGCGCGTTTTCCATGCCGCTGGATGAGGCGTGGGTGTACGAGACGCGCCGCACGGTCAGCGAGCGCATCAACCGGCAGCTTTCTAAGAAAAAACGCCCGCAGGAGCGGCTCGTGCTGGCGCGCAGATAATACGAATTCCAAATATGAATTCGTCGCCGCGCCGGATCTTTTTCCAGCCGGCGGGGCATTCAAATCTTCGGTTTGAATGCCCCGGTCGCGAAGCGACTTTGATTGCCTTTGGCAATCAAACCTCCG
>JBMNUA010000061.1:0-11361 GCA_050945995.1 Christensenellales bacterium
CGGATGATACTGATGATGAAGCGCTATCGCGGAGGAAAATGGAGTGAAATTCGAGTTTAAAGCCGCAATTTTTGACATGGACGGTACGCTTTTGGATTCCATGCGCTACTGGCGGTTGGGTTGCTTGGAATACCTGTTGGCGCACAATTTACCCGTTCCGGATGAGATATTGATGCAGACCTTTCAAAGTCCGACGACGCGGCTTGTAATGCGCGCGCTTGAGATCCTCGGGATCGAGGGGGATCGCGATGCGATTTGGGGCGAGATTCGCGAGCGGATGCGCAGGCGGTATGTGGAGGATGTAAAGCCCAAGGCGTTTGTGCGCGAATATCTTGATCAGCTGCGCGCGGCGGATGTGAAGATGTGCATCGCGACGGCATCGCCGCAGGATTACGCCAACATTGCGTTCGCGCGGCATGGGCTGCACGGGCATTTTGCGTTCATCACGGGCGAGGAGGGCGTGGGCGCGACGAAGCACGAGCCGGAATTCTTTGAGAAGGTCGTGGCGAAGCTCGGCGTGCCGCCTGAGGACTGTGTGGTGTTTGAGGATGCGCTGTATGCGATCAAAACGGCGAAGCGCGCGGGGCTGCGCGTGTGCGCGATTGAGGATGGCACCGCGCATCACGACCGCGAGGAAATCCAGTCGATTGCGGATAGATACATCACGGGATTTGACGAGCTGCTAATATAATAAATAGGAAACTGGGCGCACATGAACAGAGCATGTGCGCCTTGTTGATTGATCAGAATTGACGGAACAGCGCGACCAAGCGACCGAGCACCTGCGGGGATTTGCAGAAGATCGGCGCCATCGCGGCGTTCTCGGGCTGAAGGCGAACGCCGTCCTCCTCGTAGAAGATGCGCTTTACCGTCGCCTCCTCGCCGATGAGCGCGACGACGATATCGCCATTCTCCGCATCCTCCTGCTTGCGCAGCACGATGACGTCGCCATCTAAGATGCCAGCTTCGATCATGCTCTCACCCTGTACGCGCAGGGCGAACATTTCGTCGCGTCCGAGCAGATATTGCGGGAGGACGAGGTAGTCCTCGATGTTCTCTGCTGCAAAAATCGGCGTGCCGGCGGTGACTTTGCCGAGCAGCGGGATGGACTTGCCGCGCGAAAGCGGGCTGTCGAGCACTTCCATGGCGCGTGGCTTGGTGGAGTCGCGCCGGATGAGCCCTTTCTTCTCGAGCTGCACAAGGTGCGCATGCACGGAGGAGGTGGACTTGAGCCCGACCGCGGCGCAAATCTCGCGCACGGATGGGGGATAGCCTTTCTGTTCGATCTCTAGGCGGATATAGTCAAGGATCATGGTCTGCTTATCAGTCGTCTTCATAACAATGCTCCCGTATCGTAAATTTGTCTACATTATACCACAATTGAAGCCCGCTTGCAAACGTTTGTTCGTATTTTTCTGTTGCAAATTGCTTGGGTTTGCGATATAATAAGGAGCATGGGAGGCGTGGGATGGAAGAGAAGCGTTGCGTATTGGACGAGGATCAGGTTTGCCGCGAATGCGGCGACTGTGAAAGCTGCGATATCAATCCAAACAAGCGGTGCGACAACTGCATGACGTGCATACGATCCGGGGCGGATTATAACGCCATAGAAGTGGATGAGATATTTGAATCGCCGGCAGAGCCTGCGGATGGATGATAGGACGGGGCGGTGGAGGACATCGCCCATCGATTGAGATATTTATCTATGCGTAAAAGTCAGCTTTTGCGAAAAGAAGGGTGGTAACATGGCGAAAGAGCTTACCTACAGCCAGCAGCGCGCCATGCAGTTGACGCGGCGCACACGCGAGACGCTCGCCGATCTGCCGGACATCTGCCGGGATTATATGCGCGCGATCGAGCCGACGACGCAGCCGTTGACGCGCTATGCGTATGCCTGCGATTTGAAGCTGTTCTTTGGATACCTCGAAAAGGAAGTTCCGGCGTTTGCGGACAAGGATATTCCCCTGCTCACGCCCTCGGACATGGCGCTGGTCACCGCGCGCGACATCAGCATGTATTTGGAATACCTCGCGCTTTACTATAATGAAGATACATCCGTCACGAACAGCGACGACGGGCGGATGCGCAAGCTCGCATCATTACGATCATTTTACACATATTTATTCAAACATCAACATATCACCAAGGATGTGTCGCGGCTGATCGACATGCCGAAGCGGCGCGAAAAGCCGATTTTGCGCATGGAGATCGACGAGGTTGTGCGGATGCTGGATTTGGTGGAGTCCGGCGATGCGATGACCGGAAAGCAGAAAAAATACAACGAGCGCACGCGGCTGCGCGATCTGGCGATCCTCACCTTATTTTTGGGGACGGGCATTCGCGTGAGCGAGCTCGTGGGGATCGATCTGGCGGATGTGGATTTCGAGCTCAACGGCTTTGCGGTGACGCGCAAGGGCGGCGATCAGGCGATTCTCTACTTCCCCGACGAGGTCGCGGATGTGCTCAAGCGGTATATCCGCGAGCGCAAGGAGATCACCGCGCTGCCCGGAAACGAAAACGCGCTGTTTCTATCGCTCCAGCGCAAGCGCATTTCCATACGCGCGGTGGAGATGATGGTGAAAAAATATGCGACGCTCGCCGCGCCCCTCAAAAAGAAGCTCAGCCCGCACAAGCTGCGCTCGACCTTCGGCACGAATTTGTACCGCGAGACCGGGGACATCTATTTGGTTGCGGATGTGCTCGGACACTCGGATGTCAACACGACGCGCCGGCATTATGCCGCCATGCTCGACGACAGGCGGCGGATGGCGGCAAAGAGCGTGAAATTGCGCGAGCCGGCGCAGGATGACGGCGAAGGCGACGATTGATTTTGGTCTAGCTGCGCGCGAGCAGCCCAGCATCGTGCAGCTGTTGCAGCGCGGCGCGCAGGGCGTATTTTCCGTGGGCGTATGTGAGCGCGCCTTGCAGATACGCAATGTACGGCTCGCGAATGGGCGCGTCGGCGCTCAGCTCGATCGATGCGCCGGAGATGAAGGTGCCCGCCGCCATGATCACGGGGTGCTGATAGCCGGGCATTTCCCATGGTTCCGGCACGGCTTCGGAATCAATCGGAGAAGCGCGCTGTATCGCCTGACAGAATTGGATGAGCCGATCGGGCGATTCTAGTTTGAGCGCTTGTATGATATCGGTGCGCGGTTCATCGAACGCGGGCGAAACCAGATACCCCAAATCGGAGAACAATTTTGCGGCGAGCACGGCGGTTTTCGCGGCCTGTGCGACGGTGTGCGGCGCGAGGAACAGCCCTTGGAAAAACGGCTGGTAACTGCCGGCATATGAACCGACCTCCGCGCCGATTCCTGGCGAAGTGAGCCGGCAGGCTGCTTTTTCGACGTACTGGGCTTTTCCAGCGATGTATCCGCCCGTCGGCGCAATGCCGCCGCCCGGATTTTTGATGAGCGAACCGGCGATGAGATCGGCGCGCGGCTCCTCCGATTCCATAAATTCACCATAGCAATTATCGACCATGACGCAAACGTCGGGTCGTTTTTTATGGATGGCGTCGATCGCCTCGTTGATTTCGGACACGCGCAGCGAGGGACGCCAAGCGTATCCGCGCGAACGCTGAATGAGGACGAGTTTTACATCGTCCGTCAAGTTTGCTAAAATTTGTGGAAGATCGAGCGCGCCATCCTCCGTCAGTTCCGTTTGGCTGTATGCGACGCCCAGTTCGCGCAGCGAGCCATCGCCCCGATTGCCCGTGAGCCCAATGACATCTTCCAGCGTGTCATACGGCTTGCCCGCGGCGGAGAGCATGCGGTCCCCCGGGCGCAAGACGCCGTACAGGCAGATGGCGAGCGCATGCGTGCCGGAGGCGATCTGCGGTCTGACGAGCGCAGCTTCCGCGGCGAACACATCGCGAAATACATCGGACAACTTCTCGCGCCCCACGTCTCCATAACCGTAGCCCGTAGAACCTGCGAAATGGTGCGACGCGACGCGGTTTTCCTGGAGTGCGCGCAGCACCTTTTCCGTATTCATCATCTCGATGGCATCGATGCGCGCGAATGGATCGGCGCATGCGCGCTCTGCGGCAGCGATGCGGTTGTCTATATCGTTGATCACAGGGTATCCTCCATGATTTTTTCATATATGATGCGCGCGGCGTCCGATGCGGAGCACTCGCTTGCATCGATCCAGATGACACGCGCATCCCGTTTGAGCCATGTCAACTGGCGTTTGGCATAATTGCGCGTCGCCTGCTTCATCTGCACAATCGCTTCCGAAAGCGGCATTTCGCCGCGGAGGGCGGACGCGATCTCCTTATAGCCGATCGCCTGGATCGCGGTCGGATGATCTTCGCTAAGCTGCATGAGCGCGCGCACCTCATCCAGAAGCCCGTGTTCGATCATTTCATCGACGCGGCGGTCGATGCGCGCGTACAGCTGTTCGCGCGGGATGTCGAGCGCGAAAATTCGCTCGTTGTATTCGCCCTTGCGCGCGGCGTCGCGGCGGTTGTGCTCGGTGAGCGTGATGCCGGTGAGCCGATACACCTCGATGGCGCGCGCGACGCGGCGCACATCGTTTGGATGAAGCCGCATGGCGGATTCGGGATCGACCGCGCGCAATTGCGCGTGCAGGCGTTCGCGCCCGTCGGGCGCGCCTGCGATGGCGTGCAATTCCTCGCGCAGCACTTGATCGCTCTTGTCTGAAAAGCGCATGGGTTTTGTGACGGCGTCGATGTAGAGCCCCGTTCCGCCGCAGAGCACGGGCTGCTTCTTGCGCGCGAGAATCTCGGCAATCGCCTTTGCTGCCATATCACGATAGGTCGCGGCGCTGAAAGCTGCGCTGGGCGGCGCGATGCCGACCATATGGTGCGCAATTCCCCGCTGCTCGCGCGCGCTGGGCACGGCGGAGAGGATCTCCATGCCGCGAAACAGCTGCATAGAATCGGCGGAAACGACCTCGCCGCCGATCATGCGGCACAGCTCAATCGCGCAAGCAGTTTTGCCCGTTGCGGTCGCGCCCGTGACGACGGGTAGGAAGATCCGATTGTCCATAGAAGCCGTCATTGGATTCGGCGGAACATCTTTTCGATGTCGCGCTTCGTCATGGTGCGAAAGACCGGTCTGCCGTGAGGGCATGTGGGTGGCGCGCCGGTTTCGCGCATCTGCCGGATGAGCGCGGAGATTTCGGAATTCGTGAGGGTATCCCCCGCTTTCACCGCGGCTTTGCATGCCATGATGGCGATCTCATCGCGGCGCGCTTCCCGCGTTGCAGCGGAAATGCGATCGAGCGAATCGAGCGTATCCATAAACGCAGGGCGCAGATTGGCGCGACCGAGCACGAACGGGACGGCGCGCACGCTGATGCTGCGGTCGCCGAAGGGCTCGACCTCGTAGCCTGCATCGCGCAGCGCTTCGTCAAAGCTTGTGATCAAATCCATCTCGCGCGGCGTGACATCCATCACAAAGGGCAACAGGAGCGCTTGCGATGCCGCTTCCCCATTTTCGAGCCGCCTTTTGTATTTTTCATAGAGAATCCGCTCGTGCGCGGCGTGTTGGTCGATCATGAGGAGCGCGTCCTCCAGCTCGATGAGGATATAAGTTTTAAACAGCACCCCGATGATGCGAAATTCGGGCTCAACGCGCGGCTGAGAAGGCGGCGCGGGTGGATCGGATATTGATATCTGCGTGGGTTCGGGCTCGCGCGTGATCGGCGGCGCGACGGTGATGGCGAAGCCATCCTCCCGCAATTCCAGTTTCGATACGTCGCGATACCGGACGGGTTCTTCTTGCGGTGCATCAACCCCGACTTCAGTCTGGTTTGATTCGACTATGGTCCGTTCAAGTTCGACCTCGGTCGGTTGATCCTCGACCACGGTCTGTTTTGAAGTGACTTGGTAGCGATGTTCAAATGGCCTCGTCGCTTGATTCAAATCGAGCACCGTCTCCCCTGCAAACGCTTGGGCGAGAATGCCCTCGGCGGATTGGCGGATCGATTGCTCGTCGCGAAAGCGTACCTCCAGCTTGTTCGGGTGGACATTGACATCCACGCTAGCGGGCGGAATCGTAAGCATGAGCGCGCACATGGGGTATGTGCCGATCGTCACCCGCCCGGCGCAGACTTGCTCAAGCGCCTGCGTCATCAGCGCGCAATGCACGCTGCGCCCATTGATGTAGAAGGATTGGTGCGCGCGCGTGGGTTTGGATAGCTCGCCCACGCCGATCATGCCGCTGATGCGCATGCCGCCGAGCGCGGTATCGAGTGGGGTCATCTTCTCCGCCGTTTCCGCGCCGTATACCGTAAACACCGCATGCTTGAGCATGCCGTCGCCAAAGCTATGGTAGACGGTTTTTTTGTTGCTAATGAAGCGGAACGACACGCCGGGGTTTCCGAGGATCATCCGCGCGACGAGGTCGCTGATGAGCGAGGCTTCGTAGGCGGGCTTTTTGAGGAAGGTGCGCCGCACGGGCAGATTGTAAAACAAATCGGATACGACGACGGTTGTGCCCTCGGGACAGCCGGCTTCCTGGATGGGTCTGCGAACACCGCCGTCGATCAGCAGTTTGACGCCGCTGGGCGCGCCCTTTTCGCGCGTGGTCATTTCGATGCGCGAAACCGCGGCGATCGACGGCAGCGCTTCGCCGCGAAAGCCGAGCGTGCGGATGTCGTCGAGCTGCTCGGCGGTCGCGATCTTCGACGTGGCATGGTTTTCAAACGCCAGCGCCGCTTGGCTCGGCGCGATGCCCGAGCCGTTGTCCGTGACGCGCAGGTAGGCGATCCCGCCGTCGCGAATCTCAACGGTGACGGCGGTTGCACCCGCGTCTATCGCATTTTCGATCAATTCTTTTGCTGCCGAAGCCGGGCGATCGACCACTTCCCCGGCGGCGATGCGTCCGACGATGATCGGATCGAGCACTTTAATTGCCATGATTTCCCCTATATCCTCCGCGCCTTTTCGTTTAACTCAAACAGCTTGTTGAGCGCATCGATCGGCGTCATCCCCACCACATCGAGCGCGGATATTTCCTCCACGAGCTCCATGGGCTTAAATTCAACCATCGAAACCTGCTTATCGCCCGCGTTTTTGCGCTTGTCGAGGATGCTCTGCCCCATCGAGCCTCGCTTCTGGTCGTCCACCTCGAGCCGCGCCATGATCTGGCGCGCGCGTGCGATCACCGCGTTGGGCAGCCCCGCGAGTTTGGCGACCGCGACGCCGTAGCTGCGATCCTCGCCGCCCGGCACGACCTTGCGCAAGAAGATCACATCATCGCCCTGCTCCTTCGCGGTCACGCGGTAGTTTACGACACCAGGCAGCTGCCCCTCGAGCTCGGACAGTTCGTGATAGTGCGTGGCAAACAGTGTGCGTGCACCGCATTTCTCGCTTGCGATGTGCTCGACCGCCGCCCAGGCGATGGAGAGCCCGTCGAAGGTGGACGTGCCGCGCCCGACCTCGTCTAAGATGACAAGGCTTTTCGCCGTCGCAAAATTGAGGATGGTCGCCATCTCGCTCATTTCCACCATGAAGGTGGATTGCCCGGCGTAGAGATCGTCCGATGCGCCGATGCGCGTGAAAATACGGTCGGTGAGCGCGATGTCCGCGTATTCCGCGGGCACGAAGCTGCCGATGTGCGCCATGAGCACGACGAGCGCGACCTGCCGCATGTAGGTGGATTTGCCCGCCATGTTGGGACCTGTGATGATCATCACGCGGTGATCGCCGTCCAATTGCGTATCATTGGGTACGAAACGCTCGCGCCCGAGCGCTTCCTCAACGACCGGGTGGCGACCGCCTTGAATCGCGTAGCGCCCCTCGTCGTTGATCTGCGGGCGGGTATACTCGTTCTCGCGCGCGACGCGCGCAAATGACAACAGCGCGTCGAGGGTTTTGAGCGCCTGCGCCGTCTTTTGGATGCGGGCGAGCTCGCCCTTGAGCCGCTCGCGAATCTCCTGAAACAGCTGTGTTTCGAGCCGCAGCGCGCTCTCGTCCGCGCCGAGTATCTTCTGCTCGAGGGTCTTTAGCTCCTCTGTGATGAATCGCTCGCTGTTTGCGAGGGTTTGTTTGCGAACATAGTGGTATGGAACGAGCGCGTAGTTCGATTTCGTGACCTCGATATAGTAGCCGAACACGCGGTTGAAGCTCACCTTTAGGTTCTTGATGCCCGTCGCCTCGCGCTCGCGCTGTTCGAGCGCGGAGAGGTACTCGCGCCCGTGGATGGAGGCGTCGCGCAGTTGATCTAGCTGTTCATGATAGCCTTCGAGGAACGCGCCGCCGTCGCGGATGGAGAGCGGTGCGTCGGGCGAGATCGCGCGGCGCAACAGCGCACACAAATCCTGCATGGGATCGAGCGATTCGATGGTCTCTGAAAGGAGCGCGCAATCGAAACGCGCGCCCCGATCCTTGATCGGCGGGATCGCGTCGAGCGATGCTTTGAGCGCAAGGCAATCGCGCGGGTTGATGCTCTCATAGGCGATTTTGCTGAGCAGGCGTTCGATGTCGTATACACCGCCGAGGAGCTCGCGCATGGAATCCGCCTCCATGGGCGATTGCGCGAGTTGGGAAACGGCATCGAGCCGATCCTCGATTGCGCGCGCGTCGAGCAGCGGGCGTTCGATCCAATGTTTGATGAGGCGGCTGCCCATCGCGGTCTCCGCCCGATCGAGGATCGCGAGCAGGCTGCCGCGCTTTGCGCCGCGGGTCGCCTGAACCAATTCGAGGTTGGCAAGCGCGATGCGGTCAAGCGACATATGCCGTCCGGCGTCGTAGGATTTGGCGCGCATGATGTGGGAAAGTGCGATCATCTGCGTCTGTTCGAGGTAGGCAAGCAGCGCGCCCGCGGCGGAAACGGCGAGTTTTTCGCCCGCGAACCCGAGCGTTTCGACGTCCGCACCGAACTGCTGCTTCATGACCCTCGCGGCGAAGGCGTATTGGAACGGCTCCGCCGGCGCGCGCGACGCGGAATATCCGGGCGCGAGCGCGGCGAGGGCATCCAAATCGTTGGTGAGAAGCTCCCGCGGGGCGATGCGCGCAAGCTCGTCGGCGAGCCGTAGTTTCGCATCGGGGATTTGGTAGAGGTAGAATTCGCCCGTAGACACGTCGCAAAAGGCGAGCCCCGCCTGATTGCGACGCAGGCAAATAGACATGATGTAATTTGCGACGCGATCCTCCAGCATATTCGCCTCGATGATCGTGCCGGGGGTGACCACGCGCGTGACCGCGCGCTCGACCAGCCCCTTTGCGAGCGCGGGGTCCTCCATTTGCTCGCAGATCGCGACCTTGTAGCCCTTATCGATTAGCTTTTTCAGATAGGCATCGGCCGCGTGGTAGGGCACGCCGCACATGGGCGCGCGCTCGGTCATGCCGCAATCCTTGCCTGTGAGCGTCAGATCGAGCTCGCGCGCCGCGGTTTTGGCGTCGTCAAAGAACATCTCGTAGAAATCGCCCAAGCGAAAAAACAGAATCGCGTCGGGGTATTGCTCCTTGATTCCGAGGTATTGGAGCATCATGGGCGTGACGGCCATGCAATCACCTCTTTGCGCTTTTGTATGAGTTAGTTCGCTGCGTTAGTTCAAGTGGCAGCCGCCGGCGCAACCGCCGCAGCCGCCCGAGCAGCCGGAGGACGTGCCTTCATCCATATTCCCGGTGACGATGAACTGGAGCACCTGATTGACTTGCCCGATGAGCGCATTGAACGCGTCGCGCGCCTCGGTGAGGCTGACGACATCCTCGATGGTTCTGAGCTTAGATTGAAGGGCATCCATTTCATCCGAAAGCTGCTTCATAGCGATGCTGTCGGGCTCGGCGGCGGCGAGCATCCCCTGCAACTGGCTGCGAATCGACAAAAAGCGGGAGATGGTTTCCGCCGCGTCCGCATTCTTCATCGCCTGATCCTCCGCCTTTTGCATGGCGAGATAGGCTTCCGACTCTAAAAGCGCTTGCCCGAGCTCGCGCGTTTTTTGAAATACCAAATCCATTTATATCAATCGTCCTCTCAATGTGTTTTTGCCGGTCGAGATGATCTCGACCTCGGAAAATCCGCCGATGAGGCTGGGATTTCCCGGGAAATTTACCATGTGTCCGCGCGGCGTTTTGCCGGCGACCGCGCCGTCGCCGCGTGCGGAAACAGATTCTACGAGCGCGGTTTCGATTTTGCCCACCTGCGCCTTTAGGATTTCGCCGGCGGTCGTCTGTATGGAATCGATCAAGCGCTGGATGCGCTCGGATTTGACCGCGGCGGGGGTATCATCCGGATAATCTGCCGCGAGCGTGCCCTTTCGGGGCGAGTAGATGAACGTGAACGCCGCGTCGAAGCGTACATCGCACGCAAGCGACATGGTGTCCTCGAACTGGGCATCGGTCTCGCCGGGAAAGCCGACGATGATGTCGGTGGTAAGCCCGATTTCCGGGCGCGCTTTTCTTAAGCGGCTGACCAAGTCGAGGTAATGCGCGCGGTCGTACATGCGGTTCATGCGCAGGAGGATCTCGTCGCTGCCCGACTGCACGGGCAGATGGAGCGCGGGCATCAGCCGAGGCAGTTCCCCATATGCCGCGATCAGCTCATCCGACAGATCCTTGGGGTGCGAGGTCATGAAGCGGATGCGCGGCACGCCCAAGCGATCGAGCTGGTAAAGAAGCTCCGCAAACGCCGCGCCGCCGCCGCGATAGGAGTTGACATTCTGCCCGAGCAGCGTGATCTCCTTCGCGCCCGCGTCAACCAACCGGCGCGCCTCGTCTAAAATTGCATCCGGCTCGCGCGAACGCTCCCTGCCGCGCACAAAGGGTACGATGCAGTACGAGCAGAAGTTGTCGCAGCCGTACATGATATTGACGAACGAGGAAAATTGACTCCCCCGCCGCTCCGGCAACCCTTCGACGATCGCGCCGTCGATGTCGAGCACCTCGACCACGGGCGCGCCGGAGATGATGCGATCGTGCAGGTATTCGGGCAGTTTGTGCATATTATGCGTGCCGAACACGACGTCCACGAACGGGTAGGAGGCCTTGATGCGCGCCGCCATGCCGTCCTCCTGCGTCATGCAGCCGCCCACGCAGATGAGCATATCCGGCTTATCCTTTTTCAATTCCTTGAGCCATATGACGTTGCCGAGCGCCTTGTTCTGCGCGTTTTCGCGCACGCAGCAGGTGTTGAACAGCACCAAATCGGCGTCCTCCCGCGCGTCGCAGGGGTGCATGCCCATCTCCTCGAGCATTCCGGCGATCATCTCGGAATCGCGCGAATTCATCTGGCAGCCGTAGGTCACGATATGGTAGTATTCGGGTCTTGTCTGCATGCCGGCGACGCCGCGCATGTATTCGCGCTGGACATCGAGCTCGCGCTCGGTGATAACAGGTCTTTCGTTCATCGCGTATCTCCCATTTGTTTTCGCTCGATGAGCGGC
>JBMNUA010000062.1:0-11328 GCA_050945995.1 Christensenellales bacterium
TCAAAGCCGCCCTCGGGCGTCGGCGCGGGCTTGGGCGTGGCATAATCGCTCTTGTCGCCGCGCAGATCGGGGTTTGTATAGTCCATCCACGATTGCTCGGGGTCGGTGATCGCGGCGAAGGTCGCCTCGGCGTAGGGCGTGGGCGTCGCGGACTCCGGCGGCGACCAGATGTCCTCCGCGGAGGTGCGCGGCGCGTCCGCCTTGGTGTCGGTGCGGTTGGTGATGAAGTTGACGAGCATGATCACCCCGACCGCGACGACCAGCACCAGCGCCGCCGCGACGCCGATGATCACCGCAAGGCGCGGCCCCTGCCGCTCCTCGTCGTGATCGCCGTCCGCGCCCGAACCGGCGAGCTTGCGCTGGGCGATGTAGCCCGTGCCGTTCTCCTCGAAGAAGAAATGGCGCTTCGCGGGGTCCTCAACGCCCTCCACCGAGGCGCGCAGCTTCGCAAGCCCTGCCTCGAACGCGTCCTCCGCGCCCGCCTCGGGCACGGCTTCGCCCGAGTTCAGCCTGCGCGCACTGTCGCGCGGCAAGTACTCGCGGATGCGCAGCGTCACCCCGCGGCGCGTGTCCTGCGCTGCGTAGACGATGCCGCTGGCATCCTGCCCCAGCGCGCGCCCCACGAGAAACCGCCCGTTGTAGAGAACCGTTCCCGGCAAGAGCTGAATCTGGGGCACAGCGGCGCGCGCGTCGCGCCCGCAATGGGGGCAGACGTCCTGACCGCCGTTGTCCTCGAAACAGTACATGCACAAATTTTCGTAAGCCATTTTCTCAACTCCTCGAATCGGTGAGGCGGGTGATGACGCGCGCGGTTTCCTCAAATACTTCTTCGATGCCCCGCTCGGCGTCGATTGTGCGGATGCGCCCGGGTTCGCGCGCGGCGAGCGCCTCAAAGCCCGCGTAGACGCGCATCATAAATTCGTCGCCCTCGCGCTCGATCCGGTCCGCCGCGCCGACCTGCGATACGCGCCCCCGTGCGGTGGCAAGATCGGTTGTGTACAAAAGCGTCAGATCGGGCGACTGTCCGTTTACCGCCGCCGTGTTCATTTGACGGACGACGGGCTCGGTTAGTTCACGCCCATACGCTTGGAAAGCAATGGAAGAGTCGAGAAACCGGTCGCAGAGCACGATCTTGCCCACAGCGATGGCGGGGCGGATCACCTCGCGCACATGCTGGGCGCGCGCCGCCGCGAACAACAGCGCCTCGCACTCGCCCGTCATGCCCGCAGAGCCGATGTCCAGCAGCATCTCGCGGATGCGCTCGGCGATCGGGCAGCCGCCCGGCTCGCGCGAGGCGACGACTTCCCAGCCGCGTTCGGTCAGATAGGTCTGCGCCATGCGAAACTGGGTGCTCTTGCCGCTGCCGTCCGCGCCCTCGAATGTGATAAAATAGCCCGGGTCGCGCGCGCCCACGAGCAGTTCGTGTAGCTGCGAAACCGTGGAAACCACATGCTTTGCATGGGTAAATTCGCTTGTTTCGCCGTACCCGTATGCCACCGCGACCGCGTCGATGCCCAACGCGCGCGCGCCCTCGATGTCGAAAACGCGGTCGCCCACCATCACGCAGCGCGAAAGATCATCCGCACCCTCGAGCGCGCGCGCGATGATCTCGCGCTTTTCGGGGGCGCGCTCATCCATCGGCGCGCCGCAGACGCGGTCAAAGTATTGGAGTAAGCCGAAATGTTCCAATATTTTATAACAATACGGCTCGACCTTCGCGCTCGCGAGGGCGATCTTGCCGCCGCGGCGGCGGATCGCGCGCAACAGCGGCGCGATGCCGGGGTACACGCGGTTCTCGCGCCAGCCGATTTCGGCGTAGCGTTCGCGATGCAATTCGATCGCCCGCTGTGCATCCGCATCGGACAAATTCGCGATGTTTCGGTACGACCAATACAGCGGCGGCCCGATAAAACGTGCGAAATCATGATCCGCAAGCGGTTTTGCGCCGAGGGTTTCGAGCGCGTGGCGCGCGCAGCGGATGATGCCGTCGCCGGATTCGGTGAGCGTGCCGTCCAAATCAAACACAAACCAGTCAAAATTCATGCGTCTTCTCCGATTCGATGGTGATCTATCAAAATCATGGGCATTTGAACCCCTTCTATTTTACACAACAAATGTGACATTATCAACCGCGCGGGCGGGCGCGAATGTCCTTGAATATCTATGACATTTATATTATAGTTGAGGTGGGAAAACGGACATTGGGCGGACATTGTGGGGATAAAAAATGTCCGCCCGGTATCAAAGGGAGGATGCGGCTTATGAACAAACTGCCCGCGCGCCAGGTGCATCTGGATTTTCATACATCGGGGGACATTCCGGGCATCGCGGCGGATTTCGACGCGGCGGCGTTCGCGCGCACCATGAAGCAGGCGCATGTGAATTCCGCGACGGTGTTCGCGCGCTGCCACCACGGGTGGATGTACTATGATTCCAAATTATATCCATCGCTCGTGCACCCGCAGCTTGCGCGGCGCGACCTGCTCGTCGAGCAGGTGCGCGCGCTGCACGCCGAGGGGATCAAGGCGCCCGTCTACATCACCGTGCAATGGGATTACGAGAGCGCGCGCCGGCACCCCGAATGGCTGATCCGCGCACCCTCGGGCGCGCACGAGGGCGCGCCGTTTACCGAGCCGGGGTTCTACCAATCGCTGTGTGTGAACACGGGGTACCGCGAATTTTTGAAAGCGCACACGCGCGAGGTGTTGGCGCATCTGGGCGACGCGCTGGACGGCGTGTTTTTCGACATCGTGGGCATACGCCCCTGCCACTGCGCCGCGTGCCGGCGGTTGATGCAGGGCGAAAACGTGGACATGGGCGACGAACGGCAGGTGCGCGCGTTCGCAGCGCGCACGATGAACACATTCAAATTTGAGATGTCCCGGCTCGTGCGCGAGCACAAGCCCGATGCCACGATCTTCTACAACGCGGGGCATGTGGGCGCATGCACCAAACCCAGCGCGGACGCGTACAGCCACTTTGAGCTCGAGAGTTTGCCGAGCGGAGGCTGGGGGTATCTGCATTTCACGGCGACGGGGCGGTACGCGCGCAAACTTGGGCGCGACTGCATGGGCATGACGGGCAAGTTCCACAAGAGCTGGGGCGATTTTCACTCGCTCAAGAACACCGCCGCGCTCGAGTTCGAGGCGTTTCGGATGCTGTCGTTCGGCTTTGCGTGCTCGATCGGCGATCAGCTCGAGCCGGGCGGGAAGCTGAACGCGGCGACGTATCGGTTGATCGGCTCGGTGTACCGCGAAATCGAGGCGCGCGAGAGGTATGCGCGCGGGGCAAGCCCGCTCGTCGAAGCGGCGGTGATCACGGCGGAAGACCCGCTCTACGAGCACGAGATGTCCGAGAATCTATTGGGCGCGGTGCAGATGCTCGAGGAGTTGGGCGTGCAGTTCGACATCATCGATCCGCTGATGCCGCTGGACGGGTATCGCCTGATCCTCATCCCGGGGGATGTGACGCTCGACGATGCGCAGCAGGCGCGGCTCGACGATTTCGTCGCGCGCGGCGGCGCGGTGATCGCATGCGCGGCGGGCGCGCAGAACGCGCGGGGCGCGTACCCCGCCTGCTTCGGGGCGCGCAGCGAAGGGCGCAACGAGGCGTATCCGGATTTCATCGTCGCGCACGGCGCACTCGCGGCGGGGCTCGAGCCGGAGAACGAGTATGCGATCTACCGTCAGGGACTGCTGCTGACGGGCGCGGGCGGCGAGGAGATCCTCCACGCGAACGCGCCGTACTTCCCGCGCCGGGGCGACAAGTTCTGCTCGCACAGCTACACGCCGTCGTCCAAGGGCGGCGCGCACGCAGCGGCGATCCAAAACGGGCGGGTCATACTGTTTGCGCACCCGCTGTTTGCGCAGTACCGCGAATGCGCGCCGCGCTGGGTCAAGACGCTACTTTCTAACGCCATCGACCGCGCGATGCCGGGGCGGCTGGTGCGCCACGAAGGCCCGTCTACCATGACGGTGTCCCTTTTACAAAAGGAGGGCGCGGTGTACGCGCACATCCTCTCCTACATCCCGGTGCGAAAGAGCGCGACGATCGACATCATCGAGGAGCGCACGATGCTGCGCGATATCGGCATGACATTTGATCTGCCGGACGGCGTTCAGACGGCGCGCGTCGCGCCGGGCGGCGCGGAACTTGCGGTGACGGGCGGGCGCGTGGTTGTGCCGGAGATCGACGGGTACTGCATTCTCGAGTTGCGGTAAGGAAACGTTTGGGGGAGCTGCGCGGATGGGCTGCGCAGCTCCTTGCTGCTCCCCCCCAAAGAAACCGCCCGCACGGGCGGCGGAGGGATTGTCAAATGGCAATGTCGATTAGAAGAAGGAAGATTGCAGGACAGCCTGATCCATCAAGTTTGGCGGCGTGTACGTCAAACTTGCATGTTCACAAAGAAAACGCTTGCGTTTTCGACGGAACATGAATTCCTGCCCGTCAGATTTGCGCCCGGAAATTCGTGAGAATTTCAGCAAATCGCAGTCCTCCTCCTTCTCGTCAAAAAACGTGCGTTTTTTGACGAAATAACCGCCCGCACAACAAAGCGGCGGGCGGAACAAAAGCGCGCGGGTGATACGATTTACAGGCGGATCAGGCGTTCGAGCGGCTTGAACACCACAAAGCACATGCCCGCCGACAGCGCGCCCTTCACGAAGGTGAACGGCAGGTTGAAGCGGATGAGCGCGTCCCACAGGGTTTCGACGCTCGGGCTGATCGCGCGGTACATGCCGAGGATGGTGTCCATGGGCATAAACGCGGTGTACACGGGGTAGACGACGTAGTAGTTGGTGAACACGCTGAGCGTCGCCATCGCCGCCGCGCCGACGAGCCCGCCGACGAGCGCGCCCTTGCGCGTGGGGCTTTTGCGGAAGATGAGCCCCGCCGGAACGACAAACAGCGCGCCGATCAGGAAATTGGACAATTCGCCGATGCCGCCTGTCGTGGTGAAGGTGACGTTGACGAGGTTTTTCACAAGGCAAATCAATAGCCCGCCCACGGGCCCGAGCGCATACGCGCCGATGAGCGCGGGCAGCTCCGAAAAGTCGAGCTTGATGAAGCTGGGCATCAGCGGGACATTGAAGGAGAGAAACATCAAAATGGTCGCGAGCGCGGAGAGCATGCCCCCCAGCGCGAGCTTGTGGGCGGCGGCGCGCCCGGTGCGCCTCGTATTTTTAGGAATGTCTGTCATATGGCTCCTTGGGATATGGGCTTGGAATTGAAGCGAAAGCCTCGGCTCATATCTTCTCTCATCCGGACTATACCGTCGGTCCCGGAATTGCGCCGGGTCTGCCTATTCGGCTTGCGGACTATACCGCCGGTCGGGAAATGCTCCCTGCCCTGAAGATGATAACCTGCCCGATCGGGTCGATCGGGCTTTTGTTGCGCGCTTTGCACCACCATTATATAACGATTCATGTAAAGATGCAAGCACGCGCGAGGCGGGCGCCGAAAACGACCGCGCTTGCAATCCGCACACGGATACACTATAATGATGGTTGAAAAATGGATATGGGAGAAATGCTGCGCAGATGATCGACAGCTACGATTACTCCGGCGAATTGGGCGCGGAAGTGCCCTTCGAGGAGATACGAAACATTCAGCTTGGGATATTGGATGCGATCACGCAATATTGCGAGGCGCACGGACTGCGGTACTACATATCGGGCGGCACGCTGCTCGGCGCGGTGCGCCACGGCGGGTACATCCCCTGGGACGACGACATCGACATCAACATGCCGCGCCCCGACTGCGACCGGCTGCTCGAGCTGACGGGCGGCAAAATTGGCGAGCACATCGAGATCGGCAGCTTTGACGGGCCGATCCAACATTCCGTGCCGTTCGTGCGCGCGTATGACACCGATTACATACTGCGCATGGAGAACAAGGAAAAGCGCGTGCGCGCGTTTACGAACGTTTCGATCGATATTTTTCCGATCGACGGGCTGCCCAAGCGCAAATGGGCGTCGTATGTGCATTATTTCATCGCGAAGTGCCTGGTGATCCTGCGGCGGGTGGCGTATTACAGGGAAGTGACCATCGGCTGGGACTGGCGGCGGATGATCCGCTTTGCGGCGTATCTGCCGGCAAAGGCGGTGGGCTGGCGCAACTGGAACCGGCTCATTCAAAAGTTGAGCCGCATGTACGATTACGAGGCGAGCCGGCGGGTGGGCGTCGTATGCTGCTGCGTGCACACCAACAGCGAGCGGGTGCCCAAGGACGTGTACGGCGAGGCGCGGAGGATCGAATTTGAGGGGCGCAAACTGCGCGCGCCGGCGGACGCGAAGCGGTATTTGACGCAGATATACGGCGACTACATGGAGCTGCCGCCCGTGGAGAAGCGGGTGCGGCGGCATCATTTCTCGGTCTTTCACGCGAAGGGGGGAGCAAAGTGAACGCGGCGATCATCATTGCCGGGGGCACGGGCAGCCGGATGCACATGGACATCCCCAAGCAGTTCATCAACATCTACGAAAAGCCCGTGATCATCTACACGCTCGAGGGGTTTGAGCGGCATCCCGAGATCGACGCGATCGCGGTGGTCTGCCTCGCGGGCTGGGAGGAAATTTTAGAAAAGTACGCGGCGCAGTACGGGATCACGAAGCTCAAGTGGATAGTGCCGGGCGGGGACAGCGGGCAGGAGTCGATCCGCAACGGGGTGTACCGCCTGGAGGGCGAATTGGCGCGCGAGGACATTGCGATCATCCACGACGGGATACGCCCGATGGTGGATTCGTCTGTGTTATCGGACGTGATCCGCGTGTGCGCGAAATACGGAAACGGCGTGACCGCGACGCCCTTTACCGAGCAGATTTTCCGCGCGGAGGACGAGGTTTCCACGCGCGCGTACATCCCGCGCGACGAGGTGCGCAAGGTGGCGACGCCGCAGGCGTACCAGTACGGGATGCTGCTCGACGCGTATCGGCGGGCGTTTGCCGAGGGGATCGGGATACGCGGCGCGGCGTACACGAACACCATGATGGTGGATCTTGGGCACAGGCTGTATTTTGCGGCGGGATCGGACAAGAACATCAAGCTGACGACGAAGGACGACCTGGAACTATTCAAGGTTTACCTGAAGATGGAGAAGGATTGATGGGCTTCACAGGCGAGATTGCGCTGGTGACGGGGGCGACGGGGCTGATCGGCGCGGAGGTGGCGCGGCAGCTGACCGAGGCGGGGGCGGAGGTGATCTGCGCGGTGCGCGATCCTTCGCGCGCGCGCGGGCGGCATGTCCTCTACGACGCGGAACAGAAGCCGGAATTTTCGTTTCGGGCGCGCTACATCGTGCACGCGGCGGTGAGCGCGCATCCGCTCGCCTACGCGCAAGACCCCGCGGGGGTGATGCGCGCGAACATCTTGGGCACGATGCACCTATTGGACTATGCGCGCGAAACGGGCGCGCGGATGATCTTTCTATCCTCCGGCGAGGTGTACGGGCAGGCGAAGCCGCCCGAGGCGGGGTTTACGGAGGCGGACGCGGGCGTGCTCGAGAGCATGGACGCGCGCGCCTGTTACCCGGAGAGCAAGCGCGCGGCGGAGACGATGGTCGCAAGCTGGGTCAAGCAATACGGCGTGGACGCGATCGTCGCGCGGCTGTGCCATGTGTATGGGGCGGGGATCGCGCCGGGGAACAGCCGCGCGGACGCGCAGTTTTTGCGGCGGGCGGCGGCGGGCGAGGACATCGTGATGAAGTCGGCGGGCGATCAAGTGCGTTCCTATCTATATGTGAAGGATGCGGCGCGGGGGATTTTGACGCTTTTGCAAAAGGGCGAGCGCGGGCAGGCGTACAATGTGGCGGGGCGCGAGGTAAGCTCCATCCGCGAATATGCCCAGACGCTTGCGGACATTGCGGGGGTGCGGCTGGTGTTTGAGAACCCGGACGACATCGAGCGTTCGGGGTATTCCAAAGTCGCGCGCGCCGTGCTCGACCCCGCGCGGGTGGAGGGGTTGGGGTTTGTGCCCGCGTATACGCTGGAGACCGGGCTGCGCGAGACATATCAGTTGTTTCGGGGGCGGGCGGTTGAGGGGTGACGGGGTTGCGGGGGTAGAGGGTACGCAAGTCGCGCGGATGGGGGTTCGCCCGAAGGTGCGCGATATATGGAGAGAGCGAAACATGCGCGGATAGGGGTTGCACCCCGCAGATGCGCTATATAAGCAGGAGCGCAGGGCGCGCGGATGGGGATTGCGCCCGCAGATGCGCGATATATGGAGAGAATAAAACGTGCGCGGGCGCGGATTGTGCCCACAGACACGCGAACGACAGGGGTTGCGCAAGCTTCGCGGATAGAAGTTGCGTCCATACATACGGCAACCACCGCATTACGCTTATCAAACAATCGATTTCGGGGGAATTGCCCCGAGGAGGACGAACCATGACCAGGCTAACGCGCGCGACGGACCGCATCCTCGCGCTGTTTCTGATTCTACTGACCTGCACCTTCGCGGTGATGACCATCGCGCCGAACACAAAAAAGCTATACGATTCCGCGCGGCTGCTCAACAAGCTCAAGGCGTACATGCCCGAGGACTACAACGCGCTCGACCTATTAAACGCGCGCATCCGCTCCCTCGAAAAGACGTTCGGGGACGTGATCTGGCATTCGGACGAGCTGGGGCACGCGAACGCGTCGCTCCAATACGCGCTGGGCAAGGACATGATCTCCACCGGCGGCAACAACATGCTGCGGCTTGCATCGGGCGATCTATACGACATCCAGCCGTATGTGGACACCTCCGCGCGCATGGCGGACATCGCGCGCTTTGCGGGCGAATTGGACGTGCCGTTTACCTATCTGCATGTGCATCCGACGATCTACGGCGAAAACGCGCTCACCGGCGGCTACGCGGTGATCGACAAGGGCGACGAGATGTCGGACGAGATCGTCCAAACCCTGCGCGCGGCGGGGGTGACGACGCTTGACTCGCGCGAGATGCTCGCGGGCTGCGACGCGTCCGATATCGTGATGCGCACCGACCAGCATTGGACGCTGTACGCGGCGCTCCTCTCCGCCGGGCAGTTGGCGGGCGAAATGGGGCTTGACGCGGCGGCGCTCGACCCCGCGCAATTTGAAACGCACACCTATCCCGACCTATTTTTCGGCAAATACGGGCAGCGCGTGGGGCGCGCGAACGTATTGCCGGACGATATGACGCTGTATTGGCCGAACTATCCGACGAGCATCGAGCGGTACACGCTGTACAATAAAGTCGAGACGACGGCGGCGGGCGAATTCCGCGACGCCGTGATCAAATGGGACTATCTCGAGGGCGAGAACGCGTCGCTTGATTCCTACCGCGTCTACGGGCTGACGGAGGATTTCGAGCATTTTCACAACGAGCTTGCGCCGGACATCACGCTAGTGATCTTCAAGGACTCGTACTCCGCGCCCATCGCGTCGTTTCTATCGCTCGTCGCGCGCGACATCTATGCGGTGGACATGCGAAAGACGGATCGCGCGGTCGATTCCTTCATCGAGGAATTTCAGCCCGACCTCGTGCTGATGGGTTACAGCCGGCAGATGCTTGCGAACGCGCCCTACGAGCTCTACGACGACGAGTGACGGGGAGGGGGACGCCTGTTATGAAGGAATTTCGGTACGAGGGCGAGCACGCGCGCGAGGTGTCGATGCCGGTGGGCGGCATCGGCGCGGGCTGCGTGGGGCTTGCGGGCAACGGCGCGCTGACGGATTGGGAGATTACGAACCGCCCGGGCAAGGGGAAGATCAATCCGTTCACGCACTTCGCGGTGAAGGCGGAGCGCGGCGGCGAGACGGCGGCGCTTGTGTTGCAGGGCGACCATTTGAAGGATCTGTCGGGGCAATATGCGCTGTGCAAATTCGATCACTACGGCTACGGCTACGGTCCGGACGCGGGCACGATGGCGGGGTTCCCGCATTTTGAGAAGAGCGCGTTTGTCGCGGCGTTCCCGTTCGCGCGGGTCGAGTTTTCGGACGCGCGGTTCCCGGGCAGCCCGCGATTGCACGCGTTTTCGTCGTTTATCCCCATGGAGGAGGACGATTCGAGCCTGCCGTGCGCATTTTTTGAAATAGAGATCGAAAACACGGCGGACGAAACCATCACCTACACGGCGGCGTTCACGCTCGGCACGCTGTTTGACAAGTCCGTCCACGAGGTGGCGGCAGCGGGCGGTGCGCGCGCGCTCACCATCACGAGCGGCGAAAACCAGCTCTGCGCCATCACCGACGCGGATGATGCGTCCATACAGACCCACTGGTTTCGCGGCGGTTGGTTCGACGGCGCGACGATGTACTGGAATCAATTCACGCAACCCGGCTTTCTGCCCGCGCGCGGCTACGATACGCCCGGCGCAGACCGGGGCACGCTCGAGGCGCGCTTCACGCTCGCGCCCGGACAAACGGGTCGCGCGCGCTTCCTCCTCAGCTGGTACTACCCCACCCAAGTCAACGATTGGGACGAGGGGAACATGACGTGGAAGAACCACTATGCCACGCGGTTTTCCTCCGCATTGGACGCGGGGCTGTACGCAATGCGCCATTGGGCGCGGCTCGAAGGTGCGACGGCGCGGTTTCGCGACGCGCTCTACGAAACGACCATGCCCGAGAAGGCGCTCGAGGCCGCGGCGGCATCGCTCTCGGTGCTCGTCACCCCGGTGAGCCTGCGGCTTGAGGACGGCTCGTACTACGGCTGGGAGGGCATCAACGAGCGCGGCGGGAGCTGCGAGGGCACCTGCCAGCATGTGTGGAACTACGCCTACGCGCTGCCCTACCTATTCCCCGCGCTTGAGCGCAGCGTGCGCGAGAACGAATTTCAACACAGCCAGCACGCGGACGGGCGGCTCTCGTTCCGGATGCGGCTGCCCGCGGGGCGCGGATTCTGGTGGAAGATGCCCTGCGTGGACGGGCAGATGGGCGCGGTGATGCAGGTATACCGCGATTGGAAGCTATCGGGCGACAGCGATTGGCTCAGGCGCATGTGGCCAGGCGCGAAGCGCGCGCTCGAGTTCGCGTGGCTCGACAACGACGTGAAATGGGACGCGGACAAGGACGGCGTGCTCGACGGCTGGCAGCATCACACCCTGGACATGGAGTTATTCGGCCCGAACGCGTGGCTTCAGGGCTTTTACCTGGGCGCGCTCCGGGCGGCGGCGGAGATGGCGCGCGAAGTCGGCGACGACGCCGCCGAGTACGAGCGGCTGTTCGCGCGCGGCAAGGCGTTTTTGAACGACGAGTTATTCAACGGCGAATACTACTACCACAAGGTGGATCTCACCGACCGCGCGCAGCTCGAACGCTACGCGAACCTCGGCGACTGGGGCACGCGCGCGCTCGACTACTACAA
>JBMNUA010000063.1:0-11307 GCA_050945995.1 Christensenellales bacterium
GCCGCCGACGATCTACGCGATCGGCGAGGCGAACCTGAACCGCGAGCGGATGTTCGCGATCGTCGGTTCGCGGCGGTGCACGCGCGACGGGGCGCGCGCGGCGCGCGAATTTGCGGAGAAGCTCGCACGGGAGAGCGTGACGGTGGTCAGCGGACTCGCCTTCGGGATCGACGGCGCGGCGCACGAGGGCGCGGTACAGGCGGGCGAGCCGACGATTGCGGTGCTGGGCTGCGGCGCGGACGTCGTCTACCCCGCGGAGCACGCGCGGCTGTACGCGGACATCCTCGAGGGCGGCGGGGCGATCCTCTCCGAGTACCCGCCGGGGATGCCGCCGCTCGCCGCGCATTTCCCGGCGCGCAACCGCATCATCAGCGGGATGTCGGCGGGGGTGCTGCTTGTCGAGGGCGCGCGCAGATCCGGCGCGATGATCACGGTGCAATTCGCGCTCGAACAGGGGCGCGATGTGTTCGCGGTGCCCGGTTCGATCTACTCTCCCCTATCGGCGACGCCGAATCAACTAATTGTAGAAGGCGCGATTCCGGCGATCAGCCCGTGGGACATCCTCGAATACCGCAAATGGGGGCAAAGACCGCGCGTGGACGCCCCTTCCAAGGCGGAAATTGAGCTGAGCGAGGAGGAATCGGCGGTGCTTCACCCGCTTGCGCGCGAGTCGATGACGCCCACGCAATTGTGTGAAATCACGGGTTTTCACGCGAAGAAGATATTTTCCATCTTGACAACGCTCGAACTACGAGGAATAATAAATAGGCAACCCGGCGGCGCGTACCGGGCGGGCGGCTGATGTAAGTTGAGACCGACGCGCGGGATGTGATGCGCGAGAAGGCACGAGTTGTAGTGGGTGCGAGCTGGGAACGCCGCGCGCAGTACCTCGGGCGTGGGTTGGAACGTCGGGCGGTAGGCGCGAGCCGAGACCGACGCGCGCAGCACCTCGAGCGTGGGTTGAAACGGCAGATGGTGGGCGCGAGCCGAGACCGCCGCGCAGAGCGATGCGCAAGAAGCGCGTGGGTTGAGGTGGAAGCAAGCCGGAGTCTACGCGTGGGCGATTGCGCAAGGCGAGCGCGGATGGAAGCGTACGCGAGCAGAGACCGCCGCGCGGGGAGACGCGCGAGAAATGCGCGGATGGAAGTAGGCGCGAGCAGAGACCGCTGCGCGGAACAACGCGCATACCGCCGATGAAATTGGCAACGAATTGATATAATGGATACAATCCGGAGGAAATGAATGCAAACGAAACTGGTAATTGTCGAATCGCCCGCGAAGGCGAAGACGATCGGCAAGTTCTTGGGGCGCAACTACAAGGTCGAAGCCTCGCAGGGGCATGTGCGCGATCTGCCCAAGTCGCAGATTGGGGTGGACGTCGAGAACGACTTTGAGCCCAAATATATCACCATCCGCGGGCGCGGCGAGATTCTCACGCGCATCCGCAAAGAGGCGAAGAACGCCTCGAAAATCTACCTCGCGACTGACCCGGACCGCGAGGGCGAGGCGATCTCCTGGCATTTGGCGAACGTACTGGGCGTGGATGTGGACAGCCCATGCCGCATTGAGTTTAACGAGGTGACGGCAAAAGCGGTCAAGGCGGCGGTGAAGAACCCGCGCCCGATCGACATGAACCTGGTCAACGCGCAGCAGGCGCGCCGGGTGCTCGACCGGCTGGTGGGCTACAAGATCAGCCCGCTGTTGTGGGCGAAGGTGAAAAAGGGGCTGAGCGCGGGGCGCGTGCAGTCGGTGGCGACGAAGATGGTGTGCGACCGCGAGGCCGAGATCGACATCTTCGTGCCGGAGGAGTATTGGACGATCATCGCGCAGCTCACCATCGGCGGCGCGCCGGTGAGCGCGCGCTACGTTTTGAAAAACGACGAATCGAAGCTGCGCACCCGCGAGGAGTGCGACCGGATCATCGAGGATTGCAAGAAAAGCCCCTTCACGGTGGGCGAAATCCGCACATCCGAGCGCCGAAAATTCCCCGCCGCGCCGTTTACGACCTCGAACCTCCAGCAGGAGGCTTCGCGCAAGCTGGGGTTCTCCACCCAAAAGACGATGCAGATTGCCCAGCAGCTATACGAGGGCGTGGACATCGCCGGCGAGGGCTCGCAGGGTCTTGTGACATACATCCGCACGGACTCGACGCGCATCTCGGACGATGCGATCACGGACGTGCGCGCGCAGATATCCGAGGCATACGGCGAGGCGTATTTGCCCGAGACGCCGAATGTATACAAAAGCCGCAAGAGCGCGCAGGACGCGCACGAGGCGATCCGCCCGACATCGATCGCGCGCCGCCCGGACGCCATCAAGGCCTCGCTCACGCGCGACCAGCTGCGGCTCTACAAGCTGATCTACAACCGCTTCCTCTCGAGCCAGATGACGCCCGCGGTGTACGACACCATCTCCGCGGACATCCTCTCGGGCGCGCACAAGTTCCGCTTCAGCGCGCAGACGCTGAAATTCGCGGGCTTTACCATCGTGTACGAGGAGGGTACGGACGATCAGGAGGAGGAGCTGAGCATGCCCAAGCTGCCCGCGTTCCACAAAGGCGACGCCGCGCAGCTTGCCGAGATCGCGGGCAACCAGCATTTCACGCAGCCGCCGCCGCGCTACACCGAGGCGTCGCTTGTGCGCGCGCTCGAGGAGAAGGGCATCGGGCGACCGTCTACCTACGCGCCCACGATTTCGACGATCATCAACCGCGGGTATGTGACGCGCGAGCAGAAAAGGCTGATCCCCACGGAGCTTGGGAAGATCGTCAACGACATGATGGGCAAGAATTTCCCGGACATCGTGGACATCCAGTTTACGGCAGGGATGGAGGAGAAGTTAGACAGCGTCGAGGAGGGCAAGACCGCGTGGAAGGACATCATCTCCACGTTCTACGGTCCGTTTGAAAAGACGCTGAAGAAGGCGGAGGAGAGCATCGAGAAGGTTTCCATCGAGGATCAGGTGTCGGATGTGCCGTGCGACAAGTGCGGCGCGATGATGGTCTACAAGATGAGCCGCTACGGCAAGTTCCTCGCCTGCCCCAACTTCCCCGCCTGCCGCAACACCATGGCGCTGCCGAGCATGATCGGCGTGGACTGCCCGAAGTGCGGGGCGCAGCTGCTCGAGCGCGTGAGCCGAAAGGGTCGCAAATTCTACGGCTGCGAGAAGTACCCGGATTGCGATTTCGTGTCCTGGGACAGACCCGTCGCCGCGAAATGCCCGGTGTGCGACTCGCGCATGGTGCTCAAGCGCGGCGCGAAGGACACCACGTTTCATGTGTGCGTGAACGAAACCTGCCGCCACCGCGTGGAGGTGGATCTCTCCGGAGGGCAGGATGACGACTGATGTGACCGTCGTCGGCGCGGGGCTCGCGGGCTGCGAGGCGGCATGGCAGTTGGCGAACCGGGGCGCGCGGGTGCGGCTTTGCGACATGAAGCCCAAGAAACGCTCGCCCGCACATACATCCGCGCACATGGCGGAGCTTGTGTGCTCCAACTCGCTCAAGGCGGAGCATCTGACGAACGCGTCGGGGCTTTTGAAGGCGGAGATGAAGCGGCTTGGCTCGCTCATCATCGCCGCCGCCGAAAAAACGCGCGTGCCCGCGGGCGCGGCGCTTGCGGTGGATCGTGACGAATTCGCACAGGAAGTGACGCGCGCGATTGCTGCGCACCCCAACATCCATGTGGAAACGGCGCTTGTGGACAGTTTGCCGGACGCGCCGGCAATCATCGCGACGGGCCCGTTGACCGACCCCGCGCTGACAGATGCGCTGACGACGCTTCCGGGCATGCGCGCGCTCAACTTCTTCGACGCCGCCGCGCCGATCGTGACCGCCGAATCCATCGACATGGACAAAGCGTTTCGCGCGTCGCGCTACGGCAAGGGTTCGGATTACATCAACTGCCCGATGACGCGCGAGGAGTACGACGCGTTCTACGACGCGCTCGTCACAGCCGAGCTTGCCGAGCTGCGCGATTTTGAAAAAAACTTGGTGTTTGAGGGCTGCCTGGCGGTGGAGATCCTCGCCGGGCGCGGGCGGCAGACGCTCGCCTTCGGTCCGCTCAAGCCCGTGGGGCTTGTTGACCCGCGCACGGGGCGCGAGCCGCATGCGGTGGTGCAGCTGCGCCAGGAGAACGCGGCGGGCACGCTCTACAACCTCGTGGGGTTTCAGACGCGGCTGAAATTCGGCGAACAGAAGCGCGTGTTTTCGATGATCCCGGGGCTTGCGCGCGCGGACTTTGCGCGCTACGGCGTGATGCACAAGAACACCTACTTAAACAGCCCGGAGGTACTGTCCGCGAACTACGCATGGCAGGCGGATGCGCGCATCCGCTTTGCGGGGCAGTTTTCGGGCGTGGAAGGGTATGTGGAATCGGCGGCGTCCGGGCTGGTCGCGGCGATCGGGCTATTTCAACACATGCAGGGGCTGCCCGAGCCGGATTTTACGGGGCGGACGCTGCTCGGCGCGCTCGCGCGGCATGTGACGGCGCCGAGCCGCGATTTCCAGCCCATGAACGCAAACTTTGGAATCCTCGATCCATTGCCCGTGCGCGTGCGCGGCAAGAAGCTGCGCTACGAGCAGTTGAGCGCATGCGCGCTCGAGACGATCGACGCCATATGCAAGGAGATAAACTGATGTTCAAAGCAACGACCATATGCGCCGTCAGGCGCGACGGGGTGACCGCCATCGCCGGCGACGGGCAGGTGACGATGAGCGAGAGCGTGATCATGAAGGGCACGGCGAAGAAGGTGCGCAGGATATTCGGCGGCAAGGTGGTCATCGGGTTTGCGGGCGCGGTCGCCGACGCGTTCGCGCTATGCGAAAAGTTCGAGGACAAATTGACGCAGTATTCCGGGAACTTGCCGCGTGCGGCGGTCGAGCTTGCGCAGGATTGGCGCACCGACCGCGCGATGCGCCGGCTCGAGGCGATGCTGATCTGCGCGGACGCGGACAACCTGATGCTGGTTTCGGGCACGGGCGAGGTGATCGAGCCCGACGGCGGGGTGCTGGCGATCGGCTCGGGCGGGAGCTACGCGCTTGCCGCGGCGCGCGCCTTGTACGAGAACACGGATCTTTCGGCGGCGGACATCGCGCAGAAGGCGCTTCAACTCGCGGCGGAAATCTGCGTATACACAAACGACAACATCACCGTTGAGACGGTTTGAGGAGGGGCGCGATGCTGATGCTTACCCCCCGCGAGATCGTGCGGGAACTCGATCGATTCATCATCGGGCAGGATGCGGCGAAGCGCGCCGTCGCGGTGGCGCTGCGCAACCGCTACCGCCGCGCGATGCTGCCGGGCGACATCCGAGACGAGGTGACGCCCAAGAACATCCTAATGGTCGGTCCGACGGGCGTCGGAAAGACGGAGATTGCGCGCCGGCTGGCGAAGCTGGTGGACGCGCCGTTTGTGAAGGTGGAGGCGACGAAGTTTACGGAGGTCGGCTATGTGGGGCGCGACGTCGAGTCGATCGTGCGCGATTTGCTCGAGGCGGCGATCCGGCTGGTCAAAGAGCAGCACATCTCGCACATCCGCGCGGGCGCGGAGGCGATTGTCGAGGAGAAGCTCGCCGATTTGATCGCGCGCCCGCAGAAGGCGAAAAAGTCAAACCCCATCGACATATTGCTCGGAAACCGCCCCAAGGAGCCGGATCTGCCGCCGGAGGAGCGCGAGATGCTCGCCGTGCGCGTGGGCGGCGTGCGCGAGCAGTTGAAGCGCGGGGAGCTGGAGGATCAGATCGTCGAGATCGAGGTGGAGGAGTCCGCACCGATGGGCGAGATCCCCGGAACCGACCTGAACATGGGCGACATGCTCGGCTCGATCATGCCCAAGCGCACGAAGATGCGGCGCGTGAAGGTGCGCGAGGCGCGCCGGATATTGCTCGCCGAGGAAGAGCAGAACATGATCGACATGGACGCGGTGTACGCCGAGGCGATCAGCCGCGCGGAGCAGGACGGCATTGTGTTCATCGACGAGATCGACAAGGTCGCCGGGCGCGGCGGCACGTCGGGCGGTCCGGACGTGTCGCGCGAGGGCGTGCAGCGGGACATCCTGCCGATTGTCGAGGGCTCGACGGTGAACACGAAGTACGGTCCGGTGAAGACCGACCACATACTCTTCATCGCCGCGGGCGCGTTTCACATCTCAAAGGTGTCGGACTTGATCCCCGAGTTGCAGGGGCGGTTCCCCGTGCGCGTGGATTTGAAGCCGCTCTCGGCGGAGGACTACGCGCGCATCCTCACGCAGCCGGAAAACGCGCTCATCCGCCAGTATCAGCTGCTGTTGGGCGTGGACAATGTGACGCTCTCGTTTGACGAGGAGGCGATCCGCGAGATCGCGCAGTTCGCGTGGCAGGCGAACGAATCGGGCGAGAACATCGGCGCGCGGCGGCTGCACACCATCCTTGAGCGCATTTTAAGCGACATCGCCTTCAACGCGGGCGGCGGCGACGCGCCCGAGGTGCGGGTTGAGGTGGACGACCAGTATGTGCGAAACCAGCTTGCCGACGAAATACAGGCGAAAGATGTGAAAAAATACATCCTATAAACCGAAGAATGGTATGAACATCCACAATAACGGGCAAAATACCGCATAGATATTGATGCGGTGCCAAGGGAGGCGGGCGAACACCCGCCTTTCGCCTCCGTTGAATACCGCATGAATCGATGCGGTATTTTTTGTGCTTTCGCATATGATGGAGGTTGGATATGAAAGCGATCATCATGGCGGGCGGTGAGGGCACGCGGCTGCGCCCGCTCACCTGCGATTGTCCGAAGCCGATGATGCGGCTGATCGACAAGCCCGTGATGGAGTACGCGCTGGGGCTGCTCGCGCGGCACGGGGTGACGGATGCCGCCGTCACGCTGGGGTACTTGCCGGAGCGCATCTCGGATTATTTTGGCGACGGCGCGGCGTTTGGGGTGAACCTTCGGTACTACACGGAGCGCACGCCGCTGGGGACGGCGGGCGGGGTGAAGCAGGCGCGCGTGTTTTTGGACGAGACATTTTGCGTGCTCTCCGGCGACGGGGTGACGGACGCCGACCTCACCGAGGCGCTTGCGTTTCACCGCGCGCACGCGGCGAAGGCGACGATGATCCTCAAACGGGTGAAGAACCCCATGGCGTATGGGCTGGTGATGACCGCGCCGGACGGGCGGATCACGCGGTTTTATGAGAAGCCGGGCTGGGGCGAGGTGATCTCCGACGCGGTGAACACGGGCATCTACATCCTAGAGCCCGAGGTGCTCGACCTTGTGCCCGAGGGGGCATACGATTTTGGGCGCGAGCTGTTCCCGCGCATGGCGGCGGAGGGCGGGCTATACGGCTGCGTGACCGAGGGGTATTGGTGCGACATCGGTGACATCGAGGCGTACCTCGAGGTGTGCCGGGACGCGCTCGAGGGCAAGATCCGGCTGCCCGGGCTCGAGGAGTTGGGCGGGGTGCGCACGGATCGCGCGGCGGTGATCCACGAGAGCGCGCAGATCGAATCGCCCTGCTACATCGCGCCGGGGGCGACGGTTGGCAAAAACGCGAAGATCGGCGCGCACAGCGTGATCGGCAGAGGGGCGCGCGTGGGCGAATACGCGACGATCAAGCGCGGGGTGTTGTGGAGCGAGGCGCGGCTCGAGGAAGGCGCGCAGGCGCGGGGCTGCGTGCTCGCGCGCGGCGCGGCGCTGGGACCATGCGCAAGCGCGTATGAAAACTGCGTGCTCGGCGCGGGGGCGCAGGTGGGCGCGGATGCGGAATTATTGCCCGGGGTGTCCGTATGGCCGGGCAAGCGCGTGCCGGACGCGACGGTTTGCGACGCGAATGTGATCTGGGGCGCGGCGGCGCAGGCATCCGCCTTCCAGGGCGGCGCGATGCGCGCGAATACGCCGACGGAGGCGCTGCGGATCGCGCAGGCGTATGCCGCGCAGATGAAGCCGCGCGAGGCGCTGCTCGCCCGCGCGCCGTCGGCGGTGGCATCGGCAATCTGGCACGGCTGCGCCGCGGGGCTGATGGCGCAGGGGGTGCGCGTGATCGACGCGGGCATCTGTACCGAGCCGCAGCTGCGCTTCGCGCTCGCTCTGATGAAAGTGGACGGCGCGCTGCTCGCGGGCACGGAATGGGCGACGCCCTACGCCGCCGACGGCTGCCGGCTCTCCATCGCCCAGCAGCGGGCGGTGAGCGCGCTCATGGCGCGGCAGGATTATCCGCAGCCGTTCTCCGGGATCACGCACCCGGTGACCTCCTCCGGCAGGAGCGAGCACGCGTATGTGGCGATGCTTGCATCCGCGTTTAGCGCAAAAGCCGAGGGCGCGCCCGGCGTGGCGGTGCACGCAAACGATCCGTATCTCCTATCGCTCGCCGAGCGCGCCTATCAGCGCACGGGGCTATCGATGCGCGCGGAGTGGGAGGACGAGATGATGGAGTTGGGCGCGGGCGAGATCGGCGTGTGGCTCGAGGACGGCGGCGCGAGCGCGACGCTCGGCTGGGAAAATGAGCGGCTGAGCGAGCCGGAGATGCAGCTTTTACACGCGTGGGTGCACCTCGAGCACGGCGAAAAACAGCTGGTATGCGGGCTTCATATGACGCGCGCGATCGAGGAGCTTGCCGCGCGCTACGACGCGCAGGTTCAATACGCCGGGGCGGCGCGCCCGGTGTGGGAGCGCGCACTGGCGCAGGCGCATCCCGAGCAGTTCCGCACGGCGACGGACGGGATTCATCTTTCGCTGCTCGCGGTTGCGGCGCTAATCGATCGATCCATGACGCTCGCGGACTGGCGCGCGTCCATGCCGCAGGTGCACCGCATGACGCGCGCGGTGCGCCTGGACGACGATATGCGCGGGCAGGTGATGCGCACGCTCGCCGAAAACGACCGCGACATCGAGACCGAGGGCGGGCTATGGATACGGCGCGAGGGCGGCTGGGCGTGGATCGCGCCGGACGAGACGCGACCGGAATGCCGCATTGTGACGGAGGCGTTGAGCGCCGAGTTCGCAAGCGAGCTGTGCGATTTTTGCGAGACGACGCTCAAAAAGGCGATCGAGGAATCGGGCAAGGGCTGACGCGGGGCGTATCATCGGAAGGCGGGGGCACTCCCCCGCCTTTTCGCATCCGCGCGCGCAGATTGTAACATCGGCGTGGTCAATCGCAGGTTTTGGCTTGTAACACATGGGTAAATGCGGTATAATTTACACAGCAAGCAATGCAAAGGAGATACGAAAATGGTCAAAGTTGGCGTACTCGGGTTCGCCCACGGGCATGTGATGGGCTACGGGAAAAACTGGCTCGAGCATCCGAAGCTCGGCGTGAAGATCGTCGGCGGCTGGGATCGCGACCCGGCGCGAAGCGCGGACAGCTGCGCGAAGCTGG
Organism: Christensenellales bacterium; assembly: GCA_050945995.1. Lineage (GTDB taxonomy): Bacteria > Bacillota > Clostridia > Christensenellales > Aristaeellaceae > RUG11247. The sequence goes on from JBMNUA010000063.1 coordinate 9,357, forward strand.
ACGCGAAGCATTACGAGAGCGCGGAGGCGCTGCTGGCGAGCGATATTTCGGCGGTGGTCGTCTCCTGCGAGACGAAGTTCCACGCGGATATGGTGGAGATCGCCGCCGCCGCGGGCAAGGACATCATCCTCTACAAGCCGATGTCACTGACAATGCGGGACGCGGATCGCATTGTTGACGCGGTAAGCAAGCACGGCGTGCGCTTCTCCATGGGCTGGCAGATGCGCTGCGATCCGCAGAACATACAGATCAAACAAATGATCGACGAGGGCGCGCTCGGCACGCTCACCATGTACCGCCGCCGCCATTCGCTCGCGACGCAGGACATGGGCAATTTTGAGTCGCTTTGGCATGCCGATCCGGACTTGAACCGCGACATCTTCGCCGACGACGCGTCGCATCCCATCGACATGATGAACTGGATCTTCGGGATGCCGGAGACGGTCAGCTGCGAGATGTCCTCGATGATCAACCCCAAGGTGCCAAACGACACCGGGATCGCGCTTTTCAAGTACAAAGACGGGATGATCGCGGACATCTCCTGCCAGTTTACCACCGTCGCCGCGGAGATCGGCACGGAGGTGTACGGCGACAAGGGCTCGATCCAGCAGTATTTCGTGGACGGGCCGAGCACGAAGCTGCCGCACGAGGGCGTGCCGGGGCTCAAGTGGTACAGAAGCGGCGACGCGGATTGGACGCTCAGCGAGATCGCGAGCCCGAAGGGGCATTTCGAGCGCATCTACAACCAGGGCGAGCAGCTTGCGGCGTTCCTGCGCGGCGGCGAGACCGTTTGCTCCGCCGAGGAGGCGCGTGATTCGCTGCGGCTGGTGCTGGCGTGCTATGTGTCCGCGCGCACGGGCACGCGCGTGTCCGTGTGGGACGAGCGGGTGTACGAGGTGTAGGACGGGGGGGGGGCGGGGAGGAAACGGCAGGGGCGCTGCCCCTGCACCCCGCCAAAGGGACATTGTCCCTTTGGAATCCCGATTACCGCCGCTAACGCGGCGGGAGATAAAAACGATAGACAAAAGCCGTGAATCCGAGTAGATTCACGGCTTATATAATTTATGTTTCCGTTCCCCGACGCGCAGCGTCGGAGCATGGGATTTTCAAGGGCACCAGCCCTTGAACGGGGTTCGGGGCAGCGCCCCGACGTTACCCCCCCGCCTTCCCCTCCCCTACTGCAGCGGTCTGCGCGCCCACGAGAACACGCGGTTGTAGTAGCCGGAGGAGAGGCTGCTGATGCAGACCTGTTTTCCGTTGCCCGTACCGGACGAGGCGTGGATGAAATAGCCCTGTCCGAGGTAGATGCCGACGTGATCGGAGAGATCGGAATCGGCGACGGTATCAAAGCAGACGATGTCGCCGCGCTTGAGATCGGAGATGCTCTCGATCTTCGTGCCGGAGTTCGCCTGATAGCCCTGCGCATAGGCGGAGCGCCCGAGCGAGACATTCGCCTTTTTGAACGCGAAGGTGGTCAATCCGGAGCAGTCATAGGAGTTCGGTCCGGCGGTTCCGTAGATGTAGGGCTTGCCGAGCTGGTTCTGCGCGTTGTAGATGACGTACTCGATCTTCTGAGCGCTGCTCGCGCCGCTGCCGAGGCTAGTGGTGGTGGACGCGAGCCCAGAGGGCATGCGCGTCACGCCGCTGTTGGAGCCTCCGCCGCTGTCACCGCCGCCGGAGCTCGATTGATCGGCGGGCGTTTTCGAGGACGGGAGCGCGGGCGCGCCGCTGCGGTAGATTGCCTTGAGCGTGGCGGCGTCCGCCGTGCCGTCGGCGGTAAGATCCGCCTCCGCCTGGAAGAGCCGCACCGCGGCGATGGTGTTCCCGCCGTAATCGCCGTCAACGCTCGACGCTTTCGCGAAATAGCCGAGGTGGAACAGCCGGGTTTGCAGCCGTTCGACGCTCGCGCCCTTGTCGCCGGAGCGCAGCGCGGTAGAGATCATCGGGGATG
>JBMNUA010000064.1:0-11191 GCA_050945995.1 Christensenellales bacterium
CCAACATGGTCGCCCTCGGCGAAGCGGCGATCGGCGTGGGCTTTCTGCACACGGGGCTGATGTATCAGGAGGACGGCTACGACAACATCGAGCTGTTCGCGCCCTCGGAGGGCACGGGCTATGAGGTAGGCGGCACCGCGATCATCAACGGCTGCAAAAACCTCGACGAGGCGAAGCTGTTCATCGAATACGCGCTGACCCCCGAGTGTCAGGAAATCGGGCAGAGTGTCGGCTCGTTGCAGTTTTTGACGGTCGAGGGCGCAAAGGACCCCGAGTCCGCGCAGGCGCTTCTCGATATGGGCATCAAACTCATCGACTACGATTCGAGCTGGACAGGCGCGAATAAGAACCACCTGATCGAGCGCTGGACGAGCGCGATCAACGCGGACAAGACCGAAGAATAATCTCGGCATTCAATCGACGGGTGCGAAGGGCTGCTGCAGGGCATCGATACGGCGGCAGCCCTTTTTGAATCGATCGGCGCAGTCTTTCGACGCGCCGCGCGCCCGCGCGTCAGGCATTACATCGAGATGAGGTGGCAACCGGTGGCGAAAACAAGAAGCGTCCGTTTGGATCGCAGAAAATTCTTCGCCGACCCGGTGGTCGTGTTTGCGATCATACTGGTCATGGCGTTTCTCCTATTGTTCATTGTCTATCCCCTTGGCACGATCCTCGCGCAGAGCTTCTCGCGGGATGAATCGTCGATCATCACCGATCTCAGCGGCGCGGGCGCATATCTGACGGACGCCGCAGCCGTGGACGAATCGCTTGCGGAGACATCGATCGCGCGCCTTGGCGAGGCGGCGAGCCTATACGCCAGGCATTACAATCGCAGCCGCAAGACGACGGGGGATGAGATTTCCGCCGCGCGCGATGAGATCGAGCGCAGCCTCGCGCAGATCGAAGCGGATGACGCGCTCGCCTCCCAGTTCGCGCAGGCGGCTTCGGCGGCAGAGGGCGCGCCGCAGGTCACCGAGGAGGAAGTTCTCGCGCGCATCTCCACAATCCGCGCCGCCTACCCCGAGCTCGGCAAAGTCAAGCTCACATTCTCGGCGTATCTTTCGCTGTTTGAGTCCTCCGTCTTTATGAAGGTGGTGCGCAACACGCTGCTGCTCGGCGCGCTCAGCGGGCTTTTATCGACGATCATCGGCTTTCTGTTCGCCTACGTCGATGTGTATGTCAAAACGCGGTTCAACGGCATCTTCAAAATCATCTCGATGCTGCCGATCGTCTCCCCGCCGTTTGTGCTATCGCTGTCGATGATCATGGTGTTTGGAAAGCGCGGGCTCATGACCTACCATCTGCTCGGCATCCGAAACGCCAACATTTACGGGCTGCACGGCATCCTCTTTGTGCAGGTGATGACCTTCTTTCCCGTCTGCTATCTCATGCTCAAGGGGCTGCTCGCCAACATCGAACCCGCGCTCGAGGAATCCGCGCGCAACATGGGCGCGAGCCGTTGGCGCGTGTTCACCGATGTCACGCTGCCGCTTCTTTTGCCGGGCATCGGCAACGCCTTCCTCGTGTCGTTTATCGAATCCGTCGCCGATTTCACAAACCCGATGATGATCGGCGGCAGCTTCACCACGCTCGCGGCGTACATCTACCAGCAGATATCGAATTTCGATCCGCATTCGTCGTCCGCGATGGCGGTGGTGCTATTGTCGATCAGCATGGCGCTGTTCATCGTCGAAAAATACTGGCTGGAGCGAAAGAGCGTCGCGACGCTCAGCGGCAAGGCGTCCCGCGCCCGCGCGCGCATCGAGGATCGCGGCGTGCGCATCCCGCTCACGTCCGCCTGCGTGTTCGTCGGCGTGTTCGTGCTCGCGATGTACATGCTCGTGCCGCTCGGCGCGTTTTTCAAGCAATGGGGCAGGGATTTTACGCTCGTGACCACGCATTTTGAAAGCGTGCTCGTGCGCGGGCTCAAGCCGTTTACGGACTCCTTGCGCATGTCGCTCGTCGCCGCGGTGCTGACCGCGTTTCTCTCTATGATCATCGCCTACCTCGTCGTCAAGCGCAAGTTCTTCGGCAAGGGCTTTATGGAGTTTATCACGATGTTCGCCATGGCCGTGCCCGGGACGGTGCTGGGCATCGCCATGCTGCGCGGCTACATCACGGGCATCGCGGGCTCGGGCGTGCTCGTCCTCGTCGGGACAAGCGCGATCATCATCATCACCTTCATCGTCCGAAGCCTGCCCATCGGCACGCGTTCGGCGGTGGCGGCGCTCAACCAGATCGACAAATCCATTGAGGAATCGGCATACGACCTCGGCGCGGGCAGCATCAAGGTGTTCTCCTCGATCACGCTCCCGCTCATCAGCGATTCCTTCTTCAGCAGCCTCGTGTCCACCTTCGCCCGCAGCATCACGGCGACCAGCGCGGTCATCTTTTTGATCTCCGCGCGCCATCAGCTGATCACCCCGCAGATCATGACCGTGGTCGATCGCGGCAAATTCAGCGAGGCGTGCGCGTATGCGACGCTGATGATGCTGATGGTGTACGCGGCGATTGCGATCATGAACGTGGTGGTCTCGTTTTTGAGAAGGAGCCGTAGGGTGAAGGAGCAGATTTGATCGCCGGATCACAAAAGGAGTGTCAACATGAGCATCGTGAAAAAGGGCGTGCGCCTGGAAAACGTGTCCAAGATATACCAAGACCCCAAGACGGGCAAGGAGTTTAAGGCGGTCGATTCCATCTCGGTCGATCTGAAGGCGGGCGATTTCGTCACGCTGCTCGGACCGTCCGGCTGCGGAAAAACCACCACGCTTCGCATGATCGCGGGCTTTGAATCGCCGGATTCGGGCGAGATTTACCTGGGCGATCAGGCGATCAACGCGCTCACGCCCAACAAGCGCGACACCGCGATGGTGTTTCAAAGCTACGCGCTGTTTCCGCATATGAACGTCTTTGACAACATTGCCTATGGGCTGAAACTGCGCAAATTCTCGAAAAGCGAGATTCGCCGCCGCGTGTTTGAGATGCTGGAGCTCGTCGGGCTGGAGGGCATGGAGAACCGCTTTACCAACCAGATTTCCGGCGGGCAGCAGCAGCGCGTCGCGCTCGCCCGCGCGCTGATCGTCGAGCCGGGCGTGCTCCTGTTTGACGAGCCGCTCTCGAACCTCGACGCCAAGCTGCGCGTGTACATGCGCACCGAGATCCGCCGCATCCAGCAGAAGTTCGGTATCACCGCGATCTACGTCACCCACGACCAGTCGGAGGCGATGTCCATCTCCGACCAGATCATCATCATGAACCAGGGCGTCATCGCGCAGATGGGCAGCCCGCGCGAGATTTACTATAATCCGCAGAGCGAGTTCGTCGCGGATTTCATCGGCGAGGCGAACTTCCTGAACGGAACGATCGTCGAAAAATCGGCGGATATGGTGACGGTCGAGATGGAGGGCGTGCGCTTTCCGGTCAATAGCCGCGCGAACCGTTCGGTGGGCGACGCTTGCTCAATCATGCTGCGCCCCGAGGCGGCACTTTTGCGCGAGGAGGGCGTGCTGCCCTGCGAGGTCGTGCTCTCCTGCTTCATGGGCTCGTATCAAAGCTATCATATCATGGTGGGGGATACCCAGTTGACGATCATGGATAACTACCCCGTCGGTCACCGCGTGTTCGAGGCGGGGGAGCGCGCATATCTAAAATTCGGACCAAACGATGTGCATGTTATGTGACGGGTCAACAACGGGAGGGGCGCAAGCCTCTCCTGTTTTGTGATATGAAAAAACCCACCGCAATCGGTGGGCTGATGGTGGGGATAATAGGGGTCGAACCTATGGCCTTTACGATGTCAACGTAACGCTCTAACCAACTGAGCTATATCCCCGCGCGACGAACTATATTATATACCACCCATCCGTAATTGTCAATATCAAAATTCTTTCAGGCTGTAGACGCTCTGTTGTTGAAATTTCCGCCGCCCTGTGCTATGATTCTCCTGACCCATCCTCGATACCTCGATTGCTTTGTTCTTGCAACCTCATTGTAATCGCTTTGTCGGGTTGGGTCTTCCTTTTTCTACTAACTGCGGCAATTTATTTTACAACTTCCCAGAACAGATTGTTATCGTTTGTTTCCTTGACAATACTGCCCGAGCATGGGATAATGGGATAACAATAAAATAGCTCGCAAACGACACATGTAGTGCTTTATGTACGTAAATCTGATTACGGGACGAGTTTTCGTTATTCAGTGCGTATGGCCTACATGTTTTTTGTGCGCTATTTTATTGAATCTAAAAAGGAGCGTGCCGAAATGCCCAGAACTCAATTCCAGCGAATGATCTTTGCCCTGTTAACCGTGATCGTAACCGTCCATGCGTACGTATTCTATAGTCTGTATGTCGTCAATGGCGACATCCTTATGGCAGTGAATCAGGCCGATAATGTCCTGGCCGCCATTGGCAGGCAAGGTGGCGTTTACATGTTCGGTCGTTATTTGCCGATTATCGCGGTTTTCGTTGTAGAATTTGCATTTGCATTTTCCCTTGAGATGTTCGTTGGAAGTCCGTATTCTTTTAAACTCGCTTCACGAGTCTTTGATCCGCGCAAGACTCATCCGGTACAGTTTGAAACTGCCATCATCTCGGCAACTGTGGCGCTGATGTGCCCGATGATGAGTTTTGTCGCAGCATGGCTCTATTATCCCTACTATTCCGGGTTTCACATCGTGACTCTACTGGCAAATTGGCTGAAGCTCCTTTGCTTCAACTTCCCTTTTGCATGGTTTACGCAGGTATTCTTCATTCAGCCCCTGATTCGAACTGTCTTTAAGTGGATTTTCGCCAAAGACATTAAGGCGCATGGGCAATTGGAAAGCCAGGTTATAAAAGCGGCCTGAACGGGCTTTGTCTTCAATCTGAGCGTGTTGACTTTGTCAACACGCTCCATTGCCGCACCTATAGGTGCGGCAATGGGATGCTTCGCTATATCGCCGTAAAACAGCCGTCGATCACCAGATCATGCCCGGATGTGTACGTCGAAGCCTCCGAAAGCAGGTAGATCACCGCGCCCGCAAGCTCCTCGGGCGTGCCCATGCGCCCAAACGGGATCGAGCGCACCCACGCGTCCTGCCAATCCTGGCGTACATTGCCCGTCATCTCCGTGCGGATGTACCCGGGGCTGATGGAATTGACGCGAATCCCCTTGCCCGCCCACTCGACCGCGAGCGATTTGGTCAGATGCTTCACCGCCGCCTTTGAGGCATTGTACGACGCCTGCCCCTGCGGCACATTCACAATTGTGCCCGACATCGACGCGGTGTTTACGATGCTGCCCGTTTTCCCGCTCGCCGTGAGATGGCGCGCAAACGCCTGCGCCACATAGAACACGCCGTTTACGTTCACGTCCAGCACCTTCAACCACTCGTCCGCGGGGACATCGAGCGCATCCTTGTGGATGCAGATGCCCGCGTTGTTCAAAAGCAGCGTCAATTCGTCAAAATCCGCCGCCGCGCGCGCAATCGTCTCGCGCACCGCATCGGCATTCGTCACATCGCACACATACGCCTTCGCGCGCACCCCGCAATCCGCGGCGATCTCCGCCGCCACCTGCGATGCGTCCGCAATATCGACAATCGCGACATCCGCCCCCGCGTCCGCGATGTAGCGCGCCACCACCTTGCCGATGCCCTGATTCCCGCCCGTGACTAGGCAGGCTTTCCCGCGCAGCGAAAATAGATCGTGCTTCATTTAAAACCCCTCTTTGCATGCTATATGTTGGCAAAAGTATAACACCGCCGGTATGCGATGTCAACGCGGTTTCCCCTCCGCATTCTTGACAGACGCGCCGCGAAACGATATCATCTTGCCATATGGAGGATAAACATGCGAAAATTTGAAGGAATTCTCATTTGCTCCGATTTTGACGGCACGCTCGCTGTGCCCGGTCCCACCATCTCCCGCGAAAACGCCGCTGCGATCCGGTATTTCCAAGACAACGGCGGACTGTTCACGTTCGCCAGCGGCAGATCGCCCGAATTCTTCGGCAGATTTTCACATCTTCAGGCGAACGCGCCCATCATCGCCGCCAACGGCACCATGATCTGCGACCCGAATACATTTGAAAAACTCGCGGTCTATCCCTTGCCCGATGAGGCGATGCCCGTTCTCGATGCGCTCGCCGCCCGCCCGCAGACCGAGCGCATGTATCTCTGCGATTCGTTCGGACAGGGGATCGAATGGGTGAAGGCGGAGGGCAAACTGCCCTCGGTCGTATTCGGCGCGGTTACAAAGCCGTGGTTCAAGGTGCTCTTACATCAAAGCGAGGAAGATACCGTTTCCCTGCGCGAATATATGCAGGCAACATATGCGGACGCGTTCGCCATCAACCGCAGTTATACCTGCGGCATCGAACTGCACGCCTATGGCAGCGGCAAGGGCGCGTGCCTGCGCGCCATCCGCGCGCGCGACGCGCGCATCCGCCTGACCATCGGCGTGGGCGATTATGAAAACGACATCTCGCTCATCCAAGCGGCGGACATCGGCTACGCCGTCGAAAACGCCCATCCGGCGGTCAAAGCCGCTGCCGACAGAATTACCGTCTCCTGCGCGGAGCACGCCATCGCAAACATCATCGCCGATCTCGAAGCATCCCGGCGCGCCCGATTGGAGGCTTAAGCTATGAAGATACTCATCGCCCCCGATTCGTTCAAGGGCTCTCTGACCGCGCCCGAAGCCGCGCGCATCATCGAAGCGGCGGCCATCCGCGTCCTCGGTTGTGAAACCATCGTCGTTCCCGTTGCGGATGGTGGGGAGGGCACGCTCGAGGTGATCGTGGATTCCGCGGGTGGCGAAACGGTCGGCGCGCGCGTGACGAATCCGCTCGGCGGCGCAATCGACGCCGAATATGGGCTCATCGACGATGGGGCGACCGCGGTCGTCGAGATGGCGCGCGCCTCTGGGCTCGGATGCGTGGATCGGCTCGATCCCATCGTCGCCAGTTCGCGCGGCACGGGCGAGCTCATTGCGCATGCGCGCAGTCGCGGCGCGCGGCGGTTTCTGATCGCCATCGGCGGCAGCGCGACCAACGATGGCGGCATGGGCATGCTCAGCGCGCTCGGCGCGCGGTTTTATGATGATGGGGGGCGCTTGCTCGCCGGCAGCGGCGGCGATCTCGAAGCCGTCGCATGCGCCGATCTGACGGATCTTGCGAAGCACGACCTCACCGTGATCTGCGATGTCAACAACCCGCTGACCGGCGAAACAGGCGCGACGCATGTCTACGCGGCGCAAAAGGGCGCGGACGCCGCGATGCGCGCGCGGCTCGAGCGCGGCATGCGCAACTACGAATCCGTCTTGCGCGGCGCGGGCTGCCCCTCCGGCGATTTCCCCGGCGCGGGCGCGGCAGGCGGCGCGGGTTACGCGCTCATCGGCGTGATGGGCGCGCATCGGGAGATTGGCATCGACGCCGTGCTCGACGCCGTGCGCTTCGACGCGCTGCTCGACGGCGTCGATCTCGTTGTCACCGGCGAGGGCAAGCTCGACGGTCAATCGGTGCAATATGGGAAAGCGCCCACCGGAATCGCCCGCCGCTGCGGCGCGCGCGGCATCCCCGTGGTCGCGCTCGCGGGCGGGCTGGGGGAGGGCGCGCACGCGTACCTCGATCTGCCGCACACCGCGATGATGCCGATCATCGACGCCCCGCGCACCCTCGAATCCGCCATCGCCCACGCGGCGCAGCTGCTCGAATCCGCCGCCGAGCGGCTGTTTTACACGATTAAAATCGGCATCTACATGCAGGCGCGCATCGCGGGCAATGACGAATGATAAGACCGTCGGGCAAATGAATGTTCGCATTTTTAACGTATTTGCACGTATAATGCCCTTTACAAACCGGATATATTGTAGTATTATGTCCTCGAACCGTATTATCACATAGGAGGTCTGGTCAATGAAGAAGGGAATCGGTCTTCTCCTGGCGCTGGCGATGATCCTGGCGATGTCCGCACCTGCATTTGCAGAGGGCGTGGCGGCAGCCGACATCAAGGTCGGCTTTATCTTCGTGGGCGACGAGAACGAGGGATACACCGCGGCGCATTACGAGGGCGCAAAGGCCATGCGGGAGGAGCTTGGGCTTTCGGATGATCAGCTCATCTTCAAATGGAACATCGCGGAGGATGAAACCTGCTACGACGCGGCGGTCGATCTCGCCGAACAGGGCTGCGACATCATCTTCGGCAACAGCTTCAACTTTGAATCCTACATGATCATGGCGGCGTCCGAGTATCCGGATGTCGAGTTCTGCCACGGCACGGGCTATCAGGCGGCGCTGTCGGGGCTTGCGAATGTGCACAACTTCTTCACCGCCGTGTACGAGTCCCGTTATGTCTCGGGCGTCGTCGCGGGTCTGAAACTCAATGAAATGATCGAAAACGGCGAAATCACAGCAGACGAGGCGCGCATCGGCTATGTCGGCGCGTACCCCTACGCCGAGGTCATCTCCGGCTTCACCTCCTTCTATCTCGGCGCGCGCTCGGTCTGCCCGTCGGTCACCATGGAGGTCACCTACACCAACTCCTGGGGCAGCTTCGATCTCGAGAAGGAAGCCGCCGAGGCGCTCATCGCGGGCGGCTGCGTGCTGATCTCCCAGCATGCCGATACCACCGGCTCCGCCACCGCCTGTGAGGCCGTGGGCGTGCCGATCGTCGGCTACAACATCTCCATGATCGCCACCGCGCCCAACAACGCGCTCACCTCCGCTGCCATTAGCTGGGCGCCCTACTACACCTTTGCCACCTCCTGCGTGATCAACGGCGACACCATCCCCGTTGACTGGAGCCAGGGCTACGCCGAGGGCGCGAACAGCATCACCGAGCTCAACGAAGGCGTCGTCGCCGAAGGCACCGCGGAAAAGGTTGCGGAAGTCGAAGCCGCGCTCGTCGCCGGCGAGTTCAAGGTGTTTGACACGACCACCTTCACCGTGGACGGCATGACGCTCGAAGCGCTTGTCGAAACCGAGGAATACGCCTCGTTTGCACCCTATGTGTACGACGGCTGCTTTAACGAGTCCGTGCTCTCCTCCGCTCCGTCGTTTGCCATCATCATCGACGGCATCACCGACCTCACCAACAAGTAATCCGTTCTGCGGCGGGGCGGTGCGCTGCTCCGCTGCCGCGGTTGAACCATCCATCCCGCGGAATCACCGTAACAGGCGTTCCGCGGGTTTGAATTTTTAATGCGTGCTTGTTCATATCCGCCTAACACACATATGGTATGATACAGGCAGTTTTTGATGCGACGGAGGGAAGTCAGTTGGAATGCAAAGCGGCGGTCGAGCTAGTGAACTTGACCAAACGGTTTGGGAAGGTCGTGGCGAACGAGGATGTCAGTTTGACGGTAAACCGCGGCGAGATCCTCGCGATACTCGGCGAGAACGGCAGCGGCAAAACCACGCTGATGAATATGATCGCCGGCATTTATTACCCCGATGAGGGCACAGTCAGCATAAACGGCGCGGATGTCACCATCCGCTCTCCCCGGGACGCGTTCAATCTGGGCATCGGCATGGTGCACCAGCATTTCATGCTCGTGGATGTGCTGACCGCCGCCGAAAACATCGTGCTCGGGCTGCCCGGCAGCCAAAATCTCAACATGAAATCCGTATACGAAAAAATCAACGCGCTCACCGCGCGCTATGGTTTTGATCTCGATCCGTCGATGAAAATCTACGATATGTCCGTCTCCCAGAAACAGACGGTCGAGATCGTAAAGGTACTCTACCGCGGCGCGGACATCCTCATCCTGGACGAGCCCACAGCGGTGCTCACCCCGCAGGAGACGCAGCGGCTGTTTCGGGTGCTGCGCTCCATGCGCGACGACAACCGCGCGATCATCATCATCACCCACAAATTAAACGAAGTGCTCGAAATCTCCGACCGCGTCTACGTCATGCGAAAGGGCAGGGACGTGGGCATGGTCGATACCAAGCGCGCGACGGTTTCCTCGCTGACAGAGCTCATGGTCGGCAAAAAGGTGGATTTGGACATTGAGCGCCCCGCGCCGGTGGACAAAACGCTGCGGCTTGACGTAAACGGGTTGAGCGTGACCGACCACGAGGGCGTGCAAACGCTCTCCAACGCCTCCTTCCAGGCGTTCGGCGGCGAGATTCTCGGCATCGCGGGCGTTGCGGGCAGCGGGCAGCGCGAGCTCCTCGAGGCGATCGCGGGGCTTCAAACCATCGCTTCGGGCGAGGTTTTATACCATCCGCCCGAGGGCGGCGAGAAGGTCATCTCCAATATGGACCCTGCGGACATCAGTAAGCTCGGCATCCGCCTGTCGTTTGTTCCGGAGGACAGGCTCGGCATGGGACTGGTCGGCTCGATGGGCATGACCGACAACATGATGCTGCGCTCGTATCGCGACAGCGGGCTGTTCTGGGCGGATCGAAAGCAGCCCAAGCACCTCGCCGAGGACATCGTAAAACAGCTGAAAGTCAACACTCCCGGCGTGTCCACGCCCGTGCGCAAGCTCTCGGGCGGCAACGTGCAAAAGGTGCTCGTTGGCAGGGAGATCGCGCTCAACCCCACGGTTTTGATGGTCGCCTACCCCGTGCGCGGGCTCGACATCAACTCCTCGCACACGATCTATCGGCTGCTAAACGAGCAGAAGCGGCAGGGCGTGGCGGTCGTCTGCGTCGGCGAGGATTTGGATGTGCTGCTTGAGCTGTGCGACCGCATCCTCGTGCTCTGCGCGGGCAAGGTGACGGGCATCGTCAGCGGTTACAGCGCGACCAAGGAGGAGATCGGCGTGCTCATGACGCAGAATCAGGAGGAGGTTATCGCGTGATCAACGATATGCGCCCGATGCGCGAACCGCTCCTACAAATTTCCCGCCGCGATTCCATCGATTGGTGGAAGGCGTGGCTGATCCGGCTGGTCGCCATATTGCTCGCGCTGTGCGCCTGCGCGGTGATCATCTACGCGCTCACGCGGCTCAACCCCATCGAGGTCTATAAGGGCATCGTCGCCGGCGCGATCGGCACGACAAAGCGCAGCTGGGTGACGATCCGCGACACCGCGACGCTGCTTTGCATCTCCATCGCGCTCGCGCCCGCGTTCAAAATGCGGTTTTGGAACATCGGCGCGGAGGGGCAGGTGCTCGTCGGCGGGCTCGCGACGGCGGCGGTGATGATCCACTTCGGCGCAATGCCCACATGGCTGTTGTTTGCGACCATGGCGGTTGCGAGCA
>JBMNUA010000065.1:0-11107 GCA_050945995.1 Christensenellales bacterium
GGTATTGGACGGGTTCAACTTAACCGTGCAGGCGGGGCAGACGATTGCGCTAGTGGGCGAGACGGGGTCGGGCAAATCGACCATCGTCAACCTCATCTGCCGCTTTTACGAGCCCACGACGGGGCAGATACTGATCGACGGCGTGGACTACAAGGAGCGCTCGATCCTGTGGCTTCAGTCGCACCTTGGGTACGTGCTGCAGCAGCCGCACCTGTTCTCCGGCACGATCCGCGAGAACATCCGCTACGGGCGGCTCGACGCCACCGACGCCGAGATCGAGGACGCGGCGCGCATGGTGGACGCGGAGGAGTTCATCCTCGCGATGGATAAGGGCTACGAAACCGACGTGGGCGAGGGCGGCAACCGGCTTTCGACGGGGCAGAAACAGCTCGTTTCCTTCGCGCGCGCGCTGATCGCCGATCCCGCGATCTTCGTGCTCGACGAGGCGACAAGCTCTGTGGACACCGAGACCGAGCAGAAGATACAGCGCGCCATACAGACCGCGCTCGAGGGGCGCACGAGTTTTATCATCGCGCACCGGCTCTCGACGATCCGCGGCGCGGACCGCATCCTCGTGGTGCAGGACGGCAAGATCACGGAGGAAGGCACGCACCGCGAGCTGCTTCGCAAGCGCGGCTACTACTTTAACCTCTATACCAACCAGTTCAAGGATGAGCAGGAGAGAAGCATATTGACCGGCGCGGTTTGATCGCGCAGTAGAGCAAACGATGTCCAGGAAATGCAAGCCCTGCATTTTTCGGCGTTCAAAATGTTTCCGCAAACCTGCGGTGCAATCGTCCGGGGGAGCAGCCGCTCCCCCATTTTTTATGGGAAAGGAGCATGCCGATTGAGGTGTTTTCCAAAGACCATCGGGTGGCACAACTGGGGCGCGATCATGTGCGACACGGAATTGTTTGCGCCCTTGGTGGCGCAGGCGCTCGCCCGCCATGACCTGCCGTCCGCGCCCATCGAGGCGGGCTATCCCGGCACGCACGCGGTGTTTCGCGCGGGCGAATGCGTGGTGAAGCTCTACGCGCCGCTCGATCTGCCGGACGCCTACGCCGAGGTGCGCGCGTACCGCGCATCCCGCGCGCTGCCCATGCTGCCGCGCCTGCTCGGCGAGGGCATTTTACAAGCAGGCGGTTACGACTGGACGTATCTCATCACGCGGCATGTGCCGGGCGTCGCCGCGCGCGAGGTATGGGCGGGACTCTCCCCCGCCGCGCGCCGCCATGCGATGCGCGCGCTGGGCGCGTGGTCGCGCGCCTATCACGCGCTGCCCGATCCGTTCGCGCAGCCATCTCCCCTATCCGCCGCGGGGTTTGTGCGCGGGCGCGCGGGGATGGTCGAAAAAAACGCCGCCGCGCTCGCTGAGCATCCCGCGTTTCTCGAATTGGCGCGCGCGAACCTCGATGCGCTCATGCAGCGTGAGCCCATCACATTGCTCCACGCCGATTTGACGGAGGATCATCTCATCATCGACGGCGCGCGCTATCATGTGATCGACCTTGCCGACAGCCGCATGGGGCTCGAGTCGGCGGAGTGGCTGTGCGTGTATTTTGAACTGGCGCGCATGGACACAGACGCGTTTTTTGAATATATCGAGGCATCGGGCAGGAACTGGGACGCCCATGCGCGAATGGATATGATGTCCTGCGCGCTGCTGCACGGCTTTGGCGCGAGCATCCTCAATAGTTGGGGCGAGCGCACGGGGCGGACGATGGAGCAACTATTCCCGGAGGTGTGAATATGGAGATACGCAAGCTGCGCAGGGAGGAACTCGCGGAGGCGTCTTTGATCTCGCTCGTGGCGTTTCACGCGCGCACGGATTCCATCGAGGAATCCCGCAAGGAGATCGAGGAGAATTTCAAGGACATCCATTGGGGCGCGTTTTCGGAAAACGGCGCGATGATGGCGCGCATCATCAACAATCGATTCCCCGCGCGCTTTGACGGGCATGTCATTGAAAACGGCGGGATCGGCGCGGTTTCGACGCTGCCGGAGTACCGAAACAGCGGCGCGGTGCGCGCGATGATGGAGAAGATACTGATCGATGCGCGCGCGCAGGGCGAGGTCGTCTCCACATTATATCCCTTCAACCACGCCTTCTACCGCAAGTTCGGCTACGAGCTTTCCGTGACGCACACGGAGTATGAGTTCCCCGTGACCGCGCTCAAGGGCTTTCGCTTTGGCGGTTGGGCGAAACTCTGGCATCCCGGCGAGACGCCGGAATTGTTTACCGAGGTGTTCAACGCGTTTGGCGCGCGCTACAACCTAACCTTCGTGCGCGACGACGGCATGATGGGAAACCATGTGCGCGGCGCGTATTACAAAGACCGGCGGTTCTCCTATCTATTGGGCGACGCGAACGGCGCGTGCGCCTACATCGTGTTTGAGGACATCGCGGAGGACGGCGCGAACACCATACGCGCCGCCGACACTGCGTTTATCGGCAGGCGCGGGCTGCACGCGCTGCTCGGCTTTCTTGCGCGCTTTGATTCGGATTACAAGACCGTGAAGATGCGGTTGCCGGAGGATGTGAACCTGTGCGCGCTTGTCAACAACCCCTATGACATCAAAAAGCTGTCGCATCACGCCTACATGGCGCGCATCGTGAACGCGCCGCGCGCGCTCGCGCTCATGAAAAAGCCGGAAGGCGCGGCGTTCACCATCGAGGTGCGCGACGGGCTGCTCCGGGAGAACGCGGGCGTTTGGCGCGTGTCGGGCGATGCCGTCGAGCCGACGGATGCGCCCGCCGACCTCGTCGTATCCGAGCTCGCGCTCGCGCCGATGGCGCTGGGGTACGCGCCGCTGTGCGAGGCGGAGCTGCGCGGCGATGTGGAGATCAAAGGCAATCGTGAGGCGCTCGACGCGGTGTTCATCAAAAAGCCGACCTTCGCCGCCGATCATTTTTGATGGGAATTTCTGCCGGGTGTTATGGCGCGCCGCCGGACGGGTATAGATATACAGCTTACTTCCCCACCGAACGGATAGGACAAAGGAGGGATCCCGATGTCTGTATATGATTACACCGTAACGAACATGGACGGCAGCGCGAAATCGCTCGCCGATTACGCGGGCAAGGCGCTCTTGATCGTCAACACCGCCACCATTTGCGGCTTCACGCCCCAATACGCGCCGCTTCAAAAGCTGTACCATGATTACAAGGATCAGGGGCTAGAAATCCTCGATTTTCCCTGCAATCAGTTTGGCAACCAAGCGCCGGGCGAGATCGACGAAATCCACGCATTTTGTACGGGGCGGTTCGGCGTGACCTTCCCGCAATTTGCGAAGATCGAGGTCAACGGACCGGGCGCGGCGGCGCTGTACAAGCATTTGAAGTCGTGCAAGAGCTTTGCCGGCTTTGATGAGAAGCACGAACTGACCCCGGTGCTCGACAAGATGCTCTGCGAGGACGACCCGGAATACGCGAAAAACGCGGAGATCAAGTGGAATTTTACGAAATTCCTGATCGACCGGGAAGGCAATGTGGTGGCGCGGTTTGAGCCGACCGAGAGCCTTGCGCACATCGAGGAGCAGATCAAAGCCATCCTGTGATCAAAAAGAAGCACGCGCGATTGTTCGCGCGTGCTTCACATTTTATTCCACGAGCATGGTCAAAAGCTCGTTCGAGCGTTTCAAAAACTCCATCATGCGCTCTGCCACCAGCGGCTGGCGCGCCATCTCCGCAAGATCGACGACCTGCCCGCAGACGGCGTTTCGCACCTCCCCCGCCTCGGCGTTTTTCAGCCATTTCACGATGGGATGCTTGTCGTTGAGCACGAGCGTGCGCTTCTCCGGCATGCTCATGTCGCGCCCCCACTGGCGCGACATCTCCGTAAAGCGCCGGTTCTGCTCGTCCACCGTCACCATGGAGACCATCTCGTTGGATTTGAAGGCTTTCAGAGAAACTTCCAGCTCCTTCTCGCCCGTAACCTCGCGGAACATGCCCTCGAGCGCCTTGCGCTCGTCCTCGCTCGCCTCGCCGTCCTCGGTCAAATCGTCCGCCGCCGCGTCCACGCGCTTGAAGCTGACTTTTGCGTCTTTCTCGGTGTACTCGAGGAAGCTGACGAAGTTATTGTCGATGAGCGTGTCGAGCACCACGACGTCCTTCCCCTGATCGACGTACATGGCGATCATCTGCGCCTGCCGCTTCTCGTCGGAGGTGTAGTAGACCACCGCGCCCTCCGCATCGCCGTTCTGCTTTTGGTACTCCTCCAAGGTCAAATACTCGCCCTTCGAGGTTTTGAACAGGATCGCATTCTTCACCCGCGCGTAGAATTTCTCGTCGCGCACGCAGCCGTACTTGACGAAGGGGTGGATGTCGTCCCAATACTTTTGGTAGTCCTCGCGGCGGGTGTTGAACTCGGTGGTGAGCCGATCCGCCACCTTGCGCGTGATGTACGCCGCCATCTTCTTGACATAGCCGTCGTTTTGCAAAAACGAGCGGGAGACGTTGAGCGGCAGATCCGGGCAATCGATCGCGCCTTTGAGCAGCATCAAAAATTCCGGGATGACCTCTTTGATGTTCTCGGCGACGAACACCTGATCGTTGTAGAGCTTGATCACGCCCTCGCTGGCGGTGAACTCGTTTTTGATCTTCGGGAAATATAGGATGCCCTTCAAATGGAAGGGGTACTCGGCGTTCAGGTGAATCCAGAACAGCGGCTCGTCAAAGTCGCGGAACACCTTTTGATAGAACGCGCGATACTCCTCGTCCGTGACCTCGCTGGGCTTTTTGAGCCACAGCGGTTCGGGGTCGTTGATCTGCGCGGGCTCGTCCGGCTCATCCTTTTCGGGGTCGGGCTGCTTGATCTCGGAGAGGAAGATCGGCACGGGCATGAAGCCGCAGTACTTTTCGAGCACTTCGCGCAGCGTCCACAGCTCGAGGAACTCCTTGTCCTCGTCGTTTAAATACAGTTTGATCTCGCTGCCGCGGGAAGTGCGGTCCGATTCGGAGATTTCGTACTCCATGCCGTCCTCGCTCACCCAGCGGACGCCCGTCGAGCCGGGAACATGACTGAGCGTATCGATCTCCACCTTTTTTGACACCATAAAGGAGGAGTAGAACCCCAACCCGAAGTGACCGATGATGCCGCCCTTGTCACCATCGTCCTGCTTATACTTTTGAAGGAAGTCCTCCGCGCCGGAGAACGCGACCTGCGCGATGTATTTGACGACCTCGTCCGCCGTCATGCCGATGCCGTTGTCGGAAAAGGTGATGGTGCCCGCTTCCTTGTCGATGATCACATCGACGCGGTATTCCTGATCGTTCTGCGCCTCGCCGATGGACACCAGGCGTTTGAGCTTGCTGATGGCATCGCTCGCGTTCGAGACCATCTCGCGCACGAAGATATCCTTATCGGAATACAGCCATTTTTTGATGACCGGCATGATGTTCTGCGCATTTATGGAAATGCTGCCTTTTTCGGGCATAAATATCGCCTCCAACAATTGATAATGATATTGTAGCCGGACAAACGCCGCTTGTCAACCACTTTTTGGCACTCGTTGCGCGCGAGTGCTAGCAAGCGGAAATGATTTAACGTAGAATGCAACCAGCGGTTGATTGCAATTCCCGTGAGAAAGTGTATAATAAAGGCAGAACAGGACAGGAGGGAATGAAAATGGCCGACACGTTGGCGATAGGAAGAGCGATCGCGCAGCTCCGGCGCGCCATGAAGATGACCCAGCAATCGCTGGCGGCGTGCCTTTACGTTTCACATCAGGCGGTTTCCAAGTGGGAGAACGGCGTCGCGCTCCCGGATGTGATGACCCTGTTTGCGCTCTGCAAGTATTTCGGGATTACGATAGAACAATTGCTCACGATCGATATTTCTGAACGGCTGCACGCCATGAATCAGGCGTGCTGAAGGAGGAAGAACTATGATTGACAATAAAGTGGTCGGACAGGCAATCGCCAAGCTCCGCCAAGCGGAGAATATGACCCAGCAGACGCTCGCCGCCTGCCTGAACATCTCGCATCAGGCGGTTTCCAAGTGGGAGACGGGCGCGGCGCTGCCGGATGTATTGACGCTGCTTGAAATCTCGCGCATGTTCGGCGTTACGCTTGAACAACTGCTCGCGGGCGACATCGAGGCGCGCCTCGAGAAGGATCAGGCGGAGGAAAGCCCTCGCGTCATCGAGCTGAAATTGGACAAAAGCGGGCTCTCCGAGCGCGTGGCGGAAGCCGTGAAGGAAGCGGGCGACGCCGTGCGCGGCGAGGACGACGGCGCGCAGGAGACCGAGATCAACCCCGAGGAGTTCGACATCGACAAGATCATCCAAATGGCGCCGTTCATGAGCCGCGAGATGATCGAGGAGTTCGTGCTCAAGCATTCAAACACGCTCACCCCCAAGCAGCTCTCCCGCATCGCCCCGTTCGTGGGCGCGGAGTGCTTGGAAAAGCTGATCGTTGACAGCGAGAACGTGATCAATTGGGATACGCTGCGCCGGCTCGCGCCTTTCCTCAAAAAAGAGGTCGTGGACGCGCTGACCATGGCGGTCGCCAAGGGCGAGAAGTATGTGAAGCCCACCGCGAAGATCCTACAAAAATCGACCGACGAGATTGGAAAGACCATCTCAAAGGGCATCAACAAGGCGCTGAAGTTCGCGCGGCAGGTGGGCGCGCAGATGAGCGACGACGCCATCAACTTGCAAGAGAAGGAACAAAAAAAGCCCGTGAGCCGCGCATCCGAGGCGCGCAGCCGCATCTTCGAGCGCGCGCTCAAGGACGAGCGGTTTGACTGGATCGGCGCGCACATCGACCAGCTGGAGGACGACGAGCTCAAGCGCAGAATCGCCGACCGCGCGCATGAATTGGGCATGAACGACTGGGTGCGCGAGCACCTGAGCGAGCAGTTCGACCAATCCGCCGTGGACGACGCGCTGCTGTCCGGCAATTGGGATTATATCGCCGAGCATTTGGACGAGATCGACGGGGACACCGTGGATGTGATCATCACCGCCGCCATCGCCGAGGCGCGCTGGGATTGGATTTCGCAGCATGTGGGCAAGGTGGAATTGGACGACGAGATCAAAACGGAGATGGTGCAGGCGGCGCTGAAGGCAGAACAATGGGCGTTCCTTGGCGAGGTGTTGGATGAGTTAGACCTCGAGGAGGACGACGCGCAGGCGATTGCCGAAGCCGCCGCGCAGGCGGGCAACTGGGGTTTTTTGGACGATCACATTGGCGAACTTGAGATCGAGGACATCGCGAGCGACATCGCCCTCGCGGCATACGACGCGGACGAGCGCGATCTTGTGATCGAGCTAGTCGATGAGTATTCGGACGAGATTGACTTTTCCGCGCTGATGAACAAGGCGATGGAGAAGGGCGACCGGGATTTCATCCGCGAGATGATCGAGCACGCGGACGAGGACGCGGCAAACGATATCTGCCTTGCGCTCGCGGGGCGCGGCGAGATCGACTTTGCGGCGGAGCTCGCGGAATATTGCGATGAGGACACCGTCGCGCAGCTGATCGAGATGGCGACGGAGTCCGGCAGCTGGGAGGTCATCGAGAAACTCAACGAGCACCTCGGCTGACGAAGAACGACATGGGCGGGCGGCTTTTGCTGCCCGCTTTTTGCGCGCCTTCCGGTTGCCTGATGGTTGGCGATGTGTTATACTAATCATGCAAATTTCTGCCCGTCCCATGGAGAAAGGAGCCCCATTTGACCCAGGCATACGCGCCGCGCCCGGCAAAATCCCGGGTGATCCTTGGTCTTGTGATCGCGTGTCTCATGGCTGCGCTGTCGCCATACCTCACGCTTTTATCGACGGTCGTACTCATCGTACCCGTGCTGCTTGCGTTTCTGTACGCTTTTTCGGGCATCGTCCCGGTGATCGCGGGCTCCTCGCTCACGCTCGGCGCGTTCGCGCTGGTGTTTGATTTTACGGGGATGTGGATGGCGCTTGTCGCCTTCATCGCGCCCGCCGCGCTGATCGTGCGCAACCTTCGGCTGCGGCTGCCCTTCTTCCGGCAGCTCGCCATCGCGGTGATTTCGCTGATGGCGGGCGTGGTCGCTGCGCTCGCCATCGCCTACCTCGCGCTCGGCACGGACATCATCTCCGCGCTGACGCCGTATCTGCGCGCCGCGCTCGAATCCGTCGAGTACCCCGGCGTGGTGGATTACCTGCTCGCCTCCGCTTACACGATCCCCGGCGCGCCCGCCGCCTACACGCCGGAGCTGTTGATGACGGGGTTTCTCGCGGAGGCGCAGCGCGCCAGCTACCTCGACGCGTTCATCGGCAGCATGCACGCATCGCTTGCGCTGACCTTGCCGGGGCATCTGCTGCGCGCGTCCGCGCTGGCGGGGGTCCTCGCGGTCGTATGGCCGGGCTATCTGATCGAGAAAAAAGCGCCGCCCGCGCAGGGCGCGTTCGTGCCGCCGGGCGAATGGCACGCGCCCTATCATTTGATCCTCGGGCTTTTGGGGACATTGGGCGTTTCCTACATCCTGCATTGGCAGAACATCTCCGGCGGCGACACCGCGTATATGACGATGCGCGCGCTGATCCTGCTACTGTTTCGCGTTCAGGCGGCGGCGTCGATCGAGCGCAGGTTGAAGGCGGCGGGCGCAAAGACATGGACGCGCGCACTGATCATCGTGATCACGCAGCTGATCTTCGGCGACATCGCGGTGTTCTACGGCGCGGCGTCGGCGATGTTCGGCTCGAAGGGCGCGATCAAACAGCTTGCATCGCGGCGAAACGGAAAACAATAGAAGCAAGAAATACGAAGGAAACAATGATGAAAGAACGTGTGTGATGGCGCAGAATTTCGTCAGATTGCACTTGCAAAAGCCGAAGGCGCAGTTGCCTGCGTCGGAGGTTTTGCAGGCGTGAGATGGCGGGAATGCAGCCGCCAGCGCGCACGGGATTGATTCAGCGTTTCCCGAGGGAGGTATTCAGATATGAAAGTGATTCTCCTCAAAGACATCCGCGGCACCGGCAAGAAGGATCAGATCCTCGAGGTGTCCGACGGCTACGCGCGCAACTACCTGCTTCCCCGCAAGCTCGCGCGCGAGGCGACGAGCGAGGCGGTCAACGCCATCGAGAAATCCGAGTCCGCGCGCAAGCACCGCGCGGAGGTGCTGCGGCTCGAGGCGGAGCAGAAGGCGCGCGAGCTCAAGGGCAAGGTGGTCAACGTAACCGCGAAGGGCGGCGCGAACGGCAAGCTCTACGGCGCGGTGACAAACGACGCCATCTCGCAGGCGCTCAAGGATCAATACGGCATCGAGGTGGACAAGCGAAAGCTTGAGCCCGAAGAGCCGATCCGCGCCGCGGGGCAGACGCTGTGCGTCGTGCGGCTTTCCGCAGGCGTGTCCACGCGCATGATCGTCAATGTAACAGTAGAGGAAGCATAGCGGCAGATGGAACAGTACCAACAGCAGAGTGCGCGCATACCGCCCAACCACCCGGAATCCGAGCGGTCGGTGCTGGGCGCGATGCTGCGCTCGAGCGAAGCCGCGCTCATCGCCATTGAGACGCTGGCGGAGCGCGATTTCTACAACCCCGCCAACCGCGAGATTTTCAGCGCGATGTGCACGCTCGCCGCCTCCGGGCGCGCGATCGACATTGTAACCCTCGACGGCGAGCTCAGCCACCGCGGCAGGCTCGACGCCGTGGGCGGCACGGCGTACTTGATCGAGCTGACGACGTCCGTGCCCTCGGCGGCGAACATCGCCGCCTATGCGCGCATTGTGGACGAGCGATCGACGCTGCGCCGGCTGATCGCCGCTTGCGAATCGATCCTGACGGAGTGCTACGGCGGGCAGCAGGAGACGGCGGACATCCTCGAGATGGCGGAGAAGGCGATCTACGACATCGCCATGCGCAAAAGCGGCGCGGAGCTCACGCCGATCCAGCCGATTTTGATCTCGACCTTCGAGAAGATCGAGCAATTATACAAAAACCACGGCAAAATCGAGGGCGTGCCCACCGGGTATACCGAATTGGACGATCTTTTGACCGGACTTCACGGCGGGGAACTGGTGCTGATCGCCGCACGCCCGTCCATGGGAAAGACGAGTATCGGCATGAACTTTATCGAAAACGCGTCCATCCGCGCCGGCAAATGCTCCGCGGTGTTTTCCCTGGAGATGCCCGCCGAGCAGCTCGCCATGCGCATGCTGTGCACCGAAGCGCTCGTTGACATGCAGAAGGTGCGGCGCGGGCAGTTGTCCGACGAGGATTGGCTGCGGCTGAGCGAGGCGATGATCAAAATCGGACCCTCGGCGATCTATGTGGACGCGACGCCCGGGATCACCGTGCCGGAGATGCGCTCCAAGGCGCGCAGGCTGCAACTGGAACGCGGGCTGGACGTTGTACTGATCGACTACATATCGCTGATGACGGCGAGCGGGCGCTTCGGCAGCCGGCAGGAGGAGGTTTCCTCCATCTCGCGTTCGCTGAAGGCGCTTGCCATCGAACTGGACGTGCCCGTGATCGCGCTTCAGCAGCTCTCGCGCGCGCCCACCGGACGGTCGAACCACCGCCCCGTGCTCTCCGACATCCGCGATTCCGGCGCGATCGAGCAGGACGCGGACGTGGTGATGTTTTTGCACCGCGAGGACTACTACAACCCCGATACCGAGGAGAAAAACATCGCCGAGCTGATCATTGCGAAGCAGCGAAACGGCGCGCTCGGCACGATCAAGCTCGGCTGGCGGGGCGAATATACGAAGTTTATCGACCTCTCCTCCCGACCGCAGGAGGCGACGCAAGCGCCGTTTTGATCAGATGAATGCGTCGATGCCGCGCGATTGAAACGCGCGGATGTAATCGGAAAGCGCGTCCGCATGCAGTGCGGGCGCGTTTTTGTATGCGTAGTTGCGCCCGAGGGCGGCGTATTTGGATTCGCCGAATGGATGGAAGGGCAGCAGCTGCGCGCGGGTGATGCCGAGATCGCACAGTTCGGCGGCGAAGGCGATCGCGTCCGCGTCCGCATCGTTGTAACCCGGGATCACGGGGATGCGAACGAGCAGCTCAAAGCCGAATTGAACTGCCGCGCGCAGATTCGCTACGATCTGCGTAAGTCCAACGCCCGTGCCGGCGATGTGCCGCCCCTCCTCCCAATGCTTCCGATCAAACAATATCAAAT
>JBMNUA010000066.1:0-11039 GCA_050945995.1 Christensenellales bacterium
GCCACGGCGATCTGCGCGCCGACACGCGCCCGATGCTGCGCATGGAGCTGTGGACATTTGAGGGCGACATACTGCCGCCCTTGATGCAGTGCGAGGATGCCGAGGCGCGCGCGCTCGAGACGATGCTACTTCGCAACACCGTCAATTTTGAGCTGTTCGAGGACGATACGCTCGTGCCCGATCACCTCGCCTACCGCGCGTCCACATGGATGATCCCCTTCGCCCTCCCCGTCGGGCGGGAGGAGACGGGCGGGCTGGGGCATCGTTTCACGCCGCATTTGGTCGATCTCGAGGAGGATTTCCACAAGCTGCGCCCCTCGGAATTCGGGGTGGATCGGCAGGCGGCCGAGCAATCGCGCGCGCAGTTGGAGGATTTGTTCGGCGACATCCTGCCCATACAGCCCGGCGGCTTCTCGCTTGTCGCCACGCCCATGCAGGACATCGTGCACATCATGGCGATGGAGGATTTGTACATCGCCATGCACGACAGCCCCGCGCTGTTTGTGCAGATGCTCGACATGCTCGTGTCCGATTATGACCGGTATTTTGAAATGCTCGAGCGCGAAGGTTTGTTGCACAGCGCGGCGCGCGATCAGCACCTCTGCCAGGGCAGCTATTGCTTTACAAACGAGCTGACCGAACAACCCGCGGCGAAGCGCGCCGATATGTGGCTGTACATGGATTCGCAGGAGACGAGCGGCGTTTCCCCCGCGATGTTTGCATCGCTCGTGTTCCCTTCCTATGCGCGGCTCATGCGCCGCTTCGGGCTCGTGTCCTACGGCTGCTGCGAGGCGGTCAGCGGCATCTGGGCGGATTGCCTGTCCACATTATCCAACATCCGCAAGGTTTCGATCTCGCCGTGGTGCGACGAGGCGTACATGGGCGACGCGCTGCGCGACCGCCGCGCGGTCTATCTGCGAAAGCCGTCCCCGAACCTGTTGGGCGTGGGCGAGCGGCTCGACGAGGATGCGGTGCGCGCGCATTTCGCCAAGACCGCCGCGTGCGCGCGCGGCTGCAAACTGGAGATCGCTCAGCGCGATGTCTACCGCGTCGGCACATGGGAGAAGGTGCGCCGCTACGTCGCGCTCGCGCGGGAGGGGCTGTCGGATTTTCGGTAGGATTTAGTAGGCGCGCGCGAAATATTCGATTGACATCCTAGCTGCGCTGTGCTACGATGATGCCGGAAGTTAGCTCGAGCTAACATAGGGAGTGATGGAAATGCTGGGAAAGATATTGGCATACGCCGCGTTGGTCGTCATCGTGGGCGGATACGCGTTTCTGCGGATTCGCGCATATAAGGCGGGTAAATCCGGCTGCAGCGGCTGCGAGGGCTGCCCCGCCGCCGGCAAGTGCGGCTCTGAAAAGAAATAACAAGCGCCCGTCCGAACACGCAATGTTCGGACGGGCGTTATCCTTTACTCCGCCTCCCCTGCGTGCTTTATTTTACAAATCAATTGCGTCATCGTCCCCATCGGGCAGTAGACGCACCACGAACGCGGTTTGTAGAGGAGCATCGTTGTGATCCCGAGCAAGGTCGAGGTCAGCATCACGCTATAAAACCCGAACGCGAACTGCGCCGCCGCGTCCGGCACGCGCCCGGGCGCATACGCCCAATGCCACGGCACGCGGAACGTCCACAAAAGCGTCACTGCCTGCGTAAGCGACGCCGTGCCCGCAAACACCAGGTAGGTGCGATACAGCATCACCCCGAACATCATAAAGAAAAATATCAAAAACCCGTAGCGAAACCATTTGCTTGCGAGCCACCGCGGGATGTCCCTGCCGCGCGAGAGCTTGAGCCGCCCGCCGAGCAGCGCAAACAGCTGCCCGCGCCCGCAGTAGCGATTGCAGTACGCCTTCCCGCCGCCGAAGATAGCGATCAACAGCGGCACGGCAAAGCAGATCAGCCCCAGCCACGCAAACAGTATGTTGAAAAACCCGAGCGCCAGATACGCCGCCGACGCGATCCATAAGTAGTCATACCAACGCTTTTTCATACGGCGTCCTCCCCGGTTTGCACCATGGTGATCACCGAAGCCGGGCACGCCTTCTCGCAGATCGCGCAGCCGATGCACCGCGCATCCGTCACTTTCGCGTACAGACCGCGGAACACCGCGATCGCGCCGCGCGGACACACGCCCGCGCACACGCCGCAGGCGACGCACGCGCGGATGTCCACGCGCGCCTTTCGTCTCCTCGCCAAATCCATCCCCTCCGTTTCGCTTTCTCCATCATACTACCGCATGCCGCCCGCGCGTTCTGTGAGAATGTCACGGAAGCGCCGCCTGCGGTGTGCTATCATGGTTTCAATGGAAACGAAAGGGGCGGAATATATATGAAGACCGTCAACATAACGCGTGAAAATTTTCAAAAAGAGGTCATGGAATCCGACAAGCCCGTGCTGATTGATTTTTGGGCGAGCTGGTGCGGACCGTGCCGCATGGTGTCGCCGATCCTCGACGCGCTCGCGGCGGAGCGTCCGGATGTGAAGATCGCAAAGGTGAACGTAGACGAGCAGCAGGAGCTGGCAGGCGCGTTCGAGGTGATGAGCATACCGACCCTGGTCGTCGTGAAAAATGGGAAGGTCGTCAACCGCGCGTCCGGCGCGCGCCCGAAAGAGCAGATCGCCGCCATGCTATAATGCCGAAACAGGGCTTCGCAGAATCGACTGCGAAGCCCTTGTTTTCACTTTTTCTTTTTGGAGAACCGCAGCACGGACAGCCAGGCGAACAGCGCGGTCGTGCCCGCGAGGATCAGAAGGCTCGCGTACGCCGGCAGGATCGTGTCCCCGAATCGGTAGGAAATGCCCATCATCTCCTTGAACCCCTGCGCCGCGCCCGCCGGCGCGCCCGCGAACACCGCCTGCATCGATGCCTGCGTCATCACCCCGCGCAGAAGCAGCGCCGCGTGCGAGACGGGGAAGAATTTGATAAAAACTTGCACCGCCTCGGGCAGCACGCCGATCGGCATGTAGATGCCCGTCAAAAACCCGATCAGCGTGCCGAGGATGCTGCTGACCGTGCCGAACGCGTTTTGGCTTTTGATAAACGACGCGAGGAAGCTGACCATCGCCGTGTTGCAGATGGCGGACAACAGGATCAATAGGATCACGTTGATCGCAGCCGTCGGCGCGATCATATCGCCGCCGCGCACGGTGATGTAGACGATGGCGAGCGCGAAGGTGAGGAAGGTCATGATCACGCCGACGATGAAGGAGGAGACGACATACCCGCCCGCGATCTTCGCGCGCCCGACGGGCGATGCGAGAAAGTCCTTTTCGATCTTTCGCGCGCGGTCGTCTACCATCGTCCCGAACGCGCCCATCACCGTGGTGGCCGATGTCACAGCCAGCAGCCCCGACATGATCCAGTTGTCCGAAAGCGCGCGCGCGCCCGGCATATCCGGCAGGTTGCTCGCCATCACATCGCCCAAGAACAGCACATACAGCCCGATGATGATCAATACCGCGAGCAGCGAGAAAAACACCGACGCGCGGTCGCGGAAGAACACCCGCATGTTGCGCCGAATCAATGCCCTCATGTCCGCATCTCCTTTCCGGTGATCCCGATGAACGCGTCGTCCATCGTGCCGTTTGACACCTCGAACCCCGCGATCATGCCGCGCAGCTTCTCGAGGATGGGCAGCGCCTCCATCGTGGAGGCAAGTTTTACATGGATGCGCCCGCCGATGCGCTCGCCGGTATGTCCCATCTCGTGAAGCGCGCGAAGGAGCGCGCCCTCGTCCGTCGGCGCTACTTTGAGTACATCGCTCGCGTACTGCTGTTTGAGCGCGTCGGGCGTGCCGTTTGCCGCGATCAAACCGTCGTCGATCACCACCACATAATCCGCGTCGGCGGCTTCCTCCATGTAGTGCGTGGTGAGAAACACCGTCAGCCCCGCCTCGCGCTGCAATGCGCGCACGCTCTCCCACACGCTTTTCCGCGTCTGCGGGTCGAGCCCCGTCGTCGGCTCGTCCATAAACAGGATTTGCGGCGTGTTGATGAGCGCGCGGGCGATGTCCGCGCGGCGCTTCTGCCCGCCGGAGAGCTTGCCGTAGGGTCGGCGCAGAAAATCGGTCACGTCCGCTGCGCGCGCCGCGCGCCGCACCGCATCGGTCAGCGCTGATTTCGATTGCCGGTACAGCCCGCCGCGCGCGCGCATGTTCTCCTCCACGGTGAGCAGCGGGTCGAGCAGGTGATCCTGAAACACCACGCCGATCGCGCCGCGGATCGCCGCGTCGTCTGCGCCGAGCCGATGCCCGCCGACGAGCACCTCGCCAGCGTCCGGTTCGAGGATCGTGCACAGGATGTCGATCGTGGTCGATTTCCCCGCGCCGTTCGGTCCGAGAAACGCGAACAGCTCGCCTCGCCGCGCGTGAAAATCGATGCCGCGCACGGCCTGCACCTGTCCATATGATTTCTTTAGCCCGCTGACTTCTATGATCCGCTCCATGCCCTTCACCGCCCGCCATTTTTCTTGGAAAGATTATAACAGAATCTGTAAAGAATCAACGCTACATCATATTCATGTTACCATAGCTTTTGCATCCGGACAATCCATTTCTACTATCCTGCGAATCCCCCGCGCCCGGCGGTTTTTGTTGACAGCGCGCGGACATTTGGGGATAATGAGTGCAAAGGTACGCGCCGGAGGTGGCTTGCATGGACAAGCGGGAGGATCAGCTGCATCAGGTGGTGCGCGTCGCCGAGCTGGCGGCGCGGCTCATGCTCGGAAACGGCGGGGAGACCTACCGCGCGGAGGAGACCGCGCAGCACATCTGCCGCGCGTTCGGCTACGAATCGGACGCCATCGCGTTCCCGACGGGGCTGATGCTCTCGGTGGGCGGCGAGAAGTCCGTCATCTCGCGCGTGCCGCGTCGGCAGGTGGATTTTATGAAGATCGACCGCGTGAACGCCATCTCGCGCGAGCTCTCCGCGGGCACGCTCGCGCTCGACGAGGCGGAGGGGATGCTGCGCGCGCTGAGCAGCGCGGACGGCGCGCATTCCATCAAGCGCGGGCTGATCGCTGGCGGCTCGTCGGCGATGTTCGCGGTGATGTTCGGCGGCAGCGCGTTTGATCTGGTCGCCGCGGGCGCGGGCGCGTTTGTGACCCAGGCGGTGGTCAGCCGCCTGAGCGAGGACGCGGGTCCCACGCTTGTGAGCCTGGTCGGCGGGTTTCTGGCGGCGATCATGGCGCTTGTGATCACCTCCGTATTTGCAATCGGCGATGTCAACCGCATCATCCTCTCGGCGCTGATGCCGCTATTGCCCGGGCTTGCGATGACAAACGCCATCCGCGATGCCATGCGCGGCGACCTCGTCTCGGGCGTCGCGGGCGCGGGCGAGGCGCTGATCCGCGCGGTGGTGCTCGCGGCGGGTGCGGGACTTGCGATCTCCGCGTGGATGATGGGGGGCGGCGCATGATGGCGGTCAATCTCCTCGGCTGCTTCGGGGCGGCGGCGTTTTTCGCGTGGTTGTTCCGAACGCCTGCGCGGCTGGTATTGCCCGCGTCGCTGACGGCGGTTGCGGGCTACGCGCTGAGCCTAGTGGTCGGCGCGTGGCTGAACGCCCATTGGGCGGGGGTGTTCGTCGGCTCGGCATGCGCCGCGCTGATCGGCGAGATGCTCGCGCGCAAGCTGCGCGCCCCCGCGACCATCTTTTTGACCGTCGCCATCATCCCCATGGTGCCCGGCGGCGGGCTTTACGACACCATGCTCGCCATCGTGCAGGGGCGGCATGCCGATGCCGCCATCGCGGGCGCGAACACCATGCTTTCCGCGGGCGCGATCGCGCTCGGGCTCTCGATCGCAGCGTCGGCGGTGTTTACGGTGCGCAAGCACCGCAGGGAGGGGAGACGGTGAACATGCGCTGCATATTGTTTGATTTGGACAACACGCTCATCGTCAAACAACCGACCGTCCCGGCGCGCATCCTCGCCGCGCTTGCGGCATGCGGCGCGCGCGTGGACGCGGAGGATGTGGCGCGCGCCTATGCGCGCAGCGAGCTTTGGCAGGGAAGGCAGATTCTGCGCGAGAATGCGACCGGCGTTCGCATGGACGACGAGGAATTCCTTCATCACATCGTTTGTATCTACCAAGATGCCTGCCTGCCGGAAGGCGGCGCGGAGCACCTCATCCGAGAGATACTGTTTGATCGGCGCATGGGGCAATATGCCGCCGTCCCGGGCGCGCATGATGTGCTTGCCGCCCTGCGCGGCGCGGGCTATCTGCTCGGCGTGGCGAGCAACAACCACGCGGGCATCCGCGCGGTGCTGGACGCGCTGATGCTCACGCCTTTTTTCAACGGCATCGCGATCTCGGAGGAGGTCGGCATTTTGAAGCCCGATCCCCGCATCCTGCACATCGCCTGCCGCGCCGCGGGCGCGTCCCCCGAAGAATCGGTCTATGTGGGCGATCATCCCTTCGACATCCTCTGCGCGCATGAGGCGGGCATGCCGATTTATTGGTGTCCGCCGAACCGCTTTTTTGAAGCGCCCGCCGAGGTCGGGCGTCCTGATTTCACGCTTTCGGATATTCGGGAACTCCCCGCGCTCTTGTAGAGGAAACTTGCGTAGCGTGCGAAACAACGGTTGACGGATTCCCCTTTTCTGTGTATGATTTTGGTATACACAACATATCCAACAATCGCCCGATCGGCGCGCGTTGCGCCGAGGTATCGCAGAGGAGGAATTCACTTGAAACTTGCGTTATTGATCGCCAACCGCGGCTTTTTTCCGAGCAGCGTGATCGAATCGGCGCGCGCGGATATGCGCGCCGCCGCCGAGAAGTGCGGCGTTACGCTGCTTGAGCCGGACGAGGGCATGACGCGCTACGGCGCGGTGGAGACCACGCAGGAGGGCGCGCGCTACGCCGCGTTCTTAAACGACCATCGCGGGCAGTACGACGGGCTGATCGTATGCCTGCCGAACTTTGGCGACGAAAACGGCATCAAGGCGGCGATCCGCGACGCGGGCGTGCCGATGCTTCTCCAGGCGTACCCCGACGAGATCGGGAAGATGGACTTCGCCAACCGCCGCGACGCGTTTTGCGGAAAACTCGCGCTCGCAAGCGTGCTCAAGCAGATGGATTACCCCTATACCTCCGGCATGCCGTTTGTCATGCACCCGCGCAGCCCCGAATTTGAAAAGGAATTGACCGATTTCATCAGCGTCTGCCGCATCGTCTCGCGCATGCGCAAACTGCGCCTGGGCTGTTTTGGCGCGCGCACCACGGCGTTCAAATCCGTCCGGTTCGACGAGATCGCGCTCGAGCGCCACGGCGTGGACGTCGAAACGATCGATCTCTCCGCGCTGTTTCACCGCATCCGGCAGATCGACGATGCCGACCCCGCCGTCGCCGCCTGGCTCGACAAGCTCGCCGCCTCCATGCGCATGGACGACGCGCCCGCCTACGCCAAACTCGCGCTGGGCAAGCTCGGCGCCGCGCTCGATCAAACCATATGCGAGATGGGGCTGGACGCGTTCGCGATCCGCTGCTGGGGCGAATTGCAGGACGAGCTGAAAATCGCCGCCTGCTCGGTGCTGGGCGTGTTCAACCAGCTCGGCGTCCCCGCCGCCTGCGAAAGCGATGTGACAAACGCCGTCGCCATGATGGCGCTGCACCTCGCCTCCGACGCGCCCGTGGGCTGCCTCGACCTCAACAACAACTATGGCTCGGAGGCCGACAAGTGCATCCTGTTTCACTGCGGACCCTTGCCGCTTGACCTCATGGAGGGCGCGGGCAATATCGAGGAGCATAAAATGTTTGTCAAAACCCAGGGCGACAACTGCTCGTGGGGGCTGAACGTGGGGCGCATCCGCCCGGGCAAGATCACCATCTCGGGCGTGCGCACCGAGGGCGGCGAGGTGCAGTTTTATGTGGAGGAGGCGGAGGTGACGGATGATGCGGTCGAGTCCGCGTTCTTCGGCACATCCGGCGTTATGTACTTAAAGGATCTTCAAAGAAAGCTGATGCGCATGGCGGAGGCGGGCTTCC
The DNA here is from genome assembly GCA_050945995.1 of Christensenellales bacterium. Taxonomy (GTDB): domain Bacteria; phylum Bacillota; class Clostridia; order Christensenellales; family Aristaeellaceae; genus RUG11247. Next base: position 7,993 of record JBMNUA010000066.1, read on the forward strand.
GGCATCATACGATCATCACCGCCGGCTGGCATGCGCGCGCGATGGACGAAGCGCTCTCGAAGTATCTGGGCTATCGACGGATCGAATTATAGTATGGCGTATATCGGTTTGGATGTCGGAACAAGCGGCGTCAAAGCGACGGTGATGACCCAATCGGGCGATGTTCTCGCCAGCGCGAGCCGCGAATACAACCTGCGCTTCCCGCGCCCCGGTTGGGTGGAGATGCGCCCGTCGGACGTGTGGGCGGCGGCGAAGGCGGTGCTCGCGGAGGCGTCCGCGAAGGCGGGCTGGCGCATCGAGGCGATTGCGACCGCGTCGTTTGGCGAGGCGGCGGTATTGCTCGATGAAAACGGCGAAGCGGTGATGGACAGCATCTTTTTTACCGACATGCGCGGCAGCGAGGAGCTTGCCGATTTGCGCGCGCGCGTCAATCCGGATGCGATCCAGATGCGAACCGGCATGCCCATCAACCACATGTACACGCTGCCGAAGCTGTTGTGGTTGCAAAAACGCCGTCCGGACGCGTTCGCCCGCACGCGAAAGCTGCTCCTATACGGCTCGTACATCGCCTATATGCTCACCGGCGAGGCGGCGATTGACAGCTCGCTCGCCTCGCGCACGCTGTTGTTCAACCGCGAGACGCTCGATTGGGACGACGAGATTCTGCGCGCCTTCGCGATCGATCGCGACTGGCTGCCGCGCTTTGTGCCCGCGGGCATGCCGATTGGGCACATCCATCCCGCGCGCGCCATGGAGCTTGGCATCGACCCCAGCGCGCTCGTCGTCTCCGGCGTGCACGATCAAATCGCCGCCGCGCTGGGCGCGGGCGCGCTCTATGCGGGCGATGTCGCCGACGGCATCGGCAGCGCGGAATGCCTGGTCGCGCCCCTGCCCGCCGCGCCGAACTTCCGCGCGATGTTTGCCGCCAACATCTGCGCCGAGCCGCACGCGCTGCCCGGCGCGCACGTCGCGCTCGCGTTTTCAAACGCCGCGGGCTCGGCGCTCAAGTGGTATTTGAACACCTTCGAGCCGGAGCTTTCCCGCAGGTGCGCGCTGGAGGGGAGAAACGCGTATGCCGCGCTCAACGAAACGCTCTCCAACGCGCCCTCGCCGCTTTTATTTTTGCCGCATCTGGCGGGCACGGGCACGCCGCATATGGACGCGGGGGCGACGGGCACGCTCGCCGGGCTGACGCTTTCGTCCACCCGCGCGGACATTTACCGCGCGATCTACGAGGGCATGAACTTTGAAATCCGCATGAACCTCGAATGCCTACAAGGCGCGGGCTTTTGCATGCGCGAATTGACGGCGTGCGGCGGCGGCGCGTCCGCCGAGGCGCTTGCCATCAAGGCGGATATTTTGCAAATCCCCATCCGCACGCTGAAAAACAACCAGAGCGGCACGGTCGGCATGGCGATGCTCTGCGCGCTCGCGTGCGGGCGGTTTCATTCCTTCCGCGAGGCGACGGACGCGCTGGTCGTTCGCGGCGCGCTGATCGAGCCGCGCGCGGCGCACCGCGCCGAATACGCCGATAAATACGCGCAGTACCTGCGAATGTACGGCGCGACCTGCGCGATCTACGACCGGTAAATAAAGGAGAGTATGCATATGGCGATCATCACCGAGCGCGACCGCTCGCTGGAGATATTTGAACGCGCGCGCGCCTGCGGCATGTCGGTTGCGATCTTCTGCACCGCGAGCCATTGGAACACCGAGGCGATCCTGCTCGCCGCCGCGCGCATCGCAGAAAAATACGACCTGCGCGATGTGCCCGTCGTCGTCGCAAACACATTCACCTACCCGCACATGCCGCAGGCGAAGCGCTTCACCTACGCCGCCGAGCCCAACAGCGGGCTGCTCGCGCACATGGGCGTTTTGCGCGCGCTCGCCGAGGGCAAGTACGCGCCGTACCGCGATGTGCAGGTGCTGCCCCACCTCGACCACGCGGACCCCGTGCGCGACCGCTGGGCGCTCACCGTCGGCGTGCCGTTTTTCTCAAGCGTGATGTTTGATTGCCAGACGCGCCCGTTTGAGGAAAACATCGCGCTGACGCGCGATTATGTCAGCGCCTACGGCGATCAGGTGCTCGTCGAGGGCATCATGGAGATGCTCAATGTCGAGGGTGGCGCAGTCGCCGCGCAGGTGGACGATTACTGCGCGCGCGCACAGGAGTATGTCCAAAAGACGGGCGTTGATTTCTTCGTCGCGGACTTGGGCACCGAGCAGCAGACCTCGCATGTCGGCGGCGCGAAGTACGACAAGGCGCGCGCCCGCAGTTTGACCGCCGCGCTCGATCAAAAAATGCTCGTGCTCCACGGCACATCGTGCTTGACCAACGAGCAGATTCGCGGCATGGCCGAGGACGGCATCGTCCGCGTGAACATGTGGACGCGGATTGCGCGCGAGGCGGGGCAGCACGCGGCGCAGAAGCTCGTCGGGCGGATCGAGGAAATCCGGCGGGGCGATTTCGAGGCGGCGGAGGCGAACGCGTACTTGCGCGACAACATCGAAAAGGCGGCGGACATCATGGTCGAGATGATGGAGCTGTTCGGCTACGCGAACTGGAGATGATGCCATGGAGACATTCGAGCAGTATCTGTTGACGATCACCGACCTTGCGCACCGCGCCCGCATGCGCGAGACGCTCGACTGGGTCGGCGCGCGGTTTCCCGCGCTCTCGCGCAGAATCGCCTGGAGTCAACCGATGTTCACCGACCACGGTACATTCATTGTGGGCTTCAGCGCGGCAAAAAAGCACATGGCGCTCGCGCCCGAGCGCGCGTGCGTCGAGCGGTTTTCCGCGGCGATCCTGGGCGCGGGATATACCCACACAAACGAAATGGTGCGCATCCCCTGGGATCGCCCGCTCGAATATGCGCTGCTCGGCGAGATGATCGCGTTCAACATTGAGGACAAGGCGCATTGCAACACCTTCTGGCGCAAATAGCGCGCCGTTTGCGATATCGATCAACACGGAGGCACAATATGGAACAAAAAACACCGCTCTACGACCGCCATGTCGCGCGCGGCGGCAAGATGGTGCCCTA
>JBMNUA010000067.1:0-10849 GCA_050945995.1 Christensenellales bacterium
CAACCGCCCCTCGCGCGCCATGGAGATGATGCCCGTCTCCTCGGATACGATGAGCGTCACCGCGTCGGTCGATTCCGTCATGCCGATCGCTGCCCGGTGGCGCGTGCCGAGCTCGCGGCTGATCGAGTGATCGTCCGAGAGCTGCAAGATGCACGCGGCGGCGACGATGCGCTCGTTGCGGATCAGTACCGCCCCGTCGTGCAGCGGCGTGTTCGGCTCGAAGATGTTCTCGATCAGCGCGTCGGAAATCTCCGCGTCCACGCGCGTGCCGGATTCGGCAATGTCGGAAAGCGCGGTCTGCCGCTCGATCACAATCAGCGCGCCGATGCGCTTTCGCGACATGTTCGTCAGCGCCTTGACCATCTCGCTGACCACTAGGTCAGAATGCCTCGCCTGCTGCCGCCGCTGCGTACCGAACACCTGCTTGGTCAGCCGTGATCGCCCGATCTGGTCGAGCCCGCGGCGCAATTCGGGTTGAAAGAGGATCACCAGCACAATGATACCGGTGTTGATGATCAGCTGCAGCGCCCAGCTGATCGTGTGCAGTTGAAGCCGGTCGGAGATCCACGCCATCACCAGGATGATCGCGATCCCCTTGAACACGGAGTTTGCGCGCGTGCGCAAAAGCAGCTTGATCAGCTGATAGATTAGTAGCGTCGTCAGCGCGATGTCGAGCCAGTCGCGCCAGTCGGGGCGTGTGATGAGCGATGTGAACAGCCCCCCCGCCTGTGTGAAGAAGCCAAACAGCCTACCCATACCCGCACCTCCCGACCGATAGACCTTCCCAGTTCATTATAATACAAAACCATGCCTTCGCGAAAGCCCTTTTTCCAATAAGCTTGGTTTTTTTCATGATTCGCGCACCGCGCGCGCGGTTTGCGCGGTTGCAATCGCGCGTTTGCGGTGTTATACTTTACACCGAACCAATCTTACGGAGGATGGCGCGATGCAGCATCATTTTTTCGCGTACATGGCGCGAATGAAGCATATCAAGCGCTGGGGGCTCCGGCGCAACACCCGCGAGGAAAACGTGCAGGAGCACTCGCTTCAAGTGGTGATGATCGCGCACGCCCTCGCGTTGATCGGGAAAAAACGCCACGCCATAGCGGTCGATGTCGAGCGCGTCGTGCTCTACGCCACCTATCACGAGGCGTCCGAGGTCATAACCGGCGACTTGGCGACACCGATTAAATACTTCAACCCCGGCATCCGCGACGCGTACAAGGCGATCGAGCGCATCGCCTCCGAAAAGCTGCTCGATTACCTGCCCGCCGATCTTAGACCGGAGTATGAGCCGTTTCTGTTCCCGGATGAGTCGTCGCGCGAATGGCGCATCGTGAAAGCGGCGGATCGCATCAGCGCGTATGTCAAGTGCCTGGAGGAATACGCGTCCGGCAACCATGAGTTTCGCACCGCGCAGGAGAGCATCCGAATTTCGATCGCAGATATGAATCTGCCCGAGGCGGACGATTTCATGCGCGATTTCGCGGTGAGTTTCTCCTTGCCGCTGGACGCGCTGAACTAGCCGCGTATAGAAAAGGGGAAAAATGGATAATATAACATTGAAGCGCCTTTCGTATGAGGCGAATATGGAACTATATCGGCGCGGGCTCGTTTTGTACACCTGGGGAAATGTCTCGCAGATCGACCGCGCGCGCGAGGTGTTTGCGATCAAGCCAAGCGGCGTGCCCTACGACGCGCTCGCCCCTGAGATGATGGTTTTGATCGATATGATGACGGGCGCGCCGATCGATTCCGCGCACAAGCCCTCGTCCGATACGCCCACGCACCTCGCGCTCTACCGCGCGTTTTCAGAAATCGGCGGCGTGACGCACACCCATTCGCCCGCAGCGACCGCTTGGGCGCAGGCGCGCCGCGCGATCCCGTGTCTGGGCACCACCCACGCGGATTATTTCCGGGGGGAAATTCCCGTCGCACGGCTTTTGACGCAAAGCGAGGTCGAGGCGGACTACGAGGCGGCGACCGGGCGCGCGATCATCGAAGCGTTTTCGGGGAAAGACCCCGTGCACACGCCGGGTGCGCTCTGTGCGGGGCACGGGCTGTTCACCTGGGGCAAGGACGCGGCGGAGGCGGTGCACAACGCGGTTGTGCTCGAGGAGATCGCGAAGATCGCGATGTGGACGCAAACGCTTTCTCATGATGCGCCCGCGCTCCCGGCGCATGTCTCCGAAAAGCATTTCAGCAGAAAGCATGGGCCGAACGCATATTATGGACAATAGTGCCGGAGGGAAGTCAATGGCGGGTCTGGTATTTCGCAATATCACAAAGCAGCTCGAGTGCGGCGCGCGAATGGAGAATCTGAACCTCGAGATCGACGACGGGGAGTTTGTCGCGCTCGTGGGGCGCAGCGGCTGCGGCAAGGCCGAGCTGATCCGCATGGCGGAGGGCTACGGCGGGCAGTACGAGGGCGATGTGTACATACACGAGCAGCGCGTGGCGCGGTTTCGGCGCGGGTTTCCGGGCGCGAGCCTCATCAACGAGGCGCCGCTCACCGGCACGCCCCGGCGCGAGATCACGAAACTGCTTTCGCGCGCGCGCATGCCGCGGCGCGAGATCAATCGCCGCATCGAGCTCGCCGCGCAGACGCTCGACGCCGCGCATGTGCTCGACACGCGCTTCTCGCAGCTTCCCCCTGAGGGGCGGCTGCTCGCGGGCATGGTGCGCGCGCGCGCGATCGACGCGAAGGTCGTGTTGTTTCACGACCCCTTCGACGGCATGGGCTCGCGCGTGGCGGCGCGGATGCGGCTGAAAATCAAGGATTTCCACGCGCAAACGCGCACCATCTTTCTGATGTCCACGCATACGGGCAACATTGCGCTCTCGCTCGCCACGCGCGTCGTCGCGCTCGAGGAGGGCAAAATCCGCCAGAGCGACACGCCCCAGAACATCTACGATTTCCCCGCCGACCGCTTCGTCGCGGAGTACTTCGGCAGCGCGCTGATCAACATCATCCCCGCGCGGCTCGAGCGGCTGGGCGGGCGCGTGCAGGCGGTTTTCGGCGAAAACCGCATCCTCGTGCCCGACGGCAAGGTGCAAAAGCTCGTCAGCGAATCCTACATCGGCAAAACCGTGCTCATGGGCGTGCGTCCGGAAAATTTGCACTATGAGCAGGCGTTTATCTCGCTTTCGCCCGAGAGCGCGATCGAGGCGCAGGTGCGCCATGTCGAGCTGCTCGGCTCGGAGACGTATCTGCACACAAGCCTTGCGGGCGTGGAGGGCGACATCATCGCGCGCGTCGATCCGCGCTGCATCGCAAGCCCCGGCGACGAGATGACCCTCGCCATCGATTCCAACCGCATCCACTTTTTCGATGAAACCACCGAGGAATCGATCCTGCATCGGATCTAAACAAAAAAACGCCGCAAGCACGCGCCTGCGGCGCTGGGTCGTCAAAAAACGCACGTTTTTTGACGAGTAGGAAGAGGTCTTCGATTTGCTAAAATTCTCACGAATTTCCGGGCGCAAATCTGACGGGCAGGAATCCATGTCCAGTCGAAAACGCAAGCGTTTTCTTTGTGAACATGCAAGTTTGACGTACACGCCGCCAAACTTGATTGATAAGGATGTTCTGCAATCTTCCTTACTTCTGATCGATATCGATTTTTTTATAGGCTGACGCCGCAAGCACGCGCCTGCGGCGTTTTTTACGCGTTTGCCTGATTCGGATCGAGCGCGCGCATCAGCCCGCTCAATTCCTCCGGCGTGAGCGCGCGCCAGTTGCCCGGCTGCATGTCGCCGATGCGGATGTTCATGATCCGGATGCGCTTGAGATACACCACATTGTACCCGAGCGCTTCGCACATCCTGCGGATCTGCCGATTGAGCCCCTGCACGAGGACGATGTTGAACGACTTTGCGCCCGTGCGGCGCACGCGGCAGGGGAGCGTCGTTCGCCCGAGGATTTCAACGCCCGACTGCATCTTTTCGAGAAACTCGCGCGATAGCGGTCTGTCCACCGTCACCTCGTACTCCTTGCCGTGCCCGCCCGAGGCGCGCAGCAGCTTGTTTACGATGTCGCCGTCGCTCGTCATGAGGATCAGCCCCTCGCTGTCCTTGTCGAGCCTGCCGACCGGATAGATGCGAACCGGAAAATCGACGTACTGCACGATGTTCATTGGCTCGCGCGGATCGGCGGTGCACACGATCCCGCGCGGCTTGTAGAGCGCGAGATACACCTTCTCGCCCGCGCCGTCGAGCGGCTGCCCGTTGATCGTCACGCGCATCCCGTCCGTCACGCGCTCGCCCAGCCCGGCGATGCGACCGTCGATGGAAACCTTGCCCTCATCAATCAGCCTGTCCGCCTCGCGGCGCGAGCAGTAGCCGCTGTCCGCGATGTATTTGTTCAAACGCCTGCCTTCCAAAAAATCACCCCATGGGATTATACCACCCCGCGCCGGAATCGACAAGCGCCGCAAAACATGATAAAATACCACCCAGACTATGATCGGAGGACGATATGGTATCCGTCACACTCAGAAAAACCCGTGAAACCCGCGTGCGCGGCGGGCACCCCTGGATTTACGCGTCGGAGATCGAATCCGTCGCGGGCGAAGTCCAAAATGGCGACATCGTGGAGGTGCGCAACTTCCGCGGCGGCTACATCGGGCGCGCGTTTTATAACCCCGCCTCGCAAATTTCGCTGCGCATGCTCACCGTGCGCGAGGAGGCGTGCGACCGCGCGTTTTTCAAAGCGCGCATCGAGGACGCGTGGGCGTACCGCAAATTATTGTGCGATCCCATGTCCTGCCGGCTGATCTATTCGGAGTCCGACTTTCTGCCCGGGCTGATCGTCGATAAATACGGCGATTATCTCGTCGTGCAGATTCTCTCGCTCGGGATCGAGCGGATTCGGGAGATGCTCGTGGAATTGCTCGTCGAAGTGGTTCAGCCGCGCGGCATCTATGAGCGCAGCGATGTGCCCGTGCGCCGGCTCGAGGGCATGGCGCAGCGCGCCGGGCTTTTGTGGGGCGAGGTGCCGGACGCGGTCGATCTGTACGAAAACGGCATACTTTTTTCGGTGGATGTGAAAAACGGTCAGAAAACGGGCTTTTTTCTCGATCAGAAGCAGAACCGCGCGGGGATCGCGCCCTTCTGCGCAGGCGCGCGCGTGCTCGATTGTTTCTGCCACAACGGCTCGTTCTCGCTGCACGCGGCGAAGTACGGCGCGGCGCATGTCATAGGCGTGGATATCTCGGAGGATGCGCTCATCGTCGCGCGTGAAAACGCCGCGCGCAACGGCTTTGCAAACGTGCAGTTTGAGGCAAAGAACTGCTTTGACGATCTGCGCGCGCGCACGGAGGCGGGCGAGCAGTTTGACCTTGTGATCCTCGATCCGCCCGCGTTCACCAAAACCAAATCCGCCGTGGAAGGCGCGCTGCGCGGATATAAGGAGATCAACCTGCGCGCGCTCAAGCTCGTGCGCCCTGGCGGCTTTCTCGTCACCTGCTCCTGCTCGCAGCACATCTCCAGCGAGATGTTCCAAACCATGGTCAATGAAGCGGCGCGCGATTCCAAAACGCGCGTGCGCATGGTCGAATACCGCACCCAAAGCTACGATCACCCGATCCTGCCCGCCGCGCGCGAGACGAAATATCTGAAGGCGATGTACCTTCAGATACTCTGATCCACTCCCGCCCCTTACAGCCGGAACGCGCGAAACGGCTCCTCAACCGCCTGCCAGCCGTGCAAAAACGCCTCCCCCGCGGGATCGGCGGCGATGATGCGCATCGCCCGCGTCACCGCGCGCGCAAACTCCGGTTGCAAGCCGCGCACGCCCGAGCGCGCGAGCGGGCACAGGCTGCGGGCGCGCGCATCCATGCGCACCTTCCACACGCCATTTTGGTATACGGGCGTCAGCGGGAAGATGCGGCAGGCGAGCGGGCGCGCGTCCCGGTCGCAAGTCCCGCCGCACATCGCAATCGGCGCGAAAAGCCCTTCCTCGCGGTATATCCGAAACCCCGCGGGGATCAGCGCTTCCTCGCCGGGGAACAGGAACATGCCCCCGTCCCCGTCCTCGTCGGGCATGCAGCAGGCGCGGTTGCACAGCGCGCCGCAATCCTGGCAAAGCGGCGTCCAATCTCCGATCGCCGCGCGCGCCTTGTGTAGCAGCATAGTATTCATATCCCCATGGTATCACGCCGCCCGTCGCCCGTCAAATCTGATCCTTGCAATTTATAAATGTTTGTTGTATAATGACGCCGTAGGATTTTACGGAGGTGTTTGAAATGGCATATTTCATTACGGATGATTGTATCAGCTGCGGCGCGTGCGTCGACGAGTGCCCGACCAACTGCATCAGCGAGGGCGACGACAAATACATCATCAATGCGGATGACTGCATTTCCTGCGGCGCTTGCGCAGGCGTTTGCCCTGTGGACGCACCCAAGGAGGAGTAAGGCGGCTTCCTGCGGAGGGTGATCCTCCGCTTTTTTTGTGCACAAAATTCACCTAAATGCGACCAAATTCCTACGATACGATGTCCCGGCAGGATTCGCGCCGCCTGCATCGAAATCATTATCCATATATGCCTGTACATCGGAAGGCGGATTGTTCCTATTTTCATGATACGACATACGGAGGATGAAGATGTCCCGCATCAAACGAACATGGGCGCTCGTGCTGGCGCTGCTTTTCGTGTTTTTTGCGCTGCCCGCGCCGGGGGATGTCGCGCTGGCGGACAGCGACGGCATGATCCGCGTAAAGATCACGCGGCTCGGCTCGCCAAGCGCGATCACGTTTACAACGAGCTGCGATTATTACATAAACTACGATTCTTCCCTTCGCATCCCCAGCGGCTCGACCGTCAGCCTCTCGATCGCCGGGGGGCAATTGTCGTTAAAAAGCGGCGCGCTGAGCGTGTCCGCGCCTTCCGTCGTCATCGGGCGCGGGGGCGCGGGCACGAGCGGCGTGCGGTTCACCTCGCCCGCGCTTGCCAATGTGTTCACGGGCGATTTGCGCTTTACCGTCTCCGGCGGCGCGATTCAAGCGGTGCTCGGCGTGTACATCGAGGACTACCTCTACGGCGTGGTCGGCTATGAAATGTCGAACTCGTACCCGCTCGAGGCCCTCAAGGCGCAGACCATCGCGGCGCGCAACTACGCGCTGCGCGCAAAGGCGGGGCGCGCGTCCTACGCCTATGATGTGGTGGACACCGCGTCCGATCAGGTGTACCGGGGGTACAATTCCACGCACACCAACGTCATACGCGCCGTCAACGAAACCCGCGGGCGTGCGCTCTACCACGGCGGCTCGCTGGCGCGCTGCTATTACAGCGCGTCGAACGGCGGGCAGACCGAATCGACGAAGAACGCGTGGGGTTCGGGCTTTTCGTACAGCGTCGTGATGGACGATCCGTATGATTTGGAGAGCGGCGCGACGAGCAAGTTTGTGTCCTTCTACAAGGATTTGTCCGGGAAAACGCTCGATGCGAACCTGCATGCAGCGCTTATTTCCGGCATGGCGGACGCGCTGCGCGCGCGCGGCTTGGGCGCAAGCGCCGCTGATATCGTGATTTCCGGCATCGAATCCATCGAGCCGATCCGCCCGAAGTTCGCCGCGCCGAGCCGGCTCTACACCGCCCTATTATTCACCGTGAACGCAACGAGCGTTGACGCAGGCGGAAACAGGGTCGCCGCGCGCGTGAGCGCGGAGGTCGCCACCTACGGCGCGTTTGAAAACTGGTTCTCGCTGGGCATCAACAGCGGCGCGAACGAGACGATCTGGGTCGATGCGGACGAGAAGATGATCACCGTCACCTTCCGCCGCTACGGGCACGGCGTGGGGCTCAGCCAGCGCGGCGCGCGCGTGATGGCGAAGGATTATAACATGGGGCATGCCGAGATCCTCGCATATTACTATCCCGGCACGCAGCTTCAAACCCTGAGCCTCAAGGATCGTTCGGGCTCGGGCATCGGCGGCGGAAACGGCGGCGAGGACGGCGATACGGGGGACGGCGACGCGCCCGCGCCGATCGCGCAGGCGACGGTGCGGCTCTCGAATGCGTCGAGCACCTTGAATCTGCGCGCGAAGGCGTCCACGAGCGCGAGCATCGTCACGCGGATCGCACACGGCGCGGCGGTGGATGTCTACGCCGTGCAGGGCGATTGGGCAGCGATCGGATACGGGGCGAATCGCGGGTATGTGATGCTCTCGTATCTCGCGATCATCGAGCCCGAACCGACGCCCACGCCCATTCCCACACAAACCCCGGAAACGACGGATGCGCCCGCGCCTTCGGATACGCCCGCGCCGACCCCGGATGCTACGGTCTACGGCAGGGTGCAATTGTCCAGCACGAGCCTGAGCCTGCGCGTCCGAAAAAGCAATAGTTTGAATGCGCAGATCCTCACCACCATCCGCCACGGTACGACCGTGAAGGTGCTCGCGGTGCAGGGCGACTGGGCGCGCATCGAGACGCAGGGCGGCGTGATCGGATTTGTGTATCGGCAATATCTCGTGATCACCACCCCCGCGCCGACCGCTACGCCCGCGCCGACGACCACCTCCGTACCCACGGGATCGCCCGAACCTACCCCCGCCCCGACTGCGGACGCTGCCGTCTATGCACGCATCAAACTTTCGAATTCCGGTTCCAGTTTGAACGTGCGCAGGAGCAACAGCTTGACTGCGAAAATCCTCACCACCGTCCGCCACGGCGCGACGGTGAAGGTGCTCGCGGTGCAGGGCGATTGGGCGCGCATTGAGACGCAGGGCGGCGTGATCGGCTTTGTGTATCGGCAATATCTCGTGATCACCGCCCCCGCGCCGACCGCAACGCCCGCGCCGAGCGCAACACCCACCCCCACGGGATCGCCCGCACCCACGGCAACCCCCGCCCCGACCGCGACCACCGCCGTCTATGCGCGCATCAAACTTTCAAGTTCCGGTTCCAGCCTGAACGTGCGCAAAAGCAACAGCCTGTCCGCGAAAATCCTCACCACCGTCCGCCATGGTGCGACGGTGAAGGTGCTCGCGGTGCAGGGCGATTGGGCGCGCATTGAGACGCAGGGCGGCGTGATCGGCTTTGTGTATCGGCAGTACCTCGCAAACGCCACCCCCGCGCCGAGCGCCACCCCCGCGCCGAGCGCAACCCCCGCGCCAAGCGCAACCCCCGCGCCAAGCGCAACACCCACCCCGCCCGCAACCCCCGCGCCAACCGCGACGCCTGCGCCAACGCCTACCCCCACCGCACCGCTCGGCAACACCGTGCCCGCAAACCCGATCCCCGCGACGGCGGTCGAGGAGAGCTTCCTCCACCGCAGCGCGAGCGAGGAATCCGCGGCGCTCGTGGGCATCTCCGCGGGCGATCAGCTGCTCGTGCTTGCGCATACGGACGCGTGGGCGTATGCTTCGTTTGGTAAATACGAGGGGTATATCCCGCTCGCGCACATAAAGAAGGATCAATGATGGCAACGAAATGGAAAAAAGCGATAGTCCTCCTCCTCGCAGCGCTGCTTTTCGCGCACGCGGCGTTCGCGGCGCAGCTGCTCGAGGAGGGCAACACCGGCGAGACGGTGATGGTGCTCACGCGCAAGCTGCGCGATCTGGGCTACATCGACGCGCCAACCGACGAATATGGGGAAGCGGTCGCCTCCGCCGTCGCCGATTTTCAAACAGCGAACGATCTTGAGCGCACGGGCATCGCCGATCTCGTCACCCAACAGGCGATGCACGCCGAAGACGCGGTCACGCGGCAGGCGTACATGACCGCCTTTGTCAAGCGTTACAAGGGCGTGCGGTTTGAGCCGGGCGACCGCGGCGACGACATCGCCCGCGTGCAGTCCGCGCTTGCCGCGCTGGGCTACTATTCGGGCACGGCGGACGGCGTGTTCGGCGAGGGCACGCGCCGCGCGGTGGCGGAGTACCAGCGCGCCAACGGCATCGGCGTGACGGACGCCGCCGACGAATCCACGCTGATCCGCCTGTTCGAGGGCGAATCGATCAGCCGCGATGCGTTCGTACAATCCCAGACCGCCGCGAAGGGCGATGTGGGCGCGCACGTCCGCTCGATTCAGGAGCGGCTGTTTGAACTCGGCTACTTCCGCGGCGATCGCACCGGCAGCTTTGGCGAGATGACCGAGCGCGCCGTCTCACGCTTCCAGTCCGGCAACGCGCTCGCGCGCAGCGGCGCGGTTGACGCGGATACCTACAACGCGCTGTTCTCCGAATCCGCCGTCCCCGACGAGAGCGGCGGCGCGATCCACCCGGGCGATACGGGCGACGAGGTATTCTCGCTCCAGCGCAAACTTGCCGACCTCGGCTTCTTCCCCGGCACGGTCAACGGCGCGTATCTGCGCGATACCGAGACGGCGGTGATGCTGTTTCGCGCCGCGAACGGGCTTGAAATCTCCCTCGACGCCTCGCGCGAGGTGATCGACCTTGTCTATTCCCCCGATGCGCGCGCATCCGACGCGCTCGCGGGCTCGATGGACGCGCTCACGCAGGAGGCGCTCACCGCCATCGCCGCGTCCGCGCGCGAGATGGTCGGCGAATCCTTCGCGGGCGACGACGGGTTGTTCCCCGGCTTTGGGCTGATGCGCCACCTGTTTGCGCAGGCAGGCGCGCAGATCGGCGAGCCGGGGGAGATCATCAGCGCCATCAGCCGGCAGTCGTTCACCGCCGAGGACATCCACCCGGGCGATATCCTCGTCCTCGGGCGCGGCGACGCGCAGCAGATGACCCTGCACTTCACCATCGCCATCGAAAACGGTACGGTCGCGTACTTCGACGGCGAGAGCGGCACGATTCGCGCGGGCGAAATCAGCGATTTGGATTTTGTGAGCGCGTATCTGTGGGATTTTCATAGGTAGCCGCCGTGGATCAAAATCAG